>NZ_QFRW01000306.1 GCF_003265355.1 Glycomyces dulcitolivorans | reverse complement strand
GGGGCCGCCTTGGGGGCCTGCGGTTCGGGCGGGGCGGGGCGCTGGTGGTTCGCGGGCGGCGCGTACTCCTGCTGTGGGGGCGCGGCGAACGAGACCGGGGCGCTGGGGGCCGCGGCCTGCGGGACCTCGATGGGGCCGGTGTGCTGCGGTTGGACCGGGGCGCTGTAGTGCTGCGGCGCTTGGGGTTCGGGTGCCGGGGGTTGGACGAACTCCTGGTTGGGGCCGGGCGGCGCGGGGGTCGGCTGCGGGGGCGCGTAGTCGCCGGGCAGCGGCGGGGCGCTGTAGCCGGGGTGCTGCTGGGGGACGCCGAAGTCCTGGGCGGGGGCGCTGTAGAACTGCTGGGCCGGCGGGCCCATCGGCGGCGGGGCCTGGTGGTCGGGGGCCGGGGGGAGCGGGGGCGCGGCGTGTTGCTGAGGGGAGACGTACTGCTGGGCGGGCGGCGGCGCGTACTCCTGGTGCGGCGGGGCGTGGTCCGGCGCGGGCGGCGCGAACGGGTTCACGGGGGCCTGCTCGGCCTGGAAGCCCTGGGGGCCTTGCGGGGTCTGGGGGGCCGCGGGGATCGGCTCGAACTGCTCGCCGGGCGAGGGGCGGCGGGTGGCCGGGACCATGGGGCCCGTCTCGGTCATCTCGACCGGGACGTTCGGGACCTGTCCGGTGGGGTCCTCGCTGTAGCGGTGGCGCCGTCCGCGGTCCGGGTCGAACCGGTACTGCTCGGGCGCCTGACCCATCCCCTGGCGGGCCGCGTCGGCGGTCTCGGCGCCCTCGTCGGCCGGCGGTCCCCAGGACCTGCCGATCCTCCTGCGGGCTGCCCGTTCCTCCCCGCTCGGACGCTGCTCATCCGGTCGGTTCTGGTCATACACCACTAGACAACTCCTTCATATTCCCGCCCTCAAGGTACCGTGGCGCGCCCAGTGACTCGAACCCGCGTTTGTCGCCCCCGTACGCTGGGAGACTGTATTCAGGTTTCCGTAAACTTCGTTCGGGTCGCAAGTGCCCGCGACTGACGGATGGGCGACATGAGCCGAAGAGAGGTACCGGAGTGAACAGCGCTGGTGAGGGCCGGGTCCGACTGCCCAGGAGCGAACGGCGCGCGCAGCTGCTGCGGGCCGCTCAGGACGTGTTCGTCTCGAAGGGCTACCACAGCACTTCGATGGACGACATCGCCGAGAACGCCGGGGTCTCCAAACCCGTGCTCTATCAGCATTTCACCTCGAAGCTGGAGCTGTACCTGGCGCTGCTGGACGGCCGCGCGGCCGAGCTGGTGGGGCAGGTGCGCGACGCCTTGCAGTCCACTGAGGACAACAAGGAGCGGGTGAACCGCGCGATGCGGGCGTACTTCGAGTTCGTCGACGTGCAGGGCGAGGCGTTCCGGCTGGTGTTCGAGTCCGACCAGCGCAACGACCCCGAGGTCGCCGAGCGGGTGCTGAAGATGGAGGCCGAGTGCGTGGCGGCGATGGCCGACACGATCATGGCCGACACGCACGTGGACAAGGCGCGCGCCGAACTGCTGGCCACGGGCCTGCTGGGGACCGCCGAGGTCTCGGCCCGCAAGTGGATCGCCTCGGGCCGCGCGATCCCGAAGGACGAGGCGGTGCAGCTGATGAGCACCCTCGCCTGGCGGGGTATCTCGCACTTCCCCAGGGAAGACGAAGTCTGAGTCGCCCTGAAGGTGAATTCTCGGGGGCGGCCGTTCGCTCTCGGCGCAGCGCTCCGTGCCGTGGACCGGGGGTCGCCGCGAGTAGTCTTGCAACCGGACTTGAACGTCAGAGCAATGCGATTGAGGAGGGCCCGTGGAGGTCAAGATCGGTGTCCAGTACGCCCCCCGCGAACTGGTGGTCGAGAGCAAGCTGTCGCCGAAGGACCTGTCCGACACGATCGACCAGGCCGTGAAGGACGGCGGCGTCCTGCGCCTGGACGACGAGAAGGGCCGCGTGGTGATCGTCCCGGTCGAGAAGATCGCGTACGTCGAGATCGCCGCCACGAACGTGCGGTCGGTCGGCTTCACCGTCGACGCGTAACGCGACAGGCAGACTTTTCCAGGCCCGGGGCTTCGGCCCCGGGCCTTTCTCATTCGCTCTGGAGGACCGTGAACGGCGCGGTGCCGCCCACGGGCGTGGTCCCGTTCGACACGCCCTCGGGCCCGCTGGCGGTGTGGATCCGGTACAGCGTCTGGTTCGCGACGGCCAGGACCGGGTCGCCGCGGTTGAGGTTCGACTCGACCGGGTCGGCCGGGTTGGCCGCGACCTCGGAGAACACCAGGCCCGAGGTGCCCGGCTGGACCATGGTGCGGGAGTTGTCGAGCGCGATGTTGAACAGCGTGTCGTTGCCGCGCTGCCCCGCGACCCACAGGTAGTTCTCGGAGCCCCAGGCGATGTCGGTGACGTCCTCGACGTCGGTGCCGATGCGGCGCGGCTCGCCGGTCTGGATGTTCTGGTCGAGGTCGACGATCAGGGGCACGACCCAGGCGTGGCCGCCCTCGACGTACGCGAGGCGCCGCCCGTCGGCCGAGAGCGCCATCGCGGTGACCGACTCCCCCACCGTGAACGGCTGGACCACGGTCCGGGTGTTCGGGTCGACGACCGTGGGCACGCCGTCGGAGACGACGATGAGCGCCGACTCCGGGTGCCACTGCGGGTCGACCAGGGAGGTCCCCAGGCCCGTGACGGCGCCGAGGGCGGCGTCGGTCGGGCCGGTCTGGAGCACGTCGCCGGAGCTGTCGGCGACGACCGCGGCGAGCTGGTCGGCGGAGCCGATCGCGACCTCCCTGAGGCCCTCGGCCGCGAAGCCGACCCACGGGTGGTCGGCCGATGCCGTGGTCGTGACGACCCCTTCAGCGGTGTACTCCCACACCGCGCCGTCGGCGATGAAGTACGCGGTCTGCGGGAGGTTCTCGGGGATCGCGTTCCAGTCCCGCCAGTTCTCAAGGGTCCCTTCGGCGATGGTCTCGCCGTCGGCGATGAGCGAGAACCCGTCGGCGAGGCCGAGGCTCCAGGCGACCTGTGCGGCCATGGCCTCCTGCACGTCGCGGTCGTCGATCGGCTCGCCGAGCTGGAGGTCGACCTCGACCCTGCCGTCCCGCGGCGAGGTCTTGCCGGTGGTCCCGGTCGGGATCGCGCTGCGCGCCGACTGGCCGACGAGGTCCGAAGGACCGCGCAGCAGCCAGTCGAGCAGGAGGCGGCGGCCGGTCTCGGCTTCAAGGTCGTCGTAGATCCAGCGCAGGTCCGGCACGAGGAGCTCGGACTGGTCGGCCTGGAAGTACAGGGGCGACTCGGTGTAGGCCGTGAGGAACTGCTGGTAGTCCAGGGTGACCTGGGACGGCTGGCTCTGGAACTCCCAGATGTCCGAGAGGCCGCCGTCGCGCTTGAGCATGAACGTCTCCTCGTAGGCGGTCGGCGTGCCCATGCGGACCGAGCCGTCGTCGAGGTAGAGGCCGATGATCGTGCCGGTGACGGTGACGTTCGCCGACTCGATCGGGTTGCTGCCGCCGTCGACGGAGATGACGATGTCGTCGAGGAGGCGGATGCCCGTGGCCGCGTCGGAGAACTGCTCGGTGTGCGAGGCGGTGAACAGGTTGAGGCGGTCGTCGCGGCTGGCCGGGTCCCCGGCGGGCGCCTTGAGGAAGTTCCCGACCGTCTCGCCGGCCTCGCTGGTCGGCTCGAACACCTCGGCGGCGGTGCCCGAGGACTCGCCGAAGTTCGTGGGCGCGTCGTCGATGACCTCGGGGTCCTTGTTCGAAGGAATGCCGCAGGCGGCCGCGGCCCAGGCGGTGCCCAGGGCGATCGCGGCGGCGAGGCTAGTCCTGCGTCGCACGGGCGGCCTCCTTCCCGGTGCTCCGCGGCCCGTCCAGGCGCAGCGGGATCGGCGAGGTGATGACGCGGTTCCCGGCCTGGAGCGGCAGCGTGAGCACGAACAGCGTGCCCTTGCCGGGCTCGCCCACGGCCTGGAGGGTCCCGGAGTGGAGCTTCGCGTCCTCCAGGCTGATCGCGAGCCCGAGGCCGGTGCCGCCGGTCTTGCGGTTGCGGGAGGGGTCGGCGCGCCAGAACCGGTCGAAGACGCGGTCGGCGTGGCCGGGCTTGAGGCCGACGCCCTGGTCGCGGACGGCGACCGCGACGGCCGTGTCCGACTCGGCGACGGTGATCCGCACCGGCCCGCCCTCGGCGTGCTCGATGGCGTTGGAGACGAGGTTGCGCAGGATGCGCTGGACGCGCCGCGGGTCGACCTCGGCGATGACGCGGCGCCTCGGCCGCGACACGGTCACCTCGACGCCGCACTCGGACGCCAGGTGGGACAGGCCCTCGACGACGTCGTCGGCGATGCGCCCCACGTCCACGGCGTCCACTTCGAGGGACGCGAACCCCGAGTCGAAGCGGGAGATCTCCAGCAGCTCCTGGAGCAGCTCCTCGAAGCGGTCGATCTCGTGCTGGAGCAGCTCGGTGGAGCGCTTGGTGACCGGGTCGAAGTCGTCGCGGTTGTCGTACAGCAGGTCGGCGGCCATGCGGATCGTCGCCAGCGGGGTCCGCAGCTCGTGCGAGACGTCGGAGGTGAAGCGCCGCTGCATCATCGACATCTCCTCCAGGCGCCGGATCTGGCTCTGGAGGTTCTCGGCCATGAGGTTGAACGACCCGGCGAGGCGCGCGAGGTCGTCGGAGCCGCGGACCTCCATGCGCTCGTGCAGGAGCCCGGCGGCCAGGCGCTGGGAGGTGCGGGCGGCCTCGCGGACCGGCGTCACGACCAGGCGGGTGACGAGCGCGGCGATGACGCCGAGGAGGAGGACGAGCGCGACCCCGGCGAGGGCGAGGTTGGTCCGCAGGAGGCTGATGGCGTCCTGCTGGGATTCGAGCGGGTAGAACGCGTACAGCTCGAAGTCCAGGCTCAGGTCGATGTACGAGCCGACCACGAGGTAGGGCTTGGAGCCCTCCCCGTCGATCGCGAAGTTCCCGTACTGGGCCGCGGTCTTGCGGTCGGCGACGTCGGCCTGGAGCGCCTCGGACGGCATGATGTCAGCCGAGGCCGGGTGCGAGCGGGCCACGTCCCCGTCGGCGGTCCGGAGCATGATCACCGGCGCGTAGACGGGGTCCTCGGCGAGCTCGTTGACGATCCGCTGCATGGTCGTGGCCAGCGAGTTGTCCGAGGACGAGGTGTAGGTGCCGAGCTGCTCGGCGGCGCGCTCGACCGCGTTCAGGGTCTCCTCGACCGCGGTGTCCTTACGCTCGGCGAGGAGCCCGGAGGTGACCGAGCCGGCCACCACGAAGCTGAAGATGAGGACCAGGACCGTGGAGGCGATGAGGGTCGAGGCGACGACCCGCAGCTGGAGGGAGGCGCGGAAGCGGTCGATGAGCGGCCGCGCGGCCCGGCCGGCCCAGCGGGCAAGGCGCCCCCAGAACCGTCGCAGCCACACCGGGCGCTCGCGCACCCGGCCCTCCCCACCGCTCACTTAACCGAGTCCGGCCTTGTACCCGACGCCGCGCACGGTCTGGATGAGCTGCGGGCGCTCGGGGTCGGGCTCGATCTTGGCGCGCAGGCGCTGGACGTGGACGTTCACCAGGCGCGTGTCGGCGGAGTGGCGGTAGCCCCAGACCTGCTCCAGCAGGACCTGCCGGGTGAACACCTGGCGGGGCTTGCGGGCGAGGGCCACGAGCAGGTCGAACTCCAGCGGCGTCAGCTTGACCTCGGCGCCGTTGAGGGTGACCTGGTGGGCGGGCACGTCGATCTGGACCTGGAGGCCGGGCTTGCCGATCTCCAGGCGCTCGGGCGTGACGTCGTCGCCGCGGCGCAGGCGGGCGCGGATGCGCGCGACCAGCTCCTTCGGCTTGAACGGTTTGACTATGTAGTCGTCGGCGCCCGATTCGAGGCCGAGGACGATGTCCACGGTGTCGGACTTGGCGGTGAGCATGACGATCGGGACGCCCGACTCGCCGCGGATGGCCTTGGCGACGTCTATCCCGCTCATGCCCGGGAGCATGAGGTCGAGCAGCACGATGTCGGGGCGGTGCTCCTTGAACGCGGCGAGCGCCTTCTCGCCGTCGACGACGAAGGTGGGGGTGAAGCCTTCGGTCCGGAGGATGATGCCGAGCATCTCCGCCAGGGCCGGGTCGTCGTCTACGACGAGTACACGTGCTCTCATGGACACCAGTTTTCCACCTCGCTCAACGCCAGAGCACCACGGGTGGACACCCGTGGTGCTCTAACTGTAACGACTATCCGACGGACTTGACCGCCCTAGCGGGGTCGGTGCCTGCGGCGATGGCCTCGAAGGGCTCGCGGCCGGCCTGGATCTCGCCGAGCTGGACCATCTCGCGCTTCGTGAAGAAGCCGACGATCCAGTCCGCGAGGACGCGGCCCTTGCGGCCGGTCCCGGGCACGCGCGACAGGTGGTAGCCGCGGTGCATGAGCCAGGCGAGCAGGCCCTTGGCCTTGAAGCCGTAGGTGTTCGCGACGCCCTTGTACAGGCCGAGCCCCGCGACCGAGCCGATGTACTTGTGCTCGTACGGCGTCAGCTCGCGGCCGACGTGGGCGCGGTAGACGTTGTCGGCGAGCGTGCGGGCCTGGCGGACCGCGTGCTGCGCGGACGGCGTGCACCAGTCCATCGGGAAGTCCGAGGTGTCCGGGACCTGGGCGGAGTCGCCCGCGCCCCAGGCGCCCTCGACGACCTCGCCGACGGTGTGCTTGCCGGCCTCGACGCCCTTGGCGACCTGGAGGCGCGTGTTGCACTCCAGGTGGCCGCGCGGGCCGATCGGCAGGTCGGTCTGCTTGAGCAGCGGGTGGGGCATGACGCCGGCGGTCCAGATGATGGTGTCGGTGTCGAACTCCTCGCCGTCGGTGAGGACGACGTGGCCGCCCTCGCAGGACTTGAGGGTGGTGCCGAGGCGGATGTCGACGCCGCGCTTGGTGAGCTCGCGGGCCGCGTAGGCGCCCATCTCGGGGCCGACCTCGGGGAGGATCTTGTTCGCGTACTCGACGAGGTACCACTTGATCTCGGAGGCGTCGAGCATCGGGTAGTTCTTGACGATGTTCGCCGTCAGGTCCTCCAGCTCACCGAGGGTCTCGGCGCCGGCGAAGCCGCCGCCGACGGTGAGGAACGTGAGGGCCTTGCGGCGCACGTCGGGGTCCTCGGTGGTGGCGGCGATGTCGAAGCGCTGGAGCACGTGGTTGCGCAACCAGATCGCCTCGCCCATCGACTTGATGCCGATGGCCGTGTCGGCCAGACCGGGGATGGGGAGCGGGCGGGTGACGGAGCCGGGGGCGACGATGACCTCGTCGTACTCGACCTCGCGGGCGGGGCCGACGAACGGCTGCACCATGAGCTTGCGCTCGGAGTGCTTGATCTCGGTGACCGCACCGGTGAGGATGGTGCAGTGCTTGAGGGCCTGTCGGAGCGGCACAACGCCGTGTCGCGGGGAGATGGATCCAGCGGCCGCCTCGGGCAGGAACGGCTGGTAGGTCATGTGCTGGTTGGGGTCGATGACCATCAGTTCAACTTGACCGCGCTTGATGTCGCCCTTCAGCAGCTTGCTCAAGCGTTCGGCAACGTAAAAACCGACGTGACCGGCACCTATCACGACTATACGTTTCACGTGTTCAATTCTGGCCCTGCTCAGCTGGTCTTGTGTAGTGAACGCGCAAGGACGTAGATCACGGTGACTGCGGCCACGATGCCCGCGCCGACCGCGAGACCTGCGGTGAGACCGGTGAAATACGCGGTGAACAGCGCCAGGGTCAGCGCGGTGCCCACAGTCGACGCCAGGACCAGTCCGAGGTGTTTCGCCCAGGTGAGGATGATCTCACCGTCCATTGCGGTAGTCGTTCGGAAACGCTGCGCCACCGCGGCGGCCGAGTGGGCGGTGTACAGCAGGCAGGCGAGGACGGTGGCCGTCCACAATGTGGGAGACCGGTCGCCGTCGAACGCGTCGCCGAGGAGCCACGCGCCGAGCGTGAACGCGATGGCGACCAGGGTCGCGGGCCCGGCCGGGGCCAGGGCCGCTGCGAGGGCCGCGAGCGCGGCCACGGCGACGTAGAGCCCGGCGCCGGCCCACTCGGGCGGGACCGCGAGCTCGGAGGCGGTGAAGAGCGTCAGGGCGACCAGGAGCCGCAGCAGGACCGGGGCGGGCGCGACGCGCCGGGCCCACGTGACCGAGCCGGACCGGGTGGCCTTGGCGCGCTCGCGCGCGCCGTCGCGGAGGGCCTGGAGGAGGCCGCGCTGGACGTCAGTCATCTATGACTCGCAAGCTTGAGGGCTCATCGGTAGCGCCTCCGGTTGAGTTCGGCGAGCACGGCGTCGAGGGACGCCGAGCCGCGCCACGGTTCGACGGCGACGCCGAGGTCGCGCAGCTCCATGACGGTGTTGTCGCGCGACAGTCGCCACAGCCGCTCCGCGTACGGCGTCCAATGTGTCCGGCGCGGCGGGGAGACGTGCGGCGGGAGGGTGTCGACGCACAGGACGGGGCGCCCGGCGCGGGCGATGGCGGCGACGAGCGCGATCGAGCGGTCGGTGAGCAGCGGCGTGAACACGACGTTGAGGCTGCGCTGCCCGGCGAGCTGGCGGCGCAGCAGCTCGGGCGAGGGCGGGATCGGGTCCGGCGGGACCTCGACCGAGGCGAGCCAGCGGAGGGTGGCGGCGGCGTGGCGCCGTCCTGCCCCGGCCCGCATGCGGCGCCCGCGCGCGCCGAACTCGATGCAGGCGGTGCGGTCGCCTTGGAGCGCGTAGTGGGAGGCGACGGCCCCGGCGGCGCGCACGGTGAGGTCGGCGATGGAGGCGGCGCCGTCCACGCCCCCGGAGACCCCGGCCTCGACCTGGAGGTCGAGGACCAGGGTGACGTCGGTGTCGCGCTCGGACAGGGTCGCGTTGACGTACAGGTCCCGGGTGCGCATGGAGGTGCGCCAGTCGATGCGCCGCAGCCGGTCGCCGGGCTGGTAGAGGCGGACTTCGGCGAGCTCGCCGGAGTCGCCGCCGCGGCGTGACCGGTGGACGCCGGTGACGCCGTCGGCGAACGGCAGGGACTCGGCGGAGTCGAACCAGTCGGGGACCGGCAGGACCCACGCGGTCGCACCGGGCAGGCGCTGGACGGTGGTCTCCAGGAGGCCGCCGCAGGCGATCGAGCGGACGTGGACGGGCCCGAGGTGGTGCTCGCCCCAGCGGCGGGCGGTCCCGGCGACGACGAGGTCGCGCCCGGAGGCCGGGCCGATGCGCTCGGCGAAGTCGCCCTTGCCGGTGTGCAGGTCGATCCACGGGTCGGCCGCGGCGGTGACGAGGGCGGTGACCGCGGCCGGGTCGGGGTTGGCGACGATGACGCGCGCGGCGGCCGTGCCGCCTTCGGCGCAGGTCAGGTCGTCGGCGTCGCCTTCGAGGGGCGCAAGGCGGGCGTGCGGGACGCGGGTCGGGCGCTGCTGGAGGAGCACGGCGGTGCCGATCGCGAACGGCGCGGCGATGAGCACGAGGTCGATCCGGCCGAACGCGACCGCCGCGAGCAGGCAGACCGCGACGATCGCGACGGCGCGCGTCAGGGCCTTCGTCCGCCGCCACGTCACCGGCGGTTCCGTCTGGGCCCGCCGCAGCGGCTGCGCGCTGTCGGTGCGCAGGCTCAGGACGGGGTCGCGCGCGATCGTCATCGCAGCTGTGCGTTGTAGGTCGGGGCCTGGGCGGTCTGGGGGGCCTCGACGCCGCGGCAGATGTCGGCGACGACCTGGGCCGGGTCGATGCGGCGCATCCACAGCTCCGGCTTGAGCGTGATCCGGTGCGCCAGCGCGGCTCCGGCGACGCCCTTGACGTCGTCGGGGGTCACGAAGTCGCGCCCGGAGAGGACGGCCAGCGCGCGGGAGGCGAGGAGCAGCGCGAGCGACCCGCGCGGGGAGGCGCCGACCTGGACCTGCGCGTGGCCGCGGGTGGCGGTGGTGACGGCGACCATGTAGCGGCCGACGGAGTCCTCGACGACGACGTCTTCGAGGGCGCGCTGCATGGCGACGAGGGTCTGGGCGTCGATGACGGGCGCGAGGTCGACGTTCTCGCGGCGGCGTCCGATGCGGCGCTGGAGGACCTCCCACTCTTCGTCGGGGGTGGGGTAGCCGAAGGAGACGCGCAGGAGGAACCGGTCGAGCTGGGCCTCGGGGAGCTGGTAGGTGCCCTCGAACTCGACGGGGTTGGAGGTGGCGAGGACGGTGAACGGCTCGGGGAGGGGGTGGGTGTCGCCCTCGACGGAGACCTGGCGCTCCTGCATGGCTTCGAGGAGCGCGGACTGGGTCTTGGGCGGGGTCCGGTTGATCTCGTCGGCGAGGAGGAGGTTGGTGTGGACCGGGCCCTTGCGGTAGACGAAGTCGCCGGACTTCTGGTTGTAGAGCAGGGAGCCGGTGACGTCGGCGGGCAGCAGGTCGGGGGTGAACTGGAGCCGGCGGAAGTCGAGGCCGAGGCTCTGCGCGAAGCAGCGGGCGGTGAGGGTCTTGCCGAGGCCGGGGAGGTCTTCGAGGAGGACGTGGCCTCCGGCGAGGATGCCGGCGAGGACCAGGCGCAGGGGCTCGTCCTTGCCGACGATGACCGACTGCACGGACTTCAGGACGGCGGCCGCGTGGTGGGCGACCTGGTCGAGGCCTAGCTTGTCGGTCATTGAATCTCCTCTATGGCTTGCAGGTGTTCGCCGAGCTGCCGCGGCGTGGGGCAGTCGGGGACGGGCCCGGTCAGGAACAGGTACGTGGATTCGCCGAGCGCGGCCCGGCACTCGTCGGGCTGCCCGGTGAGGGACAGGCCGCGGCGCAGCCGGAGGCGTTCGGCGGCGAGCTCGGCGAGCTGCTGCTTGGCGTTGGTGGTCTCGAACCGGCCGGGCTTGGCCTCGGCGAAGATGAACCGGTCCTCCCAGCGGTTGACGTCGGTGAAGGGGCGCCAGGACGGTTCGTTGACGGTGTGGACGATGAGGTCGGGCGCGGGCTCGGTGTCGGCGCGCATCCCGGAGACGACCGAGTACGCGAGGACCGCGGCGAGCGCGAGCGCCACCAGCTGCCAGATCGCGAAGTCGACGCCGACCATGAGCGCGGCGGCCCACACGGCCGCGGCCGCGGCGACCGCTCCGAACGCGGGCCACATCCGCAGGCGCCCTAGGGGCGCGAGGAACTCCTTCACTTCGCCTCCCTCACTCCCAGTTGGGTCCGCAGGGCGACGAGCGCGTCGCGGGCGGCGTCCCGGTCGTGCTCGGCGACCTCGTGCGGCGAGTAGCGGGCCCGCAGGTACGCCTCGGTGAGCCGGTTGAGGGCCTGGCCGTCGAGGTCGTGGCGGGACAGGAGCTTGCGGACGAGGTCGGCGGGGGTGTCGGAGGATTCGCGGGCGATGCCGACGTTCTCGGCGGCGCGTTCGAAGTGCACCCAGCACGCGATGATCGCCGACCTGGCGTCGGTCCCGAGGTCCATCTCGGCGAGCGCGGCGGCGATGGCGTCTTCGACGAGCGCGAAGTCGCGGTGCAGGTAGGCGGTCTCGGGTTCGGGCGCGGCGGCTTCGGGCGCGTCGACGAGCCATTCGATGACGCGGCGGGCCAGGAACAGCAGGATCAGGAGCGCGGGGATGCCGATGAGGACGCCGAGGACGAGCCAGGTCACCCACGGCGGCAGCGAGAACCCTTCGCTGGGCTCGCCGCCTTCGGGCAGGGTCGGCGGCGGTTCCTCGCTCATGACGGGCGGCGCGACGGTCGCGCCGTCGCCTCCCGCGTCGGGCACCTGCGCCTCGTCCCACTGGAGCCCGGTCCCCTGCGCGGCGATCCCGACGACCAGGAGCGCCGCGACGACGATCCCGATCGGCAGCCACCGCCGCAGCGTGGTGCGCTCGGGCGGTGCGGATCGCGTCATGAGTGGCCTCGGGGGTTCGGTGCGGCTGGGGTGCTGCGCGTCCCCCACCTTATGTCAGCGGTGCGGCAACCGCCTACCCGTCTCAGGGCCGGAACCCGGCCGCGAACCGGCGCTGCCAGGGCGTCTCGACCGCCTTCGGCGAGTACCCGGCCCTGACGTAGGCGACCGCTTCTGCTGCGGGGACGCCGTCGAGCACGGCCAGGCACGCGAGCGCCGTCCCGGTCCGCCCGTGCCCGCCGTGGCAGGCGAACTCGACGCGTTCGGTTTCGGCCCGTTCCCACGCTTCGCGCAGGGTTTTGCCGAAGGCAGCTTTGTCGGCGGGCAGCCGGAAGTCGGGCCAGCGCACCCAGGTCGCGTCCCAGGCGGTCGCCGGCGGTTCCTTGCCGAGGAAGTAGAGCGCGAACTGCGGCTCCGGCCCTTCGGGCAGCGGCCTGGCGAGGCCGCGCCCGCGCACGAGCCTCCCGGAGGGCAGGCGCAGCACGCCGAGGGCGTCAGGGTCCCAAGTCATGGGCCGATGCTACTGCGCCGCAGCCGGTCCGCTACTTCACCTCGACGAGCCCGGTGCCCTCTTCGGGCAGCTCCTTGAGGGTGCGGATCGGGGTCTTGAGCAGGACGAGGCAGCCCGCGAAGAGCATGGCGGCGGCGATGTAGAGCACGGTGCGCGAACCGAACGCCTCGCCGCCGAGACCGCCGAGGATCGACCCGACCGCCATGGAACCCCAGGAGACGACCCGCTGGGTCGCGTTGACGCGGCCCTGGATCGGATCGGGGGTGATCGCCTGGCGGTAGCTGATGACGTTGACGTTGAAGATGACGATCGCCGCCACGTACACGATCTGCCCGGCGATCGCCGGGACCACGCCCCAGCCGGGTCCGGCCATCGCGACCACCGCCATGCCGGGGCCGGAGATCGCCAGCGACACCAGGGCGGTCGGACCCAGGCCCGCCTTCGCGGAGATCTTTCCGACGAGCATCGCCCCGAGGATGCCGCCGACGCCCGAACCGGCGAGCACCAGGCCCACGACGGTGCTCGACTGCCCGCCCTCCCGGATCAGGAACACGACGAGCATGGCCTGGAACGCGCCCACGGACAGGTTGCACCAGGCGCTCGCGAACGCCACGGTCCTGATGATCGGCTCGCTGAGGATGAACTTGACCCCTTGGGCGATCTCGGCCCGCAGATCGGGCTTGCCGTTCCGCACCGGGTCCTTCTCTTGGAACCTGATGCGCGAGAACGAGAACGCCGACACCGCGAACGACACCACCGCCACCGCCACGGCGATGGGCGCGGACAGCAGCGACACCAGCGGCCCGGCCGCGAGCGGCCCTCCGGTGTCCGACGCGGACCTGATCCCCTGCAACCGCGAGTTCGCGCCGGTGAGGCCGTCGTTGTCGATGAGCATCGGGATGTAGCTCGCCTGCGCCACGTCGAAGAACACGGAGGCGAGGCCGAGCAGGAACATGACGGCGTACAGGTGCCAGGCGGTGAGCGCATCGAGCATCCACGCGACCGGGATGCTCAGGAGCACCAGGGCGCGGATCGACTCGCTGACGACGATGATCGGCTTGCGCCGCATCCGGTCCACCCAGGCGCCGACCAGGAGGCCGAACATGACCAGCGCGATCTGGTCCAGGGCGTTGAGGAACCCGATCTGGGCCTCGCTGAAGTCGAGGACCACGACCGCGATGATCGCGAGCGAGAAGTATGCGACTTGAAGGCCGACTTGGCTTGCGGCGACGGAGACGAGCAGAAGGCGGTGGTCGGGGTGGCGGAACATCGGTTCGGGCGAGGCCTTTCCGGGTGAAACGGGGGTATTCGGGCAGCCTACGCGCCAAACGCCACGAACGGGTGCCACGGACGCTGCTCCCCCACGGCCGCAAGGGCTTCGGCGGGGGTGGCGCCCGCGGCGCAGCGGCGGTGGTACTCGACCATCATGTCGGCGGCCATCGTGTCGGGGACTTTAGCGAGGCTGGAGACGACGGTCGAGGTGCCCGCGTGGAGGAGCGCCGCGGTGAACCCGAGGGTCTCGTTGCCGACCTCCACGGTGGAACGGCCGAGGTCACACGCGGACAGGACCACGTGGGCCGGCGGCTGGTCAAGGCCGAGGAGTTCGTAGGCGTTCAGCGGTCCGAGCCCGAAGTCCAAGCGGGAGAACAGGACGTTGTCCGGCTCGTGATGCCCATGCGCGGCGAGGTGGGCGACGGAGGCGCCGTCGAGGGCCTTGAGCACGATCTCAGGATCGGATTCGTCTGCGTGGACCAATCGCGCGTCGGGGTAGAGCGCTCCGACCGAATCGACCTCGCTGTCGGCGCGGACGAGCCGCGGCCCGGCCGCGACGATCGCAGGTCCGGTCGCCGCGGGCCTGTGAACGGCGCGCCACCACGCCTCGGCCGAAGGCGAGACCGTGAGCGGACGGCCCTTCAGGGGCGGCAGCAGCGGCCAGGGAACCCAGGCCAGCTTGCTGTGCGGGATCATGACGACCTGCCGTTCACCGACGTAGTCCGCGATCGGGCCCCAGATGCCCTTGGCAAGCGCGGTCGCATTGCGGCGCATGGCGCTCTCGACGCTCTGCCGCAGTCGGTCCGGGTGGTGAAAGGTTCGGCTCAAGGCATCGAGGTCGGCGCCGAGACGGCGTTCGAGCTCTGATGCCTGGTCAAGCGACATGAGCTCCACATGCTGGAGGCCGTCGCCCCCGGCAAGGACTACGCGCACGATCCCGCCGACTTCGAACAGACTGACCACCACGGTCTCCAACGATTCCGCCAGGTCGTGGATCTCCGCCGAGGCGATTCTCTCGGCCTGCTTTCCAGGTCCGGGTCTCGCCCGGTCATAGTCGCGGATCTCCGCTTCCAGTTCGCTGACCCGCGACAAGGCCTCGGCCGACGCCTTTCGCTCGACCTGGAGGTCCCAGAGTTCCTGTCGCGCCTGGCGAAGGCGGCCGAGTGCTTCGCGGGCGTCGGGATCGGCCGACGATTTCACGGGTGGGATGCGAAGTGCCTGCCCCCGGCAGCGTTCGGCCCACTGAAGCATCTCGGCGGGGCTGCCGTGATTGGTGGTGTGGATCAGCCCCTTGCTGGACAACTGCACGCCGAGTGCGGAAACCCCCGCCTGGAATTCGACCGACCCGAAGGTCATCCGGTAGTCATCCAGCAGGTCGAGTCCTTCGCGCAGCTCGGGCATCGGGTCCATACCTCTGGCGAGTGCGAGTTCGGCCTTCGCCAGGTGCCTGGCCAGGTCCTGGGCCAGCGCGTCGAAGTCAGAGCCGCCGTGCTCGCCTTGGAGAACCGTTTCGACGCCCTCGAGATCCCCCATCTTGATCTTGGCGCGCACGGCGAGGATCTTCGCCTGTTCGAGCCGCAGGTTCCAGCCTCGGCGTTCGAGCGCGTCGCAGAGCCGGAACACCTCATCTGCGAAGTCGAGACCCACCTGACCGGAGTCGAATCGGCCCTGCAGCAACAGCAGCCGCGCCAGGAATGCCATCGGTTCATTGCCCTGCTCGTACAGTGAATCCATGGCCTGCTGAGCCCACTGCTCAGCCAACTCGAACTGGGAGTCCTCGAATGCGGCCGCCGCCCGCCAGAACTCGGACATGGCCGCGCTGCGAAGGTCGCCGGCGAGCCGATAGGAGGCGATGGCTTCGGTCCAGCGCTGCGCGGCCTGGCGGAACATGCCGACGAATGAGAGCGCGTCGGCGTGAGAGGCATCAATGAAGGGCTCCAGCTCGGGCGCATAGGTGCGGTATTGCTCCCGCACCTCGTCGAATGCCAGCAGCGCCTTGGTCACTTCCCCCAGGTCGAGCCAGATCAGCGCCTCCAGGTGGACTGCCTTGGCTCGATTGGTGGGAATGTTGACTTTCTTGTCGTAGAGCGCGATCGCGTGCTGGATGCTGTCCAGTGCCTTCTGGAGCTCGCCCAGATCCCGCCAGAGGTTCGCCCAGTTGTGGAACATCGCCGCATACATGTAGTCCGGGCCGTTGGCCGCGAGATGCGGTTCAGCCTCCTCGAACCAGTGCATGGCGTCTGAGAGTCGTCCACTCTGCCACAGGCCCAGAGCGCGCTGGTGGAGCAGAACTCCGCGGTCCGAGGTCGCGACAAACCCCTCGGCGAGATCGAGGAGCTGAAGTCCTTCCGCCGTCTCCCCGAGACTGACGAGGTCGGTCGACAGCACCATGAGCGCTTTCGCGGTCAACCGCGCACGGGCAGTGCCCAACTCGGGAGGGCTTGCAGGGTCCCAGTCGAGGAGTTCCAGGGCCTCTCTCAGTACTGCGGCCGATTCGGCGATGCGGTTCCGGCGGTTCAAGCGCTGGCCACGTGTGAACAGACGCCAGGCGCGATGAAGCATTCTTCATATATTACAGGCGAACGGCCGGAGTCACGACCACCGCGGGCAGCCCTTCCCTTTGCAATGCTTCGTCAGGTCGGATCACCAGCTGGAACATTTCATTGTTGGGAAGACCTTCAAGAACGAATCTCCCGCTCTCATCGGTCGACGCCCGCCGGGTCCCCTGCGGGCTCCGGAGTTCGACGGCATAAGTCCCTTCGGGCCCTATCCAACCGTCGAGGCGGATCTCCTGCACCGCAGAGGGACGCGGTGTGACCATCACCGTGACCGTTTCGCAGTCGAAGGTGATCGAGGCCGGATCACCCTGATTCACCGTCATCTCCGAGTCGCCGCGCACCAGCGCCGCTTCCGCCGGACGGTAGACCGAGGCGACCCTGGCGTCCAGCGCCGCTTCGAGTTCGAGCACGAATTCGACTCTCTCGTTGAGATCGATCGGGATCGGATCGTCTCGATGGTGCAGTTCATTGATGACAGCGAGAATCCGTTCGTCGCAGGAATCCAGCGGTTCGAACTCGCCCTGGCTCCGAGTTTCAGGTTCCATCTGCACTCCGCTCCTCACCTGCGCCCCAGGAGGGGTCGTCCAGCAGGGTCTTCCTCAGTTTGTCCAAGCACCGGCCCCGGGTGGGTCCGATGCTCCCCCTCTTCATCCCGAGCTCTTCGGAGATGACGTCGTAGTCGGGCCTGGAGAATGCCGCCACATAGGCGAGCAGCGCCCGGCACTTGTCGTCCTGTGCAAGAAACGCCCGGCGCACCGCCTCGCGTTCGGCATTACGGACGAGGTCGTCTTCGATGCCGTCGATGACCGGCTCTTTGATGTCGAGCGGGTCGGAGACGACCTCCCGCTTTGCATGCCCGGCAACATTCCATGCCTCGCGGCTGACCGTGGTGCGCAGCCACTTGGTCAGCGCGCGAGGCTTCTCCAACCCATCCTTGGTGCGCCACAGCCGAAGCCATGCCGTCTGCACCACATCGGCGGCGCTCTCCGCGTCGAGGCCGGCCTTCCGCGCCACCCGCCAGAGCGGCACGTTGAGCTCCTCGATCAGGGTCCGCTGCGCAACCCGGTCACCGGCACGCGCGGCGATGTATAGCCTCGCGTACCGGTCGTAGTCGACCGCCGCCACCGAATGAGCCGAAATCGCGTTCATGTTCTCAGGCTAGCGACTCTTCAGCCGCGACAGCGCCGCGTGCGCCCGCTCGGCTGCCTTGACCGGGTCCTGGATCTCTTCCACTCCCGATTCGGCGATGGCATTGAGCAGGTACGCGGCCGCGACCGGGGCCGCGAACGAGGTGCCGCTCCAGACCGCGTATCCCGACGAGAAGTCGTCGAAGTCGTAGCTCTCACGGAAACGGTTCCGCATGGAGGACTTCGATCGGCGCTCAGGTTCGAGCGAACCCTCGGCCTCGCACGGGTACGTGCTCACCAACCCGGCCCCGGTGGCGTAGCACGAGACCCAGGGGCCCTCGTTCGAGAACATGGCGATCTCGAGGTTGGGGTTCAGGGCCCCGACGCTCAGGATCGGCGCGGCGTTGTCCGGCTGCTGGTGCGCCGCGAACGCGGCCGGGTAGAACGGCCGGTCCGAGGACTGGTTCCCGGCGGCCGCGACCACCGGAATGCCGAGCTTGGTCAGCCGCTCGACCGCGCCGCCCATCCAGCCGCCGGGGATGTCGTCGGCGGCCTCGTCGACATAGCCCGTCGCGAGGACGACCACGTCGACCGCGAAGGCCTCGGCGTCGCCGCCGCGAGCGGCCTCGATCTGGTCGGCCACATGGTGGAGTGCGCCGATGATCTCGTGCTCGTAGGAGAGTCCGTCGTTGTGCACCACGCGGAGCGAGTACACCTGGACGTCCGGGGACATCTGGCGCAGGAGCCCGGCGATGAAGGTGCCGTGCCCGAAGTGCTTGGCGACCTGTCCGATCAGGGTCGGTTCGTGGACCGGGCCGTCCCAGGGGTCGTCGAGCGGCGGTGCGGGCGAGTCGTTGTGCTCGCCGAGCCGGGTCTGGAAGGCGTGGTCGACCACGACGAAGGTGTCCTTGCCCTCGCTCCGGTCGGAGATGTCGAAGGCCGGGTGAGCGTTGGGTACACCCGTGTCGAGCATGGCGACCCGCAGCCGCCGGTCGAGCTTCTTGCGCTCGGGCATCGGGGCGACCATGTCCACCGGGATGCGACCGAGCGAGTTGCTGTGCGGGTTGCCGATGGGCGGCTCACCGGTCCCGACGCTGGGACCGACCCTCGAACAGACCATCAGATGTTCCAGACGGACCTTGTTGAGGAGTTCGCCGGGCAGGCCGCTGTCGCTCGTGTCGGTGCGGAGCCGCTGCAGCAGGGACCACGCGTCGACGCCGACATGATCGCCATGGATGCTCACGACCGGAACCCGGTACGGGCCCTGGCCGGAGACGATGGCGCTCGCGGACTGGCTCTCCAGCGACATGCCCGTCGGAAGGACGGCCCCTTCGAGCTTCCGGCGCGCCTCGTCGTCGCGGATCACCGACTCGTCGATGAGGAGCCGGTCGTACCGGTAGATGGTGCCGATGGGAGCCGAGTGTCCGGCGGTGCGGAAGACCTGGCCGGGAGCGAGGACGCGCCCGCCGTGGCGGTCCAGAGTGGAGTAGGCGAGTTCGGGCACGCCGCTCATGTGGTCGCGGCGCGGATTGGGCTTCAGATGGGGTTCGTTCTCGGCGAACACCAATCGCATGGGAGCTCCTCTGGTCGTCTTCGGGGGTCTATGCGGTTGTCGGGTGAGGAGGGGGATCTCTTCGAGATCGATTCTCCTCACCTTCTGCAAGACGCGGGGTACACGCCGGTTCCGATAGGTCGAAGGGCACTCAAGCCCGGAATGCCGCGAACGCCACGGGCTGGACGACTGACGCGGCTTTCACCAGGGAAGAGGCCCCTGAGACCGGTGGGATACACCCCGGCACGCGGTTTCTGAAGTTGGCACGTTCGAGGGATGCCAAAAAGCCCCGGAGGTCGGACCTCCGGGGCGTGTCAGATCGGTGCTAGCGCTTGGCGGGCTCGTCCTCGTCGTCTTCGATGATCTCGACGATCGGCTCGTCGTCCCAGGTCTCGATGTCGAACTCCCCGTCGCGGACGCCCTCGACGAAGGCCTCCCACTCCGCCGGGGTGTAGATGAGGATGTCGCCCTCCGGGTCCTCGGCCATCCGCAGGGCCACCAGCCCGTTGTCGGCGTAACCGATCTCCAGCGCCGCCGGAGACCCGTCCTCGTGCGTCGTGCGCTCCCAGCGCGCCTCGGCGGTGTCGAACTCGCCCTTGAGCGGATGCTCACGCTTCGTCATGCCCCAAGCATAGAAAGGGCCCGGACCGGGCGGTCCGGGCCCCTCTTCGGTTCCGACTAACCCTGGTGGGGGTAGCGGTACTCGGTCGGCGGGACGAAGTTCTCCTTGATGGAGCGGGGGCTGACCCAGCGGATGAGGTTCTGCCAGGAGCCGGCCTTGTCGTTGGTGCCGGAGCCGCGGGCGCCGCCGAAGGGCTGCTGGCCGACGACCGCGCCGGTGGGCTTGTCGTTGATGTAGTAGTTGCCGGCGGCGAAGCGGAGGTCTTCACTCGCACGGGCGATGGCGGCCCGGTCGGTGGCGAAGACCGCGCCGGTGAGCGCGTACGGGGCGATGTCGGCGGCCTGGCGCAGGACGGCGTCGAAGTCGGCGTCGTCGAAGACGTGGACGGCGTTGATCGGCCCGAAGTACTCCTCGCTGAACAGCTCGTGGGTCGGGTCGGTCGACTCGATGAGCGTGGGCTGCACGAAGAAGCCCTGGGAGTCGTCCGCGGTGCCGCCGGTGACCACGGTGGCCTTCGCGTCGCCTTGCAGGCGTTCGAAGAGCGCGGTGTGCTTGGCGTAGGCGCGGGCGTCGATGACGGCGCCGCCGAAGTTGGTGAAGTCGGCGACGTCGCCGTAGGTGATGTCCTCGGTCATGCCGACCACGGCGTCGCGCAGGCCGTTCTTCCACAGCGAGGCGGGCACGTACGTGCGCGAGAGCGCCGAGCACTTCTGGCCCTGGTACTCGTACGCGCCGCGGACCATCGCGACCGCGAGCGAGTGGGGCTCGGCGCTCGGGTGGGCGATGATGAAGTCCTTGCCGCCGGTCTCGCCGACCAGGCGCGGGTACGTGCGGTAGCCGCCGATGTTCTGCCCCACCGTGGACCACAGGTGCTGGAAGGTCTTGGTGGAACCGGTGAAGTGGATGCCGCCGAGGTCGGCGTCCAGGAGGGCGACCTCGGAGTGCTCGCCGACGCCGGTGACCATGTTGATGACGCCGTGCGGCAGGCCCGCCTCCAGGAGCACCTGCATCACGAAGTGCGCGGCGAACTGCTGGGTCGGCGAGGGCTTCCACACCACGGTGTTGCCCATGAGGGCCGGCGCGGTCGGGAGGTTCCCGGCGATGGCGGTGAAGTTGAACGGGGTGATCGCGAGGACGAACCCGTCGAGCGGGCGGTGGTCCATGCGGTTCCACAGGCCCTTGGAGGAGATCGGCTGCTCGCGGTAGATGCCCTCCGCGAAGCTCACGTTGAAGCGCAGGAAGTCGATGAGCTCGCACGCGGCGTCGATCTCGGCCTGCATCGCGGTCTTCGACTGGCCGAGCATCGTCGCGGCGTTGAGGACGTCGCGGTACGGCCCGGAGATGAGCTCGGCGGCGCGCAGGAACACGGCGGCGCGGTCGGCGAAGTCGGTGCGGATCCAGTCGTGGCGGGCGGCCTTGGCGGCGGCGACCGCGTCGGCCCACTCGCCGGCGGTGGCCTCGCGGGTGGTGCCGAGGACGTGGGACTTGTTGTGCGGCTGCACGACCTCGATCTCGGCCCCGGCGCCGCGGCGCCACTGGCCGGAGATGTTGTGGTCCAGGTCGAGGCGGGTGCCCGCGAGTTCGGCGAGCTTCTTCTGGAGGCTCTCGCGCTCGGGCGTCCCGGGCGCGTACGAATTGACCGGTTCGTTCTCCGGCTTCGGTACCGTAAACAAGGCGTCCATCGCACCCTCTCCCATTGATTCGACGGATATTGCGATCACTTGGCTTTGAACACGAGGTTACTAGACCGGTGTCGCTACCGCCATCCTCGCACAGACCGGGGCCGGTGAACTGGTGCGATGCGAACAAAGCACCGCGTCGCGGGCTTAATCGGAGTCCGGGCCACAACGGCACCGCCGCAGACGACGCGCGGGACCGGCATCCGTACTCTGGGGTCGTGACCGATACGCAGGAGCAGCAAGCCGCAACCGCCGCGACCGCGCCCGCCGCCCCCGAGCCGGGCCGCCTCGCGCTCTGGGTCCTCGGCGCCGCCGCCGTCCTCTCCCTCGCCGGCGTCGTCTACTCCCTGTACCGCCTGACCGGCATGGCCGACGGCCTCGACGACACCGGCGTCATGATCCTGGCGAACTCCCTGTTCAGCCCCATCATCGTCACCGTCTTCGCCGGCTCGGTGGCGGGCGTGACCACCTCGCGCGCCTTCAAGGGCCCGCGGCAGGCGCTCGTGATCCTCGGCGCGCTCGTCCTCGGCCTCGCCGCCGGCGCCGCCGCCTACTTCAGCTTCAGCGCCGACGCCGACATCGCGCTGGCCGTCGCTCTGGTCCTGCTCGGGTCCGCGCTCGTCGGCGGCCTGTTCGCGCTGCCGCGCAAGGCGGTCACCGTCGTCGCCGGGCTCAGCGCGACCCTGCTGCTGCTCGCGTTCATGTTCGGCCGCGGCTTCTACGAGGCCGCCTCGTCGGTGAGCCTGTTCTCCGACCCGCTCGACGAGTACGGCGCGCTCGGCACCGCCATCCCGTTCGTCGCCGGCATCGCCTGCGGCGTGTGCGCGTTCCTGTACCTGCGCAGCAAGAAGGCCGGAGTCAAGCTCCTCGGGCACCTGCTCGCCGGGGCCCTGCCGGGCGCGGTGTGGCTCGCGGCCACGATCATCGCCCAGGCCGGCGTCGAGATCGTCCTGGGCATCGGCCTGGACGAGGTCTCCCCGCTCGACGAGGCGTTCCTCGCCTTGAGCTTCCAGTGGCAGTACAACGGGTCGATGACCGCGATGTTCGCCGGGGCGCTGTGCGCGGTCCTCGCGTACGGGCTGCTCCTGCCCAAGCCCGCGAAGGCTCAGCCCAAGGCCGCCAAGAAATCCTGAATCTCGGAGGGCGCGTACCAGTCCAGGACGTGCGCCTCCACCGCGTCGAGGTCCGGCTCGTCCGCCGCGAGCGCGCGGGCGACCTCCTCGGCCGCCTCCGCGTCGTCCGCGTGGACGGCCGCGACGCGCTTGAGCTTCACGTGGCCGCCGAAGTCGGCGCCGGTCCCCTCCGCGTGCTCGGCGACGCGGTCGTCGGGGACGTCGGCGGAGACCACGATCCGGCGCGGCACCCCGCCCGCCAGGAGCGGGATCGAGGCCAGCGCCGCGTCGGCGAAGGCCGTGTACTCCAGGTCCTCCTCGACGGCGTCCGGCGCCTCGCGCCGGAGCCAGGAGGTGACGGTGTGGACGGCCGACACCGGCTTGAGTTCACCGGTGCCGGCCAGCGTCCGCAGCATGTCCGCGTTCGCGGGTACGTAGATTCGCGCCATGCCCTTAGTTTGCGGCACCCGGCGCGCCGTGGCAGCGCTTGTACTTCTTCCCCGAGCCGCACGGGCACAGCTCGTTGGGGCCGATCTTGTCGACGTGGCGCTGCTGCGGGTTGGCCTGCTGCGCGGGCGGCGCGGTGGCGGCCTTGCGCGGGCCGGCCGAGCGGGCGGACTTCGAGGCGACCTTCGCGGCGCCCTTCTGGCCCGCGCCCGGGGTGCGCTTGACGTCGCGCTTCTGGCCGGCGACGGGCTTGGGCGGGCGCTTGAACACGGCGCCGTCCTCGGTCGTGGCCTCGGTCTCGACGCCGGAGGCGCTGTCGATCGACGGCGCCGACTGGAGCAGCATCTCGGGTTTGCGGAGCGGTTCGAGGCCGCGGATCTCGGCCTCGGGCTCGGCGGAGCCGCCTTCGGTCTTGGCCTTGAGCTCGGCGTTCATGAGGAACCTGACGGTGTCCTCCTTGATGCCGTCGAGCATGGTCTGGAACATGTCGAAGGCCTCGCGCTGGTACTCGATGACCGGGTCGCGCTGGGCGTAGGCCCGCAGGCTGATGCCCTGCTTGAGGTAGTCGACCTCGTACAGGTGCTCGCGCCACTTGCGGTCGATCGTCTGGAGCAGCACGCGGCGCTCCAGCTTGCGGAGGATCTCCTCGCCGAACTCGGCCTCGCGCCCGGCGTAGACCTCGTGCGCGTCCTCCTTGACGGCCTTGAGGAGCGTCTCGGCGTCGAGCTCGTCGAGCCCGCCCGCCTGCTTCGCGAGCTCCTTGTGGGTGATGCCGATCGGGTACAGCTGCTTGAACGCCGACCACAGCTCGTCGAGGTCCCAGTCCTCGCCGTAGCCCTCGCTGGTGGCGCCCGCGACGTACGCCTCCAGGACGTCGTCGATGAAGTGGCCGATCTGCTCGGAGACGTCCTCGCCGTCGAGGACCTTGCGCCGCTCGTCGTAGATGACGGTGCGCTGGTTGTTCATGACCTCGTCGTACTTGAGGACGTTCTTGCGGATCTCGGCGTTGTGGCCCTCGATCTGCGACTGCGCGGACTCGATCTGGCGGGTCACGAGCTTGGAGACGATCGGGACGTCGTCGGGGACCCTCATGCGGTTCATCATGGCGCGCACGGCGTCGGCGTTGAAGCGCTTCATGAGGTCGTCGGAGAGCGACAGGTAGAACCGGGACTCGCCGGGGTCGCCCTGGCGGCCGGAGCGCCCGCGCAGCTGGTTGTCGATGCGGCGGGACTCGTGGCGCTCGGTGCCGAGCACGTACAGGCCGCCGGCGTCCTTGACCTCTTCGGCCTCGGCGTCGCAGGACTCCTCGAACTTGGCCTTGGTCTCGGCGAACGCGGCCGCGAAGACCTCCTCGTCGGCGTCGTCGACGCCGCGGGTGCGCAGGTCCTCGGCGGCCATGTACTCGGGGTTGCCGCCGAGCATGATGTCCGTGCCTCGTCCGGCCATGTTCGTGGCGACCGTGACCGCCCCGAGCTTGCCGGCCTGGGCGATGATGTCCGCTTCCTTCGCGTGGTTCTTCGCGTTGAGGACGTTGTGCTTGATGCCGCGGCGCTTGAGCAGGCTCGCGAGCATCTCGGACTTGTCGACCGAGACGGTGCCGACGAGGACCGGCTGGCCGGTCTCGTGGCGCTCGGCGATGTCGTCGACGACGGCCTGGTACTTGGCCTCTTCGGTCTTGTAGATGACGTCGGGCTGGTCGCGGCGGATCATCGGCCGGTTCGTGGGGATCGGGATGACGCCCATGCCGTAGACGTTGTTGAACTCCGACGCCTCGGTCTGCGCGGTGCCGGTGATGCCCGCGAGCTTGTCGTAGAGGCGGAAGTAGTTCTGGAGGGTGGTGGTCGCGAAGGTCTGGTTCTCCTGCTTGATCTCCACCTTCTCCTTGGCCTCGATGGCCTGGTGGATGCCCTCGTTGAAGCGGCGCCCGGCCAGCACGCGGCCGGTGAACTCGTCGACGATGAGGACCTCGTCGGCGTCGGAGACGATGTACTCGCGGTTGCGCTCGAACAGCTCCTGGGCCTTGATGGCGTTGTTCAGGTAGCCGACCAGGGGGGTGTTCACCGAGTCGTAGAGGTTCTCGATGCCGAGGCGGTCCTCGACGCGGGCGACGCCGGACTCGGTGATCGCGATGGTGCGCTTGCCCTCGTCGACCTCGTAGTGCTCGTCGCGCTTCATGGTGCGGACGATGTTCGCGAACTCGGTGTACCAGCGCTTGGAGTGCTCGGCGGGGCCCGAGATGATGATCGGCGTGCGGGCCTCGTCCACGAGGATCGAGTCGACCTCGTCGACGAGCGCGAAGTTGTGGCCGCGCTGCACGAGGTTGTCGGCCGAGCCGGTCATGTTGTCGCGCAGGTAGTCGAACGCGAGCTCGTTGTTCGTGGAGTACGTGATGTCGGCGGCGTACGCCTCGCGGTGCTTCTCGGAGCCCTCGCCGGGGAGCACGATGCCGACGCTCAGGCCGAGGAAGCGGTGGATCTCGCCCATCCACTCCGCGTCGCGTCGGACCAGGTAGTCGTTGACGGTGACCTGGTGCACGCCGTTGCCGGTGAGCGCGTTCAGGTACACCGGGAGCGTGGAGACCAGGGTCTTGCCCTCGCCGGTCTTCATCTCGGCGATGTTGCCCTGGTGGAGGGCGGCGCCGCCCATGAGCTGCACGTGGTAGTGCCGCATGCCGCGGACGCGGTCGGCGGCCTCGCGGACCGTCGCGAACGCCTCGGGGAGGAGGTCGTCGGTGGTCTCGCCGTCTTTCAGGCGCTCCTTGTACTCGTCGGTGAGCGCGCGCAGCTCGGCGTCGGTCAGCGACTTGTACTCGTCTTCCAAGGAGTCGATCGCGTCGGCGATCGCATTGAGCCGCTTGAGCGCGCGGCCCTCGCCGGCGCGCAGTACCTTCTCGAACAACGACACGGAAGATCAGCTCCCAGCAACGACTTGACCAGATCGGGTGGATTTCCCGGTCAATACTACGCGTAGGCGGTGACTGGTCTTTGCGGCCGCCGGTGGGGCACAATCGTTGCCTATGGAACCCGTCACCCTCGATGCCGACGGCCTGCGGCTCGTCGCCTGGGAGCAGCGGCACCTGGCCGACCTCGCGCGGATCTACGCCGACCCGCTCATCGAGCGCTTCCTCGTCATGCCCCTGCCGTGGAGCGGGGCCGCGCGCGAGCGGTACGTCGAGACGCAGCGGCGGCACTGGGGCGCCGGCAACCCGCGGTGGGCCGTGGAGGAGGACGGGAGGCTCGTCGGCTCCATGGCGCTCACCAAGTCCTTCCCCGGCGAGATGACCATCACGTACGTGACCGCGCCGTGGGCGCGGGGCCGCGGGGTCGCCCAGCGCGGCGTCCGCGCGGCCGTCGCGTTCGGCTTCAAGCGCCTCGGCGCCCGCCGCATCGCCTGGGACGCGATCGTCGGCAACCACGCCTCGCGCCTGGCGGCGCTGCGCACCGGCTTCACCGTCGAGGGGATCTCCCGCGGCGGCGTCAACCAGCGCGGCCGCTCGCGCGACTGCTGGATCGGCGGGATGCTCCCCGGCGACCTCCGCGGCCCCGACAACCCTCCGGCGCACTACGGCACGTTGAAGAAGCAGGCCGCGTTCTTCTCCTCGCCGCAGCCGGTCCTGGAGACCGGCGCCGACGGACTGCGCCTGCGGGCGCTGCGCGAATCGGACCTCGACGACCTCGCGAAATCGTGCGCCGACGAGCGGACGCAGCGGTTCACGACCGTGCCGCGCGGCTACACCCGCGACGACGCCGACAAGTGGCTCGCGTTCACCCGCAGGCGCCGGGAGGAGGCGGAGACGGTCCTGTACGTCCTCGCCGACGCCAACGACCGCTACAGCGGCAGCATGCAGCTGTCGCTCAAGGAGCCCGGCGAGGCCGAGGTCGGGTACCACGCGGCGCCGTGGGCGCGGGGCCGCGGCTGGACGACCGCCGCGCTCAAGCGCGTCAGCCGCCTCGGCTTCGAGGAGCTCGGCCTGGAGCGGATCGAATGGCGGGCCGTGGTCGGCAACGAGGGCTCGCGGCGCGTCGCAGAGAAGGCCGGGTTCACCGTGGAGGGCGTCCGGCGCCGACTGCGCCACGGCCACGACGGGCGGGTCGACCAGTGGATCGGGAGCCTCTTCCCCGAGGACCTCGGCTGAGCCCGCGGCACCGGTGCATCCTGCGCAATTCAGACTCCTCAAACGGTTGACGCACCGCCCCCGGCCTGCTTGTCTGGGGACGTGCAATTCTTCGAACCCGTCGAGACGACGGCGTTCGTGCTGCGCCCCGCCGATCCGGACGCGACAGTGGACTGCGGATTCATCCCCGACGCGGTCGCGATCGGTCCCGAGGACGAGTCCGTCCGGGGCGCGCTCGCCTTCGAAGGCGCCGCCGTCATGGGCGTCCGGTACTGGGTCGCCCCCGGCTGGCGCGGCAAGCACCTCGCGTCGGCGATGCTGCGGGCGGTCGCGCCGGTCGTCTTCGACGCGGGGGCGCAGCGGCTCGAAGCGCGCCCGCCGGTCCGCGACCAGACCGCGATCCGCTCGGCGCTGCGCGCCGGCTTCCGCCCCGACGGCGGCATATCCCGCGGCGCGGCCTGGGACGGGACCGAGGCGCTGGCGCTGGGGCTCCTGCCGGGCGACGGCACGGGCCCTTCGCCGCGGGTCCTCCCGGATCTGCCGGGCGGGAACCTCACCGACGGCGTGATCGCCCTGCGGCCCCTGGTCCCCGGCGACTTCGAGGCGCACCTGCGCCACCGCTCCAGCCCCGACGTGTACGCGGGCGCGGCCCTGCCGCTGCCGCCGAGCGCCGACGAGGCCCGCGAGGTGTGCGAGTGGCGGGCCGCCGTCGACTGGCTGCGCGGGCGCAGCGCCCTCATGGTCATCGACGACGGCGAGGGCTACCAGGGGACGATCGGGCTCTACGACGTGGCGCGGATCGTCGGCACCGGCATGATCGGCTACGACCTGCGCGCCTCGGTCCGCGGCCGCGGCTACGCGACCCGCGCGGTGAACCTGGTGCGCCGCTGGGCGTTCCGCGAGGTCGGACTGGACCGGGTGTGGGCCGGGACCGACCTCCACAACACCGCCTCGCAGGCCGTTCTGCGCCGCGCGGGCTTCCGGCTGGAGGGCGTGGAGCGCGGCGGACTGCCGACGCTGGCGGGCCGCAGGCGCGACACGTTGGTGTGGGCTGTGTTGAGTAGCGATTGAGGTGCAACCCTGGGGGTGGGGCCGGGCGTCGAGGATATAGTTATCGCGTCGCTTCGCCTTGTGGAGGAACCCCCTTTGAAACGCCGGACCCTCGTCGCTGCCTCGGCGACGTCGCTGCTGCCGCTGGCCGCATGTGCGGAACCCCAGCAGGGGTCGTTCACGCCGGCCCCGATCGTGCCCGTGGTGTCCATGGACGCCGTCGACGACCACGATCCCGCCCAGCCGTTCAACCTCTCAGTGGTCGACGGCATCTTCGAGGAGGTCAACGTCACCTCCGACCGATCCAAGACCATCGAGGGCACCCTCACCGAGGACCTCACCGCCTGGTCCTCCAGCGGCGTCCTCGACGCGGGCTCGGTGCACACCGTGGCCGCCAAGGCCGTCAGCACTGACGGCACCGTCACCGAGTTCGAGCAGCAGTTCTCCACCCAGCGCCGCGAAGGCAGCGGCTTCGCGGTGGCGGACGTGACCCCGATCGTGGAGGGGGAGACGGTCGGCGTCGGCGCACCGATCATCGTCTTCTTCACCGAGGACGCCCCCGACCGCGCGGAGGTCGAGAAGAACCTCGTCGTCGAGTCCGAGCTCGGGCACGAGGGGGCCTGGCACTGGATCTCCGACAGCCAGGCCATCTACCGGACCAAGGAGTACTGGCAGCCCTACCAGAAGGTCACCTTCACGGCGAACTTCGAGGGCGTCTTCCTCGGCGGCGACACCTGGGGCGACGAGAACCACGAGTCGGTCATGGAGATCGGCCGCTCCCAGGTCTCGCACGCGGACCTGGAGACCCACCACATGACCGTCAAGTTCGACGGCGAGGTCGAGAAGGAGATCCCGATCTCCGGCGGCTCCGGCGCCGAATGGGAGTACTACACCGCGACCGGCGTGCACCTGGTCATGGAGAAGTTCGCGCAGAAGACGATGGTCTCCCCCGGCAAGGAGGAGGGCGACGAGGGCTACTACTCCACCCCGGTCAACTGGGCCACCCGCATCAACTCCTCCGGCGAGTTCGTCCACGGCGCGCCGTGGTCGGTCGGCTCGCAGGGGAACGCGAACGTCTCGCACGGCTGCCTGAACGCCAGCGAGAGCAACGCCGAGTGGTTCTACGGGATCGCGCAGCGCGGCGACCCGGTCGACGTGACCGGCTCCCCGCGCGAGATGCCGTGGGACAACGGCTGGGGCTTCTGGATCAAGTCGTGGGACGACTGGAAGTCCGGCTCGGCGCTGGAAGGCTGATCGAAGGCATGGAGCGGGGCCCGGGCGGATCGCCCGGGCCCCGCTCGCTTCGTCTTAGAGGTCGAGCCTGAGCAGGCCGTAGTCGAAGGCCCGGCGCCGGTACACGACGGACGGGCGGCCGGTCTCCTTGTCGTGGAACAGGTAGAAGTCGTGGCCGACGAGCTCCATGTTGTGGAGGGCGTCGTCGACGGTCATCGGCTCGCCCGGGTGGATCTTCTCGCGGACGATCCGGCCCGGCAGGTGGTCCTCGACGAGGCCGTCGAAGTGGTCGACGTCCTCGGAGATGAAGTGGGCCTGCGCGGCCCGGGCTTCGAGGTCGGACTCGGCCAGGAGGGTCCCCCCGGACGGGATGCGGCCGCCGCCGTTGGCGGTCGCCTCGGCCACCGAGATCGGGGCCTTGGCGCCGCGGCTGACGCGCTTGCGGCTGGAGGTCTTGCGGAGCTGGTGCCCGAGCTTCGTCGCAGCGGTCTCGAAGGCCGACCGGAAGTCCCCGGCGCTGGCCTCGGCGCGGATGACCGTCCCCTTGGGGCGGCACGTGATCTCGACGCGCTGGGCGTGATCGGTCTGGCGAGGATTGGGCTCGTGGTAGAGCTCCACGTCGATCTTGATCGCCTGCCCGTCGTAACGGGCGAGGTACTTGGCGATCTTTGCCTCGATCTTCTCCTCGACGAGCTCGCGGTAGTGGTCGGGAACCTCCACATTGCGGCCCTTGACGACGATGTCCACCTCTGAACCTCCCAGGTGCATCCCCTGCTGCGGCGATGCTGACGTAGTTGCGTGTGCTGGGTCCGGAGCCGAAGTTCCGGTACGGCGGATGGCGCGACCTCCCTTCACGGACACGACGACCTGGGGTGGAGCGCCTCCTTTCAAGGGGGCGTTCACCTTTGGGCCAACTGGCCTCTGCCGTCTCGTTACCGATCTGAGATTTCGAGACTAACCCTTCGGTCACCGAAAGTCGACCCTTCGGCTACCGGAATTCTCCAATGCGTTCGGCCTTGCGCGCACGGATTCCGCCGGAACCGAGACAACTCTTCGCATTCGCGTCCGAACCGTAGGTCTATCGGCTGTCGGACAGGCGACACCGGGAGGAGTACCCGCCGGTAACGGCGAATTCAGGCCGCGGCGACGACGATCGCGGCGGGCACTTCGATCCCGGCCTGGCGCAGCGCCAGCGCGGCCGCGCGGAGGGTCGCGCCGGTGGTCACCACGTCGTCGACGAGGATCGCGGGCCGGCCGGTGGCGGCAAGGGCCCGGACGCGGCGGCCGATCGTCCGCAGGCTCCGCCTGGCGGCTGCTTCGCGCTGGGCGGGGGTGAGGCCGACCGAGTCGGGTCTGGGGCGGGCGCGCAGGCACGGGTGGAGGTCGCCGAGTCCGGCGCAGGCGGCGGCGACGTGGTCGAAGCCGCGGGCGCGGCGGGCGGCCGCGGTGGGCGGGACGGGGACGAGGAC
>NZ_QFRW01000305.1 GCF_003265355.1 Glycomyces dulcitolivorans | reverse complement strand
GGTCGCGGCGGCCGCGGTGGACGCGAGGGCGGTCGCGGTCGCGACCGCGCCGAGAAGTCCCCGCACATCGAGCGCGTCGTCACCATCAACCGCGTCGCCAAGGTCGTCAAGGGCGGCCGGCGCTTCGCCTTCACCGCCCTCGTGGTGGTCGGCGACGGCGCGGGCAACGTCGGTGTCGGCTACGGCAAGGCCAAGGAAGTCCCGGCGGCGATCGCCAAGGGTGTCGAGGAAGCCAAGAAGAACTTCTTCACGGTTCCCCGCATCGGCGGCACCATCCCGCACGAGACGTTCGGTGAGGACGCGGCCGGCAAGGTGCTCCTGAAGCCCGCCTCCGCGGGTACCGGCGTCATCGCGGGCGGCCCCGTGCGCGCCGTGCTCGAATGCGCCGGCGTCCACGACGTCCTGTCGAAGTCCCTGGGCTCCTCGAACGCCATCAACATCGTCCACGCGACGGTCAAGGCGCTCAAGCAGCTCGAAGCCCCGGAGGCCGTCGCGGCCCGCCGCGGCATGCCGCTGGAGGACATCGCTCCCCAGGGCCTGCTGCGCGCCCGCGCCGAAGCCGCCCAGGCTGCGCAGGCTTAGGGGATCTGACATGGCACGTTTGAAGATCACCCAGCACAAGTCGGTCATCGGCGAGAAGCCGAAGGCCCGCGCGACCATCGAGACGCTCGGCCTTCGCAAGATCGGCCAGACCGTCTACAAGGAGGACCTCCCGCAGTACCGCGGCATGGTCCACCGCGTCCGTCACCTGGTCGACGTCGAGGAGGTCGAGTAGTCATGGCTATCCGCATTCATGACCTTCAGCCCGCCCCCGGCGCCAAGAAGGCCAAGACCCGCGTCGGTCGCGGTGAGGGCTCCAAGGGCAAGACCGCCGGCCGCGGCACCAAGGGCACCAAGGCCCGCAAGACCGTGCCGGCCGCGTTCGAGGGCGGCCAGCTGCCGCTCCAGAAGCGCCTGCCGAAGCTCAAGGGCTTCAAGCCGCACAACAAGCTCGTCTACCAAGTGGTCAACCTCGACCGCCTCGTGGAACTCTTCCCCGAGGGCGGCGAAGTCGGCCCGGAGCAGCTGATCGAGGTGGGCGTCCTCAACAAGAAGGAGCTCATCAAGGTCCTCGGCTCGGGCGAGCTCGAAGGCGTCAAGTTCGACCTGAAGGCCCACGCCTTCTCGGCCTCCGCCACCGTCAAGGTCTCCGCCGCCGGCGGCTCGACCACCGTGGTGGACAAGAAGACCGGTGAGGCGCTCGCCGAATAGGCGGACCCGCAGGACGAACGTACAACTGATCTGCGCAAACGGGCCGGAGGGAACTCCGGCCCGTTTCGTCATGCTGAGTGCCGAATACTCTGCGTCCGAATGCGCCTGCTAGGCTCCCTTGGCGAGGACCACCGTCTTCCTCGGGCGCGTGACCCTCTCGCTACGAACTTCACACGCCCACTGGTAACGAAAGGTGTTGCACCGCAACACCGTGGGCCCCGCCAGGGGGTCTTGTTCAGGAGGAACCGCATTGCTCTCCGCCTTCATCAGCGCGTTTCGGACCCCGGATCTGCGCAAGAAGATCCTGTTCACCCTGATGATCATCGGTCTGTATCGTCTGGGTGCGCAGATGCCGAGTCCCGGCATCGACTATGCCGCGGTGCAGTCCTGCCTGAACATCCAGCCGGCCGATGAAGCGGGCGTGTTCGGCCTCCTGAACCTGTTCACCGGTGGAGCGCTCCTCCAGCTCTCGGTCTTCGCGCTCGGCGTCATGCCGTACATCACCGCGTCGATCATCATGCAGCTGTTGACGGTCGTGATCCCCAGGCTGGAGCAGCTCCGCAAGGAGGGCCAGCCCGGCCAGGTCAAGATCACCCAGTACACCCGGTACCTGACGCTCGGCCTCGCCCTGCTCCAGGCCTCCGGCTACATCGCGCTGGCCCGGTCGGGGATCCTGTTCCAGACCGAGTGCCCGAGCCCGATCCTGCCCGACCTGTCGGCCACCGACGCGAACATCCCCTACTGGATGTCCGTCGTGACGGTCGTGGCGGTCATGGTCGCCGGCTCCGCGATGATCATGTGGTTCGGCGAGCAGATCACCGAGCGCGGCGTCGGCAACGGCATGAGCCTCTTGATCTTCGCGTCGATCGCCGCTCAGATGCCCGGCCAGTTCTGGTCCCTCCAGGAGTCCGAGGGATGGTTCATGTTCGCCGTCATCGTCGGCCTCTGCATCGCGATCATGGTCGCGGTCATCTTCATCGAGCAGTCGCAGCGCCGCATCCCGGTGCAGTACGCCAAGAAGATGGTCGGCCGCCGCATGTACGGCGGGACGTCGACGTACATCCCGCTCAAGGTCAACCAGGCCGGCGTCGTCCCCGTCATCTTCGGGTCCTCGCTCCTGTACATCCCGACGCTGTTCCGTCAGCTCAACCAGAGCAGCGACGCGTCGTGGGTCCAGTTCATCGACCGGTACCTGCTCAACCAGGGCTCGTGGGTCTACATCACGCTGTACGCGTTCCTGATCATCTTCTTCACGTACTTCTACGTGTCGATCACCTTCAAGGTCGACGACGTCGCCGAGAACATGAAGAAGGCCGGCGGGTTCATCCCGGGCGTCCGTCCCGGCAACCCGACCGCGACCTACTTGCAGCGAGTCCTGTCACGCCTGACCTTCCCGGGCTCGCTTTACCTCGCCGCGATCGCTATCCTTCCCAATCTGGCCATCATCGCGTTCGGTAACCAGCAGCTGTTCGCTCAGTTCGCGTTCGGCGGCACCTCGGTGCTGATCATGGTGGGCGTCGGCCTGGAGTCGGTCAAGCAGATCGAGTCCCAGCTGATGCAGCGCCACTACGAGGGCTTCCTGCGCTGACGCAGAATTGAACTCGGTGCCACAGCGCGGCCGCCCAGGCCGCGCTATCGGCACGTTCGGCGAACGTTCGCCGAGGATCGGCACCGCACGACACGGGAGGAATTTCCTTTGCGACTGGTACTCGTAGGCCCGCCCGGGGCCGGCAAGGGCACCCAGGCTGAGATCATCGCCGCACGGCTCGGCGTCCCCAAGATCTCCACCGGCGACATCTTCCGCGCCAACGTCGACGGCGGCACCCCGCTCGGCCTCAAGGCCAAGGAGTACATGGAGGCCGGCGAGCTCGTCCCCGACGAGGTCACCAACGAGATGGTGGCCGACCGCCTCGCGCAGGACGACGCGAAGGACGGCTTCCTGCTCGACGGCTACCCCCGCAACACCGAGCAGGCCAAGGTCCTCGACGGCATCCTCACCGAAGCCGGCGTCATCCTCGACGTGGCCGTCGAACTCGTCGCCAGTGACGAAGAGGTCGTGCGCCGCCTGTCGGGCCGCCGCGTCTCCAAGTCCACCGGCAAGGTCTACCACCTCGAATTCGACCCGCCGGCCGACCCCGACTCCGACGACCTGTACCAGCGCAGCGACGACAAGCCGGAGACCGTGAAGCACCGCCTTGAGGTCTACGCCGAGCAGACCGCGCCGCTCGTGGGCTACTACGAGCAGCAGGGCAAGCTCGTCGAGATCGACGCGATCGGCGAGGTCGCCGAGGTGACCGAGCGCGCGCTGGCCGCCATCGGCGCCCCGGAGTAGCCGCGGTGTTCCGCCGTCGCGACCGCATCCAGTACAAGACCCCCGAGCAGATCCGCAAGATGCGGGCCGCCGGGCTCGTGGTGGCCGAGGTCCACCGGGCCATGCGCGAGTCCGCCGGACCGGGCGTCTCGACGGCGGAACTCGACCGGATCGCCGAGGACGTCATCCGCTCCTGCGGCGCCGTTCCCTCCTTCAAGGGCTACGACATCGGCTTCGGCCCCTACCCCGCCTCGATCTGCTCCTCGGTGAACGAGCAGGTCGTCCACGCCATCCCCGCGAAGGACGCGGTCCTCAAGGCCGGGGACCTCCTGTCGGTCGACGTCGGCGCGATCGTCGACGGCTGGCACGGCGACGCGGCGATCACCATCGAGATCGGCGAGGTCGCCCCCGAGCTGACCGCTCTGCGGGAGGCCTGCGAGGCGTCCATGTGGGCCGGTATCCGGGCCGCCGCGACCTCCAAGCGCCTCGGCGGGATCTCGCACGCGATCGAGCACTCCGTGGAGCACTCGGGGGACTACGGGATCGTGACCGGCTTCGGCGGGCACGGCATCGGCACCGAGATGCACCAGGACCCCCACATCCTCAACTACGGCCGCCCGGGCGAGGGCCCCAAGCTCCGCCCCGGCATGGCCCTGGCGATCGAACCGATGATCACCCTCGGCTCGCCCGACACGGCCGAGCTCGAAGACGGCTGGACCATCGTCACCGACGACGGTTCGGCCGCGGCCCACACCGAGCACACCATCGCCCTCTGCGAGGACGGCGTGTGGGTGCTGACGGCCCCCGACGGCGGCGTCGAACAATTGGGCGAACTGGCTGCGAGCGCGGCTCGCGCTGAATAGGACTCCGATGCCATAATGGCGTCGTGACCGAAGACCACGGCAAGCTGCGCATCTCGAACGCCGACCGGGACGAGGCGATCGCCCAGCTCCAGGCGGCGCTCGACGAGGGCCGCATCGACCTCGGCGAGTTCGACGAGCGCTCGGTGGCCGCGTACAACGCCAAGACCAACGCCGAGCTCGACCTCATCTTCGAGGACCTGCCCGGCGGCCGCCCGAAGGTCGGCGAGGTCGTCCCCGCCGAGGACGCGCCCGCCCCGGCCGCCCCGCCCGCGCGCCGCGGCAACCTGATCCGCCGCATCCCCGCCCTCCAGGGCCTCATCACCGTCGGGCTCATCACCACCGGTGTCTGGTTCGCGACCTGGGTCGGCTCGGGCGAGCCCACGTACTTCTGGCCGATCTGGCCCATCCTCGGCCTGGGCATCGCCACCGTCCTCCAGGTCGTCAACATGGGCGGCGGGGACGACGATGACGAGGACGACGACGGAGAGCGCCGCCGCCGCGACCGGAGCCACCGCCACGGCCACGACGGCGGCCACCACGGCCGCTCCTCCCACTGACACCAGCCCCCTGCGAACACCCATCCCCAAGGAGCCCGAATGTCCTCCCTCGAACGGTTCGGCGACCGCACGATGCGCATCGGCAACCCCGAGCGCGGCGCCCTGACCGAGATCCTGCGTGCGGCCGTCGACCAGGGGTACATCGACCTCGACGAGTACGAGAAGCGCGTGGACGTCCTCCTCGCGGCCCAGACCGTCGGCGACGCCGAGGTCGTCCTCGCCGATCTCCCGACCTACCAGCGCATCCTGGACGCCGAGGAGCCCGAGAAGCTCGGCACGCCCGACTGGATCAAGTGGATGTGGTTCGGCTTCTCGATCCCGATCGGCATCAACCTGGGCGTGTGGGCGGTCGTCGAGTTCTTCACCGACGGCCCCATCTACTTCTGGCCGATCTGGATCATGGTCCCGCTCCTGGTCGTCGGCGTCGCCCTGACGGGCGCCGAGCGCGGCATCATGCGCCCGGCGACGGAGCGCAGGCGCAGGGAACACCTGCGCAACAAGCGGAACCGGCGGTGAGCGAGCAGGCGAAAGGCCCTATGGCGATGCCATAGGGCCTTTTCTGATGGGGTGATCGACGGGACTTGAACCCGCGACCTCCTGGACCACAACCAAGCGTTCTACCAGCTGAACTACGACCACCATCGGGCTTCAACAAGGAAGCCGGGGACAATAATAGCCATTGGGCCCCGAGTGGTGTCAACGGGGTTGGGTGTTCGGGGTCTCACCGGGTGCGTCGGCCAGGGCCGCGGCCGCCGCCTTGGCCTCGTCGCTCGACGGACCGGGCAGGGCCACGAACACGGTGCGCCGGTAGTACTCCAGCTCCTTCACGCTCTCCTTGATGTCGGCGAGCGCGCGGTGGGCCAGGCCCTTGGGCGGCTGGTTGTAGTACACGCGCGGGTACCAGCGCCGGGTGAGCTCCTTGATGGAGGACACGTCGATCATGCGGTAGTGCAGGTGCTCGTCCAGGCGCGGCATGTACTTCGTGATGAACGTGCGGTCCGTGGCGATCGAGTTGCCGCACAAGGGGGCCGTGCGAGCCTCGGGCACGTGCTGCTTGATGTACTGGAGGACCGCGTCCTCGGCTTCGGCGAGCGAGACCCGGGAGGCCCGCACCTCTTCGGTGAGACCGGACTTCGCGTGCATGTCGGCCACGAACGCGCCCATGTCGTCGAGCGTCGCGCTCTCGCAGGCGATGACGATGTCGATGCCGTCGTCCAGAGGGGTCAGGTCCGGTTCGGTGACGAGCACGGCGATTTCGATGAGGGCTTCGGTGTCCGGGTCGAGGCCGGTCATTTCGCAGTCGACCCACACAAGGCGTTCTTCTGTCACCCGGCCAACTCTACGCGCAGCCGGTCACGGGCGTGATCTTCGTGTCACGGGCCCGGAAGTCCCCCCGCGGAGGGCCCGGGAGGCGCAGACTGAGGAGAACGAGGGGTGCTCGGAATCCGACAACAACAGCTGGGAATGGTGTTGCTTGTCACCGCTACCGTCCGCTATGGTGCGGGTATCAGAGCGTCGCCGCCTTCCCGGCCTGAATCCTAGTGATTCGGGCCGCAAAGAGATGATCTCTCAACTTTTTCAAGGTAAGGCGCGTGTACCCCTAGAGATTGAAGGTTTGCGATGAAGCAGGCCGGAGACGATACCGTGACCAGGACTCGGGTCGCCCCACCGAAACCACGGTGAGGTGATCCCCGTCTCAGAGGCATCATGAGCGATCCGCTCCCCCGTCCCAGTGACAGGAGCCGTGAACCGAGCATAGCCCGAGAGACCGGTTTGCGGGATTGTGCGAACACCCGAAAGGGCACCCGTTCGCATCGATTCCGTAACCGTGGCGCATCGAACACCGGGGCACGGAATTCCACGCAACGAAGCGGTCGTTGTAACTGGTACACCGTTCACGCGGTGTCGGGGGACGAGGAAGCTGGAGGAGACCTTGAGCGTGGATACTACTGAAACACCCACCCTCACCACCCAAGAGGTCGCTGAGGAACGAGACCTTGTAGGTGTCTACCTGCACGAGATCTCGAAGACCGCACTGCTCGACGCCGCCGCCGAGGTCGACCTCGCGAAGGCAGTCGAGGCCGGTCTGTTCGCGAAGCACCTGCTCGGTGAAGGGGACACCTTCGGCGACGCCACCGAGAAGGAGCTCAAGCGCCTGATCGAGGACGGCGCGCGCGCGAAGGAGCAGTTCATCAAGGCGAACCTGCGGCTGGTCGTTTCGATCGCCCGCCGGTACGTCCGCTCCGGAATGCCGATGCTCGACCTGATCCAGGAGGGGAACACCGGCCTGGTCCGCGCCGTCGAGAAGTTCGACTACGCGCGCGGCTTCAAGTTCTCGACCTATGCCACGTGGTGGATCCGCCAGGCGATCAGCCGGGCGATCGCCCAGCAGGAGCGCACCGTGCGCCTGCCGGTGCACCTGGTCGAGGACGTCAACCGGATGCGCAACGTGACCCGCCAGCTCACCCGTGAGCTCGGCGGCGACCCCGAACCCGACCAGGTGGCCGCCGCACTCGGCGTCACGGTCGAGCGGGTCAACGAGCTCATCCGCTGGAGCCAGGACACCGTCTCGCTGGACACGCCGATCGGCGACGACGGCGACACCAACCTCGGCGACCTGGTCGCCGACTCCGACGAACCCAGCCCCGAGGACGTCGTCCTCGCCGGCATGGAGCGCCAGCGCATCGAGATGATGCTCAACCACCTCGACGAGCGCTCGGCCGGCATCGTCAAGGCCCGCTACGGCCTCGAAGACGGCCGCGAGCACTCGCTCACGGAGGTCGCGCACCGGTTCCACCTGTCGCGCGAACGCATCCGGCAGCTGGAGATCCAGGCGCTCGCGCGCCTCAAGGAGCTCGCCAACGACCAGGTGATGGCCGAGGCGGCTTGAATGCGTAAGAAGCGCTAGCGAAGCAAGCGAAAAGGCGAAGGGCCGGGGCGAAAGCCCCGGCCCTTCGGCGTATCCGGATCGTCAGATGCGGCGGTAGCCGTCGATGGACATGCCCATGTCGAGGTCCGAGATCTTCACGACGTCGCCCGGCTTGGGCGCGTGGATGACCTGGCCGTCGCCGATGTAGATCGCGACGTGGCCGAGGCCGTTGTAGAAGACCAGGTCGCCCGGCTGGAGGTCGTCGCGGTCGATCGAGCTGGTCTCGTCCCACAGGGTGTAGGTCGAGTGGGTCAGCGAGATGCCCGAGACGTCGTAGGCGCCGACGACGAGGCCGGAGCAGTCCCAGGTGTCGGGGCCGGCCGCGCCGTACACGTACGACTCGCCGAGCTGGTCGCGGGCGAACTCGACCGCGGCGGTGGCGGCGTCCTCGCTGTACTCGGCCGTCGAGCCGGAGGACGACGAAGAGGAGGCGGACTCGCTCTCGGCCTCAGCCTCGGCCTCGGCCGCAGCGGCGGCCTCTTCCTCGGCGGCCTCGTCGTAGGCGGCCTGGGCCTCGTCGATTTGCGCGTCGAGCTCGGTGACCTGGGCTTCGAGGTCCGCGATCTGCGGTTCGAGCTCGTCGGCCGTCTCGGCGGCGGTCTGGGCCTCGGCGTACTTGTCGGACTGCTCCTGCGCGTACTCGACGAGCGTGGATACCTTGGCGCCGAGCTCGTCCTCGGCGGATTCGACCGCGGCGGTGACGTCGAGGAGCTGGGCGCCGGTGGTGCCGTAGTCCTCGGCGGTGGCGGTGATGACGGCCTGCGCGGCTTCGAGCTGCGCCTGGAGGCCGTCGAGAGAGGTGCTGGTCTGGTCGCGCTGGGCCTCGAGGTCGTCGAGATGGTCCTCGATCTCGGAGGCGGACGCGGCGTCGTAGTCGACGTCGGCCGCGTGGGCCCGGCTGCCGGCGAAGGCCGTCACCAGCCCGACCGTGGCGACGGTGACGCCGGTGTAGGCGGCGATGCGGCGGAGGATCGCACTTGCGCGCGATCGATGGTCGATATCAGTGCAGGCTTGAGCCACCAGGTGGCCTTTCTTCCTCGGCCGCCTACCGGGTTAGCTGTCGGGTTCGGGCAGGGAAGATCGCCCTACCCGCGCAGGCGCTGCCTGAGCGGGATTCACCCCGTGCACCGTCAGGATGGGGGGAACGGCGCGGCTGGGTCCCCGGCCCGCGCTGCGGTGTCTCGCCCTGGACCGGGAGGAACAGGCGTCATGCGCGGCGCGGCTCGGCGGTCCGGACGGGTGGGTCTCTGGGGGAGCCCTGAGGACCCGACCGGAACAGCCGCCGACGCTAGTACAGGGTGACCCGCATCGCCAAGTCTTCTGTGAGTGCCCTCACCGATCCGGATCGGACAGTGGTGACGCGGCGGGAGACAGGGCCACTATCCAGCGAGTTTATTGTCCGAACGGGCTACTCGCGGGTAGACCGTCCGCCGGGACGGTTCAGAAGCTGCGGAGGGAGCGGGGCGGGGGAGGGGACTGGATGGCGGTGGCGTCGGTGACCGGGACGGCCCCGGCGATGTACTCGCGGAGTTCGGTGCCCTCGACGACGCGGCAGGGGAAGGCGGCGCCGGCGCAGCGGCGGCGGAGGTCGGCGGTCGGGAGTTCGACCGTGGAGGCGACGGCGACGACGTTGCCGAACCGGCGCCCGCGCAGGACCGCGGGCTCGGCCATGACCGCCACATGCGGCCACACCTCGCGCATCGCCGCGAGCGCCGGCTTGAGGAACTTCATGTGCCCGCCGTCGCAGAGGTTCACCGCGTAGTGCCCGCCCGGGCGCAGGACCCGGTTCGCGGCGTGGAGGAACTCGACCCCCGTGATGTGCGCGGGGACGCGGGCGCCGTCGTAGACGTCGGTGATGATCAGCTCGTAGCTGCCCTCGGGCGCCGACTCGACCGCCTCGCGGGCGTCGGTGCGGCGGATCTTGACCTTGACGCCGCGCGGCAGCGGGGCCTCGGCGCGGACCAGTTCGATGAGCTCCTCGTTCGTCTCGACCGCCTGCTGGTACGACCCGGGCCGCGTCGCCGCCACGTACCGCGCCATCGCGAGCCCGCCCGCGCCCAGGTGCAGCACCCGCAGCGGCTGCTTCGGCTCGGCGGCCGCATCGATGAGGTACGCGATCCGCTGCATGTACTCGGCGTCCAGGTAGGACGGGTCGTCGAGGTCGATCGTCGCCTGCACGACCTCGTCGTAGACGAGGTGGAGGAGGTTCGGGCGGCCGGGGTCGCGGTCGAAGCGGAGCTCAGTCACGGTTCAGATTGTGCCCGAAGGGCCCTGCGCGGCCTGCGTCCGAGCCGAGGCCGCGATGTGGGCGATGCGCCGCAGCGCCGCGAACACCGTCTCTCCCAGGATGGTCGCGACCACCGCCTGCTCGGCGTCGACGCCCTCGACCTTCGTGGCCTCCGCGATGGCCTCCATGTCCGCCGACGCCAGGGCCGCCGCCGCGTCCGCGTAGTGGCCCAGCACCTCCTGCGGGTCGGGATTCCCCAAGCGGTAGAACGCGCTCAGGGCCGTGACCATCGCGTCGCGGTACATCGGCGGCGCCACCTCGGCCCACCCGTACTCCCCGAGCAGTTGGTCCACGGTGCGCTCGGCGGCCTCGGTCGTGCCCTCGCTCGCGAGCGAGAACGTCGGGTCCCGGTGCGTCGCCGCCAGGGCCGCGCCGAGCGCCTGGAACGCCGAGTCCTGGTGGCGCCCAAGCACCGTCAGGACCTCGCCGATCTGCGCGACCGACAGCCCGGCGGTCTCCGAGAGCGCGCGGATGAGCGTCAGGCGGTGCACGTGCGCGGGTCCGTACTCGACGGTGTTGCCCTCGCCGTGGTCGCCCGGCTGGAGCAGGTGCTCCCGCAGGTAGTACTTGATGGTGGCGGCCGGAACGCCGGTCCGCTCCGACAGCTCCCCTATGCGCATACGAGGCAGTCTATGACGGAATGCGCGCCCGCGTTACCGTTGAGCCACGGCCGGATCCCCCGCCCCGAAACCCCTCCTCACCGGAAAGGCGAAGGCCGATGGATGACCTCAGAACGGCCCTGCTCGAAGAGCTCCGCGAGATCGCCGCGCTGCCGGTGCCGGACTTCGATCCGGCGCTCGCCGACGACTTCGCCGCGACCGGGCGGCGCCTGCCGTACGAGGCCCAGTACTTCGCGCGCCGCCGCCACCTCGCCGCGCTCGCCATCGCCGGGGAGGCCTCGACGCTCTCTTCCCTGATCAAGGACGTCTGCCAGGAGCGCTCCTGGGCCCTGCCCGCCCACTGGGGCGAGGACTTCGACCCGCGCACCTGCGTCGACCTGTTCGCGTGCGAGACCGCGCAGGCCCTCGCCGAGATCCTGCGCCTGCGCGAGGACGTCGAAGGCGCCGAGCAGGTCGAGGCCGAGATCCGCGAGCGCGTCCTCGACCCGTTCTTCGAGTCCGAGTTCCCGTTCTGGTGGGAGCTGCGGATCTCCAACTGGACCGCCGTGTGCGCCGGCGCCGCCGGGCTCGCCGCGCTCGCGCTCGGCTACGACACCGACGTCATCCGCGGCCGCGTCCTCCCCGCCCTCCAGTCCTACCTGTTCTCCTTCGGGCCCGACGGCGGCTGCGTCGAAGGCGTCTACTACTGGATCTACGGCTTCGGCTACTTCACCTACTTCGCCGAGGCCTGGCGCGAGGCCACCGGCGAGGACCTCCTCGAAGGCAACGAGGCCATCGCCGCGTTCCCCGCCCGCGCCCAGCTCTACCCCGGGTCCTTCGCGACCTTCGGCGACACCGACGCCGACCCGCTCCTGCCCGCCGGGCTCCTCACCCGCCTCCAGGACCGCCTCGGCGCCCAGCCGCCCGCCGCGTCCCGCCCCCAGACGTTCGCCGAGGACGAGTGCGCGCGCTGGGCCCCGCTCACCCGCACCCTCGAATGGGGCCGGCCCCTGCCCGAGTCGATCGAGCCCGCCCGCACGCTCCTGCCCGAGGTCGGCTGGTTCGTCGAACGCCGCCAGATCGGCCGGCGCATGTGGGCCCTCGCCGTCAAGGGCGGCTACAACGAGGAGCCCCACAACCACCTCGACCTCGGCTCGTTCATCGTCGCCGTCGACGGCGAGCAGCTCCTGTGCGATGCCGGGGCCGGCGAGTACACCGCCGCCTACTTCGGCGACGAGCGCTACGACCAGGTCCACCCCTCCGCCGCCTGGCACTCCGTGCCCACCGTCGAAGGCGCCTCCCAGCAGGCCGGCGAGGACTCCCGCGCCGAACTCGTCGACGGCCCCGACGGCGTCGAGGTCTACGTCGACGCGTACGGCGACGGCGCCCTCATCCGCAAGTTCGCGTGGACCGACGACGGGATCGCCTTGGGCGACTTCGGACCCGAGCTCACCGAGGCGTTCGTCAGCCGCATCCGCCCCGAACTCGAAGGCGACCGCGCCGTCTGGACCGGGGAGCGCGGCACCCTCATCCTCCACGGCGTCAACCCCGACGACGCCGTCGTCGACTCGGTCGACACCGTCGACCACCGCGGCCTCCACGACCGCCTATGGGCGCTCCGCTTCGGCCTCCCCGCCGAAGCCCCCGGCCTCCGCTTCGAGTTGCTCTAGGAGCCCGTCGGCCTTGAGGCGCTGGCGGGCGGCCGCGATCGCTTCGCTGGTGTGCTCGAACAGGCGCCCCTGCTGCCACAGCGGCTCCAGGATGCCCAGGGCCTCAAGCGGTTTGGCGTGCACCGGTTCGAGGCCGGACAGGTAGACGGCGATGCCGCGGTGCTCCAGGCGCTTGATCGCGTCCGCGAGGACCGTCGCCCCCGACGCGTCCATCGTGGACACCCGGCTCATGCGCAGGACCACCACGCGCACGTCCGCGACGTCCAAGAGCTGCAACAGGAACCGGTGCGCCGCCGCGAAGAACAGCGGGCCTTCGAGCCGGTACGCCACGATGTGCTCGTGCAGCAGCGCCGCCTCCTCGTCGTGGTGGTCGCCCGAGTCGATCGGCTCCTCCTCGACCGACACCGACCGCGAGATCCGCCCCAGCGCCAGCAGCCCCGCGAGCGCGATTCCCACCGCCACCGCCCACACCAGGTTGAACAGCACCGTCGCGGCCAGCGTCAGCCACATGACCGCCGCGTCCGCGCGCGTCGACCGCGCCAGCGCCAGCATCGACCCGACCTCGATCATCCGGATCGAGGTCGCGATGAGCACGCCCGCGAGCGCCGCGAGCGGGACGTGCGCGACCAGCGGCGCGAGCGCGAGCATCATGAGCGCCAGTACGAGTGCGTGCGTCAGCGACGCGAGGCGCCCGGCCGCCCCCGACCGGACGTTCACCGCCGTGCGCGCGAGCGCCCCCGAGGACGGCATGCCGCCGAAGAACGGCGTCACCAGGTTCGCCACGCCCTGCCCGAGGAGCTCGCGGTCGGGGTTGTGGTGGCGGCCAACGGTCATGTTGTCGGCGACCGTGGCCGACAGGAGCGACTCCAGCGCGCACAGGGCGCAGATCGCGACCGCGGCGGCCAGCAGCTGCGGGGCCTCCGACGCGAAGTCGAGGAACCCGGCCTCGGGGGCCGGGATGGTGCGCGGGAGCGACCCGATGACGTCGACGTCGAGTTCCGCGAACCAGACGACCGCGGTCGCGGCGACCACCGCGAGCAGCGGCGTGGGGATCTGCGAGTGCAGGCGCGACCCGAGGAGGATCGCCGCCACGACGCCGGTCGCGACCGCGACGGGCGCCCAGTCCGGGGCGGCCGCGAAGGCCCGCACCGATTCCCAAGCGCCCGTGATCAAGTGCGCGTTCTGTGAGGGCAGGCCGAGGGTGGACGGCAGCTGCTGCACCGCGATGACGATCGCGACGCCCGCCGTGAAGCCCTCGACCACCGGGACCGGCACGTACCGCGCGTACCGGCCCGCCCCGAGCAGGGCGAGCGCGACGAGCATGAGCCCGGCCATGACGCCCACGAGCATCACGCCCGTGTGCGAGTGCGTGGCCGCCAGCGGCACGAGCACCACGGCCATCGTCCCGGTCGGGCCGGTGACCTGGAGGTTCGAGCCGCCCAGGAGCGCGGCGAGGACTCCGGCGATGATGGAGGTGATGAGGCCCGCGAAGGCCCCCAGACCCGAGGCGATGCCGAACCCCAGCGCCAGCGGCAGCGCGACGACCGCGACGGTGAGCCCGGCGAGGAGGTCGGAGTGCCAGTGGCGGCGGACGTGGAGGAAGTCGGACCGTTCGGGAAACAGCTGTCGGAATCGTCGACGTTTCGTAGCAGTTGTCTCTCGTATCGTGGTCATGAGCGTATTGTCCCGTCCGGTGGTACGGGAGCGGGACTCCAACGCGCCGGGGCGGCGACCGGTTCGGTTGCTGCCGTAGGATCGCCACCGTGCGTGCGAGAGGTCTGGAGACGGCGGTCCGCGTCGGCGGCGCGGTCGTCGCGGCGGCCGCGGCGGTCCTCGCCGCCCTGATCGAATCGTTCCTGGTGCCGACCTACTGGGGCGGCATCGCGATCCCGCTCGCCGGGGCGTTCGCGTTCGCCGGGAACTGGTCGCTCGCCGCGCTGGCGGTGTGGTGGACCGGCAGCCGGTGGGGCGCGCTGGTCACCTCGCTCGCCTGGTTCGGCGTGGTCCTGACCGCGTCGATGCCCACGTCCGCCGGTTCGCTGGTGATCAGCAGCGGCTTCAACGGCTACGCGCTGCTCCTGGCCGGTACCGCCGGGATCGCCGTCGCGCTGTGGCGGTATTTTCGTCCGAGACCGCAGCAAGCCCCCTCTGCCCCGAAGGAGTCCCGACAGTGACCCTCCTCAGCCGCCTCCTGATGCCGCACTGGCCGTCGATCTACGGCTTCGCGCTGGGCCTGATCGCCGCGAACCTCGGCGGCCGGATCGCCTCGAACGTGTGGGGCGAGGGCACCGCGGTCGGCGACCTCGTCGGCGTGTACACCTTCGGCGCCATGGCCGCCGTCGGTGTCGCGGCCGGGATCTGGTGGGGCGTGCGGCGCCCGCGCCGGGAGATCACCGGCGAGCTGCTCGTCATCTTCCTGATCGCGACCCTGTTCGCGGTGCTGGTCAACCCGCTCATCGCGCGGGTCGACTACCCGGACCTGCAAGGGGTCTTCTCGCAGGTCCCGATCTACTTCGCGCTGCTGGCCCTGTCGGGCTGGGTGGGCTTCCTCATCGTGATGGCCCTCGGCGTCGACCGCTACGGCCGCGAGCTGAAGGCCACCAAGATCGCGTTCGAGGCCAAGGCGAGCCCGAAGAAGGCCCAGGCCGCTAAAGCTTGATCCGGTAGCAGTACCGGTAGCGCTCGGCGTAGCCGAGCCGCCGGTACATCGCGATCGCGGGCGCGTTGTCGGCCTCCACCTGGAGGGCGGCGCGCGCCGCTCCGTTTCCGGCGCCCCACGCCTCCAGCGCGGCGAGGATCTCGGTCCCGAGCCCCTGGCGGCGCAGCTCGGGGACGGTGCCGACGTTCGTGACTGCCAGGAGGTCCTCGGCGATCGCGCCGCGCCCGCGCGCGACCAGGACGCCGCCGCGCCGGATCTCGGCGTAGCCGCGGCCCGGCCCGGACCCGAAGACCCGCTCGGCGGTCTCGGGGAAGCCGCGGTCGGCCTGCTTCAGGAACTCGGCGCTCGGGGCGTCGGCGATGACGACCTCGCCCTTGTACGCGTGCTCCTTGAGCGCTTTGACCATCACGACGGTCTCCATTTCGGCGGTCCAGCCGCGCGCGGCCAGTTCGTCCTCAAGGCGCCGCGTGACCGGCCCGGCCAGGGAGAACTTCGGCGGCAGCCCGCGAGCTTCATACCAGGCCTCGACGGCGGCGACGGCCGCGTCGGTGCCGCCTTCGGGCGCGGTGAGCGCCAGGACCGAGTTCGCGCGGTTGGTGAACCCGCCGGCGGCCCGCAGCAGCCACCCGCCGAGCTCGGCGGTCTCGGTCGCGGGCCAGGTCGCGGCCAGGAGGCGCTCCAGTCCGATGATCTCGGAGAACGGGGTCGGCTTCGGCGGGATCGGCCGCGCCGCGACCACGTCGGCGGTGTCGATGGTGACGACTGCCCCTGTGGCGGGCCGCACGCGCCAGTGCTCCGGGCCGAACTCGATAAGCTCGCCCGTGATGTCCGTGAACCGACGACCGGGCCGGGCGTCCTGCAATCTGATCCGAACCGCCACGCGACGGCCGACGTTCTCCGGTCCCAGCATCTGGCGCACCCCAAGCCTTCGGGTCTATAAGAGGAAATAAGCTTTAGGCTCATCTCAACGCAGTCCGCCCGACTGCGCGCTGTAGGAAGGACGACTCGTGACTTACGTAATCGCCGAGCCGTGCGTGGACCTGCTCGACAGGGCCTGCATTGAAGAATGCCCCGTCGACTGCATCTACGAAGGCAACCGGAAGCTCTACATCCACCCCGACGAGTGCGTCGACTGCGGTGCGTGCGAGCCGGTGTGCCCGGTCGAGGCGATCTTCTACGAGGACGACGTCCCCGAAGAATGGGCCGCCTACACCAAGGCCGACGTCGACTTCTTCGACGACCTCGGCAGCCCCGGCGGGGCCTCCAAGGTCGGCAAGATCGACAGCGACGTCCCGTTCGTGGCCGGTCTGCCCGCGAAAGAGGAGTAGCGCATGGCGCTGCGCCGCCTCCACAGCGCCTCCCCGGCGCGGCGGCTGCCGCGCTTCCCGTGGGACCGCATGGCCCCGTTCATGGAGCGCGCGTCGTCCCATCCGGGCGGGCTCATCAACCTGACGGTGGGCGCGCCGGTCGACCCGGTCCCCGAGTCGATCCGCGCGGCCCTCGACGAGGGCTCCGCGTTCCCCGGGTACCCCACGGTCGCCGGGCCCGCGGACCTGACCGCGGCGATGCGCTCGTGGCTGCACCGCCACACCGGGGTCGCCGAGGACGTCGCGGTCCTGCCCACCGTGGGCTCCAAGGAGCTGGTCGCGAACCTGCCCTTCCAGCTCGGCATCGGCGCCGGTGAGACCGTGGCCTACCCCGAGATCGCGTACCCGACGTACGAGATCGGCGCGATCCTCGCCAAGGCCGAGCCCGTCCCGGTCGCCGACCCGCGCGACGCCGCCGGCTCGCGCCTGCGCCTGGCGTGGATCAACTACCCGACGAACCCGACCGGCGAGTCCGCCTCGGTCGAGCACCTGCGCGACCTGGTCCGCTGGGCCCGCGACAGCGGCGTCGTTCTCGCCTCCGACGAGTGCTACCTGACGCTCGGCTGGGACGAGGACAATCCGCCGGTGTCGGTCCTCGACCCGCGCGTCAACGACGGCGACCTCACCGGCCTGCTGGCCGCGCACTCGCTGTCGAAGCGCTCGAACCTGGCCGGGTACCGCTCCGCGTTCCTCGCCGGGGACCCCGCGCTCGTCGCCGACCTCCTGGAGATCCGCCGCCACGCGGGCTTCATGGTCCCGTGGGCGGTCCAGCGGGCCACGATCGCGGCCCTGCACGACGAGGAGCACGCGATCGAGCAGCGCGCCCGGTACGGGCGCCGCCGCGAGGTCCTGCGCGCCGCCGTCGAGGCCGCCGGGTTCCGCATCGACCACTCGACCGCGGGGCTCTACCTGTGGGCCACCCGCGACGAGGACTGCTGGGACACCGTGTCCTGGCTCGCCGAGCGCGGCATCCTCGCCGCCGCGGGGGAGTTCTACGGCCCCAGGGGGAACCGCCACGTGCGCCTGTCCCTGACGGCCACCGACGAGGCGATCGCGGACGCCGCGCGGCGCCTCAAGTGAGCATGTGAAAGGGGCCCGCAGCCGGATCGGCTGCGGGCCCCTTCTCCTTGCGTCCGTTACTCGGCCGGGATCGGGACGTCCGGGACCGGGACGTCGGGCAGGTTCGCCAGGGCCGCCTGGCACTTGTCGTTGAGCGCCGAGACGTCGGGCAGCGGCGAGGAGCCGGGGTCCGTCGGCAGCGGCAGTGGCAGCGGCAGGCCCGGGAGCTGCTCCGCCTCTCCGGCCGGCACGTCCGGCAGCGGCACCGGCGCGACGCCCCCGAGCTTGTCCAGCAGGTCGGTGACGCAGGTGAGCAGCGCCGGCAGGTCGACCAGGGCCGCCGGGTCCGGCAGCCCGCCCGGCACCGGAAGGTCCGGCAGCGGCACCGGCAACTGCTCGCTCGTGACGGGCTGGAGCTGATCGGTCGTCTCGGCCGCCATGGCCGCCGGCGCGCCGACGAGCATCACCGCCGGTACGGCGAGGCCGATGACCGCCATACGCCAGGTCTTCTTCGGAGTCGTGACTCGTTCTTCGCTGAACATGGACTCGGACATGAGGATTGCTCCTGTGGATCGTCGGCCCCCCGGCTCGGAGCGGTCCTGCCTTGTAAGGCCGTCGGTGGGGACGACCCCGACCGCTCCTCGGCACCGGGTTACCTAACTTTCCGTAGGACTTTATGTACTCCCCGTAACTCCCGTGCCGCTTCTGCGAAACCGGACGGGCAAATACTCGAATCCTCGCTTATGGACCCTCCCTGAACAGGGGGAATGCCACGGAAACCCAGCGTCGGAATCCCGACAGTGACGGCCGAACCGAGTGGCGGGCGTCGGACCCTTCGGCCACACTGGTCGGGTGACTGACTCGCTGCTCATCGGACGCGACCACCCCGCCTCCGCGCTGCGCGCGGCCGTCGACCGGACCGCCGCCAGCCACGGGGGCCTCGTCCTCGTCGTCGGCGAGGCCGGCATCGGCAAGACCGCCCTGGTCACCGAGGCCGCCACCCGGCGCCGCGACGACCTGCTCGTCGCCTTCGCGACCTCCTGGGACTCCGAGGCCGTCCCCGACAACTGGCTGTGGCTCCAGGTCCTGCGGTCCCTGCGCGGCCGCCTCGGCGAGGAGACCTGGCAGTCCCTCCACCCCGCGCCCGCGATCGACGTGTTCCTCGGCGAAGGCGACGCGACCCGCACCGTCGAGTTCGAACTCCACGACGCCGTCACCCAGCTGCTCATCAACGCCTCCCGGGTGCGCCCGCTCCTGATCGTCCTCGACGACCTCCACTTCTGCGACACCGCCAGCATCGAGCTGCTCAAGTTCGCCTGCCAGCACACCTTCTTCGAACGCGTCCTGTTCGTCGGCACCTACCGCGACTCCGAGATCGACCCCGGCCACCGCCTCCGCGGCCGCATGCTCCAGCTCGTCAGCAAGGCCGCCATGGTCGGCCTCGACGGCCTCACCGAAGACGGCGTCGCCGCACTCGTCAAGGCCACCGCCGGGTCCGCCCCCGACCCCGACACCGTCGCCGAGATCACCCGCCGCACCGGCGGCAACCCGTTCTTCGTCGAGCAGTCCGCGCTCCTGTGGGCCTCCGGCCAACCCGTCGACGCCACCAGCGCCGGCATGCGCGACGCCCTGCGCCGCCGCATCGACCAGCTCCCCGAACCGATCCTGCGGATGCTCACCCTCGCCTCGGTCGGCGGCCGCGAGTTCCACGCCGGCGTCATGGCCGAGGCCGCCGGGATCGACCTGTTCCGCATCGAGGCCGCCCTCGACCTCGCCTGCCAGACCCGGCTCGTGCGCCGCGAACGCGACCGGTACGTGTTCGTCCACGACCTCGTCCGCGAGACCCTCTACAACTCGATGGACCCCGCCGAGGCCGCCCACCACCACGGCTGCGTCGTGCGCGCCCTCGTCGCCGACCAGTCCCTCAAGAAGCACATGCTCGTCACCGAGATCGCCCACCACGCGTGGGTAGCCGGCGACGATCTCGACCCGGTGATCGCCGTCGACCTCCTCGCCCGCGCCGGCGCCAAGGCCAACGCCTGCATGAGCGTCTCCAGCTCCGAGAAGTACTTCCGCCGCGCCGTCGAGCGGTGCACGCCCGCCATGACCCGCAAGCGGGTGCAGCTGCGCATCCAGCTCGCCGACGCCGTGTGGTGGCTCCGGCGCGAAGACGAGGCCCGCGGGATCTACGCGCTGGCGCTCCAGGAGGCCGAGGACCTGGGCGACCCGATGCTCCTCACCCGCGCCGCCATGGGCGCGCCCCAGGCCGAGCGCGTCCCCGAGCTGGTGCGCCTGAAGACCCTCGCCTACGAGGGCCTGGCGGGCGAGCCGCCCGAGTCGGGGCTCGACCACGAGGCGCTGACCCGGCAGCTGCTGTACCGCTTCATGATCGCCGCCCGCGAGTCCGGCGACGACGAGGACATCTCCTTCGGCCTGTGGGCCTCCCACGCCGCGAACTGGGGCCCCGGCACCGCCGCGAAGCGCCAGGAGATCGTCGAGGAGCTCGCCGAGATCACCCGCCGCACCGGCGACGAGGAGATGCGGCTGCTCTCCTCCTCGCTGCGGTGGGTCGTGCTCCTGGAGCAGGGCGACCCGGCGTTCCTCGCGCAGCTCGCCGAGTTCCGCACCCTCGCCGACGCGGCCGAGTCCGACCACTGGCGGGGCGGCTCCAGCGTCGACCAGGCCATCGTCGACATCGTCCAGGGCCGCTTCGACGCCGCCGAGGTCCGCATCGGCGAGGCCGCCGCGCTCATGGACGGCGAGCGGGCCCACCTCGACCTCGTCGACCACCTCCGCTGGGAGCTCCAGCTCGCCCGCGGCGAGGCCCCCGAAACGTCCACGGCGCACCGGGCGCACTACGGCGACCAGTACGCCGACCTCCTCGCCGGGATCAGCGCGCTGCGCCGCGGCGAGACCGGCCGGGCTCACTTCGTCCGCGAGCGCCTGGCCGCCGCCGACGGCATGTACGGCTCGTGGGAGTCGCTCATGCTGCGCTTCGAGGCCGAACTCGCGGTCGCCGACGGCGACGCCGACCTGGCGCGCGACGTCTACGACCGGCTCGCGCCCTTCGAAGGCGAGTGGCTGGTCTCCATGTGGGGCATCAGCATCGCCGGGCCCATCAGCCACTGGCTCGGCACGCTCGCCGCCGTCCTCGACGAGCCCGGGCGCGCCGCCGCGCACTTCCGGGCCGCCGTCGACCAGGCCGACCTGCTCGACGCCGCGCCCTGGTCCGACCTCGCCCGCGCCGCGCTCGCGTGCCTCGAATCCCCGCCCGTGCCCGCCGCCCCCGCTGCCGGTGACGTGTTCCGCCGCGACGGCGCCACCTGGACGCTCGCGTACGCCGGGACCGTCCTGCACCTGCCGCACGCGAAGGGCCTCGCCGACCTGCACGAGCTGCTCTCGCACCCGGGGGAGGAGGTCGCCGCGGCCGTGCTGCTCGACCCGTCCGAGGCGGTCGCCGCCGACGCGCGCCTGGGCGGCGACGACGTCCTCGACGCCGAGTCCCGGGCCCGCTTCCGCGAGCACCTGGAGGCCCTCGACGAGCAGATCGACACCGCCGCCGCGGTCGGCGACGACGCCCGCGCCGCCGCCCTCGACGCCGAGCGCCAGACCCTCATCGAGCACCTGAAGGCCGCCACCGGGCTCGGCGGCCGCGCCCGCCGCCTCGGCGACAACCACGAGCGGGCCCGCAAGTCCGTCACCAACCGTATCCGCAACACCCTCAAGAAGATCGAGGACGGCCACCCCGCCCTCGGGGGCCACCTGCGCGAGGCCGTCACCACCGGCTCGTCCTGCGCCTACCGGCCCGGCCCCGGCGCCCCCGAGTGGAACCTGTGAACGCGAAGGGGCCGGGAAGGCACCTGCCCTCCCGGCCCCGCCGGGTGTTGTGAATCGAGTCTTACTTGCGGTTGTAGGCCCGCACGGTCAGGGTCCCGAACACGGCCGTGAACCCGGCCGACCAGATCAGGGTCGTGATCACCGCGGACGCCTCGACGTTCCCGTCGAACAGGCCCCGGACCCCGTCCACCAGCTGGCTGATCGGCGTGTGCGCCACGACCGGCTGGAGCCAGCCGGGCATCGTCGCCGGGTCCACCATGACGTTCGACAGGAACGTCAGCGGGAACAGGATCGACATCGAGATCGACATGACCGTCTTCTCGGAGCGGGCGATGAGCCCCAGCCAGGTCCACAGCCACGAGAACGCGAAGCAGAACACCAGCAGCAGCCCCACGCCCAGCAGGACGCCGTCGAAGCCGCCCGTCGGCCGGTAGCCCATCACCAGGCCCGTGCCGAACATGACCGCCCCGGCCGCCGCGTAGCGGAACACGTCCGCCAGCAGGTACCCGACCATCGGCGCGGCCCGCCAGATCGGCAGCGTCCGGAACCGGTCCGATACTCCCTTGTGGATGTCGATGTTGACCGACATGCCCGTGTACATCGTCGTCATCACGATGCTCATGACCATGATCCCCGGCAGCAGGAACTGCAGGTAGTCCCCGGTCCCGCCCGCGATCGCGCCCCCGAACAGGTACGTGAACATCAGCAGCATCATGATCGGGAAGATCAGGATGTCGCCCAGCTGCTCGGGCACATGCTTGATCTTCAGCATCGAACGCCACGCGAACGCCCGCGCCGACGCGAACGCGCTCGGCGGCGACGGCCGCTCGCCCTGAGCCAGGAGCTTGCGCAGCCGGTCCTTCTCGACCGGCGCCGGCGCGTCCTGATCGGTGCTCGTCTTGGTGTCGGTGAAAGCCATGATCGGTTCTTCCTCTTCTCTCAAAGTCCGCTGTCTCAGGCGTCGACGCGCTCGGTGAGGGCGAGGAAGACCTCGTCCAGGCTCGGCTGGCCGAGCGAGAAGTCGTCGACGAGGATGCCGGCCTTCGCCAGCTCGCTCAGTGCGTGCGCGCCCTGCACCGCGTTGTCCTGCCCGGGCAGGAGCCGCGCGGTGAGCGCCACCGGGTCGTCGTCCAGCTCGACCTCGGCGCGCAGCGCCTCCGCGAGGACGGTCTTCGCGTGCTCGCGCTGGTCGGTGTGGTGCAGCCGCAGCTTGATCGACCCCGCGCCCACCGAGGACTTCAACTGCCCCGGCGTGCCCTCGGCGATGACCTTCCCGGTGTCGATGACCGCGATGCGGCTCGCCAGCTGGTCGGCCTCCTCCAGGTACTGCGTCGTCAGCAGCACCGTGGTGCCCTCGCCGACGATCGTCCGCACGACCTCCCACACCTGGTTGCGGCTGCGCGGGTCCAGGCCCGTCGTCGGCTCGTCCAGGAACAGGAGCTTCGGCGTGATGATGATCGACGCCGCGATGTCCAGGCGCCGCCGCATCCCGCCCGAGTAGGCCTTCACCTGCTTGCCCGCCGCGAACGCCAGCCCGAACGCCTCCAGCAGGTCCCCGGCCCGCGACCGCGCCGCCGGCTTCCCGAACCCGTACAGCCGCGACAGCAGCACCAGGTTCTCCAGCCCCGTCAGGTCCTCGTCCAGCGACGCGTACTGCCCCGTCAGGCTCACCTGCGTGCGCACCGCCGCCGCGTCCTCGACGATGTCGCGCCCGAACACCTCGGCCCGGCCCGCGTCCGGACGCAGCAGGGTGGCCAGCATCCGCACCGTCGTCGTCTTCCCCGCCCCGTTCGGCCCGAGCACCCCGTACACGGTCCCCGCCGGGACCTCCAGGTCCACGCCGTCCACGGCCTTGATGTCCTTGAAGTGCTTGACGAGCCCCTCGGCCCGAATCGCGGTCTCGCGAGTCATGATCAGCTCCTTGAATGAATTACTGCCTTCACCCAAGAGGCGCTACACGCCCGCCAGAAACCGCGAGGCCCCGCTACACGCGATGTAGCGGGGCCCCGGTTTGCTATTCGTCAGATCAGTCGCGGAGGTGCTTCGGGCGCAGGACCAGCCAGAACAGCAGGGCCGCCACGCCCGAGCCGATCGCGATCGCCGCCGCCGTGGTGTTCCACACGCCCGGCAGCTCCAGCTCGTAGAAGCGCGCGAACGGCGGGACCGCCAGCACCAGGACGAACGCGCCCGCGCACACCCCGACCAGCAGGCCCTTCCACCACGTGTACGGCTTCGCCACGATCGCCAGCGCCACCAGCGCGAGGCTGAACAGCGTGATCGCCGCCGTCGTCTGCGGCTGCTGCGAGTCGTAGCCGTCGTGCGCCAGCGCCGCCAGGTACACCGCGAACGTCGGCACCGCGCAGCAGATCCCCGCCGGGATCGCGAACTTCAGGACCCGCTTCACGAACCCGGGCCGGGCCCGGTCGAAGGTCGGGGCCAGTGCGAGGAAGAACGCCGGGATGCCGATCGTGAACGCGTTGATGAGCGACTGGTGGATCGGCAGGAACGGGTACGGCAGCGGGTCGTTGCCCGCGATCCACGCGATCGACGCGCCCACGGCGATGAACAGCGCCAAGGCGATCGCGTACACGGTCTTGGTGAGGAACAGGTTCGAGACCCGCCCGATGTTCCCCAGGACCCGCCGGCCCTCGGCGACCACGTGCGGGAGCGTCGCGAACTCGTCGTCCAGGAGCACGACCTGCGCGACCGAACGGGCCGCGGCCGAACCGGAGCCCATCGCGATCCCCAGGTCCGCGTCCTTCAACGCGAGGACGTCGTTGACGCCGTCGCCGGTCATCGCCACGGTGTGGCCCCGCGACTGGAGCGCCCGCACGAACGTCTGCTTCTGGTGCGGCTTGACGCGCCCGAAGATCGTGGCCCGCTCCAGCAGGTCGGCGAGTTCCTCGGGGTCCTCGGGGAGGCGCCGGGCGTCCACGGTGTCCGCGGCGCCCTCGACGCCGAGCTGCGCGGCGACCGCGCCCACGGCGGCGGGGGAGTCCCCGGAGATGATCTTGACGGCGACGCCCTGCTCCTTGAAGTAGGCGAGGGTCGCGGCCGCGGTCGAGCGCAGGCGCTGGCGGAGGACGACGAGGGCCTGGGCCTTGACACCGGTGACGCCGCCGGTGGTGGAGGCGGTCTCGGCGGTGATGAGGGCGAGGACGCGCAGGCCCTGGGCGGCGAGGACGTCGGCTTCGAGGGCGACGGGGTCGCCGGAGTCGAGGAGGACGTCGGGGGCGCCGAGGAGCCAGTTGCCGTGGTCGGTGAAGCGGGTGCCGCTCCACTTGCGGGCGGAGGAGAACGGCATGACGTCGATGACGCGCCAGCGCGGGTCGCCGACCTCGTTGTCCCCCAAGTAGGCCGCGACGGCCTGCATGGTCGGGTTGGGGCTGTCGTCGGAGGCGGCGAGCGCGGCGAGGGCCTCGTGGGCGGCCGCGGCGTCGGTGCCGTCGATGGGGCGGATCTCGTCGACGTCCATGCCGCCCTCGGTGAGCGTCCCGGTCTTGTCCAGGCACAGCACGTCGGTGCGCGCCAGGCCCTCGATCGCGGGGAGCTCCTGCACGAGGCACTTGCGGGCGCCGAGGCGCACGACGCCGACGGCGAAGGCGACGGAGGTGAGCAGCACCAGGCCCTCGGGGATCATGGGGACGATCCCGGCGACGGTGGAGACGATGATCTCGCGCCAGTTCTGCGCGTCGGCGGCCTGGCTGACGATGAGGAGGATCGCGATGGGGACGATCAGCCAGTTGATGAGCTTGATGAAGCGGTTGATGCCCTCGCGCAGTTCGGAGCGGGCCAGCGTGAACTTGCTGGCCTCCTCGACGAGCTTGGCGGCGTAGGAGTCCGCGCCGATGTGCTCGGCCCGGAACAGGCCGGTGCCGGCGACGGCGAAGGACCCGGACCGCACTTCGTCGCCGGGGGTCTTGGCGACGGGGTCGGCCTCGCCGGTCAGCAGGGACTCGTCGATCTCCAGGTTGCGGGACTCGACGACGGGCCCGTCGACGACGATGCGGTCGCCGGGTTCGACGAACACGAGGTCGTCCTTGACGATCCGGTTCGGGGCGACCTCCTGGACCTCGCCGTCGCGCAGGACCTTCGCGTTGGCCTGGTTCATGAGCGAGAGCTTGTCGAGGGTGCGCTTGGCGCGCAGCTCCTGGATGGTGCCGATGAGGATGTTCGCGATGATGACCCCCGCGAACAGGCCCTGCTTCCAGCCGCCGAACGTGACGGCGATGACTGCGAGCACGCCGATGACGGCGTTCAGCGGGGTGAACAGGTTGGCGCGCAGGATCGCGGAGAACGGTCGGCTCGTGTGGCGCTTCGCCTCGTTGACGGCTCCGGCCTCGACGCGCTCGGCCACCTCGGCGGCCGTCAGGCCGCGGTCGCCTGCCAGCATGGGTGTTGTCACGTCGACAGCTTATGCGACGTTCGCTGTGCTGTATCACCGCCGAAGGACCGAGACGCCGGATTCGCCCCTCGGCCGTTCTGCGGAGGCGGCGCGCGTCTCCCGCGGCCTCATCCGATTGCGGCCGGGCGCGGTCCGGCCCGTAGAATCCCTGATTATGGCCAATGTACTCACACCGCAGGGCGAGGACTTCCCTCGCTGGTACCAGGACGTCATCGCCAAGGCGCAACTCGCCGAGAACGGGCCGGCGCGCGGCTCGCAGGTGATCCGACCGTCCGGGTTCTCCCTGTGGGAGCGCATGACGGCCGAGATGGACGCGCGCATCAAGGAGACCGGCACCGAGAACGCCTCGTTCCCCCTGCTGATCCCCGAGTCCTACTTCACCCGGGAGGCCGACCACGTCGAGGGCTTCGCCCCCGAGCTGTGGATGGTCACGCACGGCGGCGGCAAGGAGCTCGAAGAGAAGCTCGCGATCCGCCCCACCTCCGAGACCGTCATCGGCGAGTACATGGCGAAGTGGGTCAACTCGTACCGCGACCTGCCCCTGCTGCTCAACCAGTGGTGCAACGTCATGCGCTACGAGCTGCGCACCCGCCTGTTCCTGCGCTCCTCGGAGTTCCTGTGGCAGGAGGGGCACACCGTCCACGAGTCCTATGAGGACGCCCACGCGTTCACGCTGCGCATCCTCCACGAGGTCTACGCCGACTTCATGGAGAACGTGCTGGCGCTGCCGGTGCTGCGCGGCATCAAGACCGAGGCCGAGCGCTTCGCCGGGGCCCTGAACACGTTCGCCGTCGAGTCGCTCATGCGCGACGGCAAGGCCCTCCAGATGGGCACCTCCCACGAGCTGGGCCAGAACTTCGCGAAGGCCTTCGACATCCAGTTCCAGGGCAAGGACGGCAAGCAGGCCCACGGCTGGACCACCTCCTGGGGCACTTCGACCCGCATGATCGGCGGCCTCATCATGGGTCACGGCGACGACGCGGGCCTGCGGGTCCCGCCGAACCTCGCCCCCGTGCAGGTCTGCGTCATGGTCGTCAAGGACACCGACGAGGTCCAGACCGCCGCGCGGAAGGTCTACGACGAACTCAAGGGCGACGGCCTGCGCGTCAAGCTCGACGACCGCGGCGACGTGGCCTTCGGCCGCCGCGCCGTGGACGCCGAGCTCAAGGGCTACCCGGTCCGCATCGAGATCGGCCCCCGCGACCTGAAGAACGGCGAGGCCACCGTGGTCTCGCGCGTCGCCGGCACCAAGGAGACCGTCCCGCTCGGGATGCTCGCCGAGGCCGTCGCCGCCGCGCTCCAGGGCGCGCAGGACCAGCTGTGGAACGAGGCCCTGGAGTTCCGGGAGTCGCACACCGCCGACGCGGCCACCGTCGAGGAGGCCGTCGAGGCGGCGCAGACCGGTTACGCCCGCCTGCCCTGGGACGCCTGCGGCGTCGAAGGGGAGCGCAAGGCCGCCGAGTCCTCGGTGACGGTCCGGGTCCTGCAACGCGAGGACGGCTCCGTACCGGACTCCCTGGATGAACCCGGTCTCATCGCCTACCTGGCGCGGTCGTACTGATCCGCGCGTGCGGTAGAGTCGGTCGCTGTACATGAGCTTTGGGACGGGTGCCCTCTCAACAACCGTGACGCAAAGCCAGGTTTCAGCGCGAACGCAATCCGGAGTGATTCCCCTGGACTGCGTGCGTGCTGCGTGATCCTTATTACAGGAGTAACAAGAACGTGGCAGTGAAGATTCGCCTCACGCGTATGGGGAAGATTCGTACTCCCCAGTACCGCATCGTCATCGCCGACTCGCGGGTCAAGCGAGACGGCAAGGTCATTGAGAACGTCGGGATCTACCACCCGAAGGAGAACCCGTCCCGGATCGAGGTCAAGTCCGACCGCGTCCAGCACTGGCTCTCCGTCGGCGCCCAGCCGACCGACCAGGTCAAGGCCATCCTCCGCAAGACCGGCGACTGGCAGCGCTTCAAGGGCCTGCCCGAGCCGGGACCGCTGAAGGTCGCCGAGCCGAAGCCCGAGAAGGAGTCGCTGTACGTGGCGGCCCTCAAGGAGTCCGGTATCGACCCGTCGAAGGCCTACGTCTCGGACGACGCCGTCAAGGCCGCCGACACGAAGCCCGCGACGAAGTCGAAGAAGTCCGCCGAGAAGGCCGACGATTCCGCTAAGACTGAAGAGGTCAAGGCGGAGGCCGCCGAGGCGTCCGACGAAAAAGGGGAGTAGACCGTGCTGCGACCAGCGCTTGAACACCTTGTGAAAGGCATCGTCGATCACCCTGACGATGTCCGTGTCCGTCTGGTCGACTCGCGTCGCGGCAAGCGCCTGGAAGTCCGGGTCAACCCGGACGACCTGGGCACGGTGATCGGCCGCGGCGGCCGCACCGTCAACGCGCTGCGGCAGGTCATCGGCTCGATCGGCGGGCGCGGCATCCGTGTCGAGGTCGTCGATTCCTACTGAGTCATAAGCAACCGGCCCCGGGGACAACCCCGGGGCCGTTGTGCTGCAAGGAGAGGTACCCATGCCAGAGGTCGTGGTCGGCCGGATCGTGCGCCCCCACGGGCTGCGCGGCGAACTGATCGTCGAGGTCCGCACCGATGACCCCGAGTCCCGGTTCCAACCCGGAATCGAGTACTCGACGAAGAACGGGCCGCTGAAGGCCGTCACCGTGCGCTGGCACCAGGGCCGGCCCATGGTCGGCTTCGAGGGCGTGCCCGGCCGCACCGAGGCCGAGCTGCTGCGCGGCGTCCTCCTGTCGGTCGACGTCGACCAGGACGACCTCGGCGACGACGAGTTCCGCGACGACGACCTCGAAGGGCTCAAGGTCGTCGAGGCCGACGGGACCGAGATCGGCACCGTCTCCCGCATCGAGCACGGCGCCGGCCACGAGACGCTCGTCGTCAAGCGCCAGGGCACCCACCCGGCGCGCATCCCGTTCGTCGCCGAGATGGTCACCGAGATCGACTTCGAGAACGAGGTCATCACCGTGGACCTGCCCCCGGGCCTGCTGGAGCTGTAGTGAAGATCGACGTCGTCACCGTCTTCCCCGAGTACCTCGCGCCGCTCGACCTCTCGCTCATCGGCCGCGCCCGCCAGCGGGGCCAGCTCGACCTGAACGTCCACGACCTGCGCCGCTGGACGCACGACGTCCACCACTCGGTCGACGGCGCGCCCGCGGGCGGCGGGGCCGGGATGGTCATGAAGCCGCAGCCGTGGGGCGAGTGCCTCGACGAGCTGGTCCCCGGCGACCAGAAGCCCCGCCTGCTCGTCACCAGCCCCGCCGGGCGGCCCTTCACGCAGGCGATGGCGCACGAGCTGGCGGCCGAGCCGTGGCTCATGTTCGCCTGCGGCCGTTACGAGGGCATCGACCAGCGGGTCGTCGACCACGCATCGGAGACCATGGAGGTCACCGAGGTCTCCATCGGCGACTACGTGCTCTTCGGCGGCGAGGTCGCGGTCCTCGCGATCGTGGAGGCCGTGGCCCGGCTCGTGCCCGGTGTCCTCGGCAACGCCGCCTCGCTCGACGACGAGTCGCACAACGCCGGGCTCCTCGAAGCCCCCGCGTACACGCGGCCCGCCGAATGGCGCGGCCACGAGATCCCGCCGGTCCTCCTCTCGGGCGACCACGCAAAGGTCGACCGCTGGCGGCGTGAGCAGGCGCTCCTTCGCACCGCGAAGGCCCGCCCGGACTTGCTGGAACGGCTCGACCCGGGTAGCCTCGACAAACGTGACCTGCTCCTCCTCGAAGGAGCCGGGCTCGCCGCCCCGGAGCAGGGTGTGGCAGAGTAAGACGGTTCCCCGTGACGTGCCGTTCGTTCAAGCGGTACCTCTCCCGGCCGGACTTCTGAACTTCTTTATCAACGAGGGTTGAAACCGATGAACATTCTGGATGAGCTGAACGCCGCCTCCATGCGCGCCGACGTGCCGGACTTCCGTCCCGGCGACACCGTCAAGGTGAACGTCCGTATTCAGGAAGGGAACCGGTCCCGCGTCCAGGTGTTCCAGGGCGTCGTGATCCGCCGCCACGGTGCCGGCATCGGCGAGACCTTCACGGTCCGCAAGATCAGCTACGGCATCGGCGTCGAGCGCACCTTCCCGGTCCACGGCCCCATGGTCGACTCCATCGAGATCGCCATGCGAGGCAAGGTCCGCCGCGCCAAGCTCTACTACCTGCGCGAGCGCAAGGGCAAGGCCGCGACCAAGATCAAGGAGCGCCGCGAGGTCTAGCACCTCCGACAGCTTTCGGAAGACCCCGGGCACCTGCCCGGGGTTTTTCGCTGTTCGCAGTTTTCCGCTACCCTCATCGTCATGAGTCCCGGTTCCTCCGACGGGGCGAAGGGCCCGCGCCGCATCGAATGGAGCCGACTCCCCGGCCCCGGCGAGCCCGGAGCCCCCGTGCCCCCCGGCGCCCCGAAGCGCCCCGGTCGGCTGCCCGACGGCCCCGCGGCGGGCGGCCCCGGCATGGGCGGACCGG
>NZ_QFRW01000304.1 GCF_003265355.1 Glycomyces dulcitolivorans | reverse complement strand
CAGCCCGGCACGCCAGGCCGACACCGCCCCGGTCCCTCCGCGGCCCGACCTCCCCGTCGGCGCCGTCGTCGTCGGCCCCGACGGGCGCGAGCTCGCCGTCGCCGCCAACGCCCGCGAAGCCCTCGGCGACCCGACCGCGCACGCCGAGGTCCTCGCCCTCCGTGCTGCTGCTGCCGTCCACGGCGACGGCTGGCGCCTCGAAGGCTGCACGCTCGTGGTCACGCTGGAGCCGTGCACGATGTGCGCGGGCGCCGCGGTCCTCGCCCGGGTGGGTGAAATCGTCTTCGGCGCCTGGGAACCCAAGACCGGCGCGGTCGGCTCCCTCTGGGACGTCGTCCGCGACCCCCGCCTCAACCACAACCCCGACGTCTACGCGGGCGTCCTCGAAGCCGAATCCGCAGCCCTCTTGAGGGAGCACTTCGGGCGCTAGCCTTCAAAACGGGCGTCCGGGGGACCCCCGGTTTCAACGATGCCCGACGGGTCCGACAGTCCTCCGGCGACTCGGGCGTTTCCCGGCGTCAGCCTTCAAATCGGACAGACGAAGGACCCCCGATACCAAAGGTGGCACGGGGGTCCGACAGTGTTCGGTGCGCGTTCGATCGGTCCTATTCGGGCGCGGCGGTGCCCGCCTTCTCGGCCTTCACCTCGCGGCTCCGGGCGAGCAGCTGGGCGATGTCGATGACCTCGACGTCCTCGCGGCCGGCGTCGGCGACGCCGTCGCGGAGCATCGTGGAGCAGAACGGGCAGCCCACGGCCACCGTGTTCGCGCCGGTCGCGACCGCCTCGTCGGCCCTCTCGCGGTTGACGCGCTTGCCGATCGGCTCCTCCAGCCACATGCGGGCGCCGCCGGCGCCGCAGCAGAACGAGCGCTCCTCGTTGCGCGGCATCTCGGTGATCTCCGAGAACGTCCCGAGCAGTTCGCGCGGAGGCGTGAAGATCCGGTTGTGGCGGCCCAGGTAGCACGGGTCGTGGTAGGTGAGCTTGCCCTCGTGCTGCTCGACCGGCGTGATCTTCCCGGCCTGCACCAGGTCGCCCAGCAGCTCGGTGTGGTGCACGACCTCGTAGTTCCCGCCGAGGTCCTTGTACTCGTTCCCGACGGTGTTCAGGCAGTGCGGGCAGGTCGCGACGATCTTCACCGCGCCGACCCCGTTCAGCGTCTCGACGTTCTGCTCGGCCAGCATCTGGTACATGAACTCGTGCCCGATGCGCCGCGCCGAGTCGCCCGTGCACGTCTCGGCCTCGCCGAGGACCGCGTACTTGACGCCCGCGTCGTGCAGCAGCGTCGCCACCGCGCGAGAGGTCTTCTGCGCCTTGGGGTCGTAGGCCCCGGCGCACCCGACCCAGTACAGGTACTCGAAGTCCCCGCCCGCCTCGGCGATCGGCACCTCGAAGTCGAGCGGCTCGGCCCACTTGAGGCGGTGGGCCGGGTTCTCGCCCCACGGGTTGCCCTTGTTCTCCAGGTTGCGCAGCATGGTCTGCGCCTCCTCGGGGAAGTCCGACTCCATCATCACCATGTTGCGGCGCAGGTCGAGGATGTGGTCGACGTGCTCGATGTCGACCGGGCACTGCTCGACGCACGCGCCGCAGGTCGTGCACGACCACAGCACGTCAGGGTCGATGACCGACCCGATGATCGAGATGGGCTCGATCTCCATGGTGTCCCCGCCGCGCTCCTTCGCGAGCGCCGCGGCCTTCAGGTACGGCGCCTGCTCGTACAGGTGGTCGCGCAGGTCCGTGATGAGCTTCTTGGGCGACAGCGGCTTCCCGGTGTTCCATGCGGGGCACTGCGACTGGCAGCGGCCGCACTCGGTGCACGTGGAGAAGTCCAGCAGGCCCTTCCACGAGAAGTCGGTGATCACGCTGACGCCGAACGGGTCCGTCTCCGGGTCGGCCGTCTCGAAGTCGGCCGGCTCGCCCTTGACGAGCATCGGCTTGGCCGCGCCCAGCGAGACCGCGCCGCCGGCGTTGCGCTTGAAGTAGATGTTGAAGAACGCCGTGACCCGGTGCCAGCCGATGCCCATCGACGGGTGCAGCGCGAGCATCAGGAAGAACGTCCACGACACGAGGATGTCGAGCAGCGCGACGAGGGTGATCGCGGTCAGCAGCGCGTCCTCGGACGCCCCGCTCCACACGCCCGCGAACAGCGACGACACCGGCGAGGTCCACTCGTGCCCGATGTCCCCGAGGGCGACCTTGATCGTGCGGATCGTCATGTGCGACAGGACGATCGTGAAGATCGTGGCCTCGATGTAGAAGGCCATCCACTGCCGGGAGCCCTCGAACCGCGACGACGAGCGCCGCTGCCCGGCGTCCGAGGCGGTGCCCTGCGGCGGCACCTGGTGCGCCCGCGGCTGCCTGAAGATCCGGACCAGGAAGAGCCCGAGGATGGCCAGGCCGGTGAGCACGGTGAGGATCTCCGAGCCCAGCAGCCACAGGCTCCAGTGCCCGACGACCGGCAGGCTCCAGTGCGGGTTGAGGACCTCGAAGTACGACTGCGCGAGGGCCGGGAACAGCAGGAAGAACCCGAAGAACACGGCCCAGTGCGCCGCGCCCACCCAGTGCCACTGGAGCATCCTGGTGTGCCCCAGGGACTCCCGCAGCATCGTCTTCACCCGCGTCCCGCGGTCGCCCTTCCGGGTCAGGTCCGGCGCCCCGAGCCTGACGAGCGCGAGCATCCCCAGCCCGGCGCGGACGAACAGCCAGATGGCGAGCGCGGTGTACGCGAACGCGATCACGGCCGTGACGATTTGGACGACTCCCATGGCGACCTCTCGACGGTGCTTTCACACGTGCTGTCACACGACAGTGCGGTGCTGCCGATCACGATACATGTTACTGACCAGTAGCCGCCATGTCGAACGACACTGCCGAGCCGACTCGCCCCCGCCCGCCCGTTCCCCTTGCAACCGGTTCCACACGGCCCGCGTGTATTCGAAGCCGCACCCCCGGCCCACGGCCCGTCGAACCCCTCCCACATCCCCCCATAGGACACCTGAATGAACCGATCGACCACGCGGAACCGCGTCCTCGGCGGCATCGCCGCCGGGGCCGTCGGCGCCGCGCTCCTTGCCGCACCCGGACCGGCGACGGCCCAGACCGGCGACTGCGCCGGGCTCGGCGCCGACCCGATCGCCGCGGACATCGCCAAAGCGCTGGAGACCGCGATCGCCTGCGACGTCGAGGTGCGCATCTCGGAATACGCCAGGGCCTACCGGACCCTGTACGCCACTCCGGAGGGGCTGCTGCATCTCGTCGACACCGCCGAGGCCGTCCAGCCGGACGAGGACCTCGGGTACCTCGATCCGACGCTCCAGCCGGTGGACGGCGTGCTGCGCCAAGCGGTCTCGCCGTTTCCGTTCGCGCTCTCCTACACCGGCGGGTCCGCACTCGTCGAGACCCAGGGCGGGCGGCTCGGATGGGACGGGACCGTGCCGGTGCCCGCCTACTCCGGGTCGACCGCCGAGTACGACGGCCTCGCCGCCGGGCTCGATCTGGCCGTCACCACCGGAGACACCTCGGCGGAGCTGCGGTTCACCGTCGCCGACGCCACCGCCTGGGAATCGCTTGCCACCGGGCTCTCCCTGGATTCGGAGAGCCGTGTCGGCGCCTACGACGACATGCTCTACATCGAAACGGACGACGCACAGCTCCTCTACGAGATGAGCTCGCGCTTCGGCGTCCGCGACGCCTCGGGCGTCCTGCACGCCGCCGGTCTCGACATGGACGGCGACGGCGGGCTGTCCGTCAGCCTGCCCGACGACGTTCTCGAAGCGGCCGAGTTCCCGCTGACCCTTTCGACCAGCTGGACCTACTACCGGCCCAGCCTGAACCAGTGGTCGACCTACAGCTCGGCCTCGCCGGACATCGGCTTCCACCGCGGAAACGCGGGGCTGGACGAGCCCTACTTCGAGGCCGCCGGGGAGATCGGCGACGCCCTGGCGGGCGAGTACTGCGACGGTCTCGCCGCGGGCGAGTGCACCGCCGCGGAGGCGGCCGCCTACTGGATGTTCTCGTCGCCTGAGCCGCGGTGGACCGTGGAGGACTACTGGGACTACGGACTCGAGTTCCCGGTCGTCTCCGCCTCGTTCAAGGTCGACGCCGCCGAAGGCGCCGAATGCGTCGCACCGGAGCTGCGCCTCGCCGAATACGGCGGATGGGCCGACGTCGGCTGGAGCGGGCTCCCGGCCGACGAGCACGCCGCCTTCGGCGCCTGCGGGAGCGGCACGGCCGTGTACGACGTGACCGCGACGGTCGACGACGCATGGGGCGAGAACGGATTCCACCCGATGCTCCCCTTCGCCATGACCGGCGGCGACACCACCGCGCGGTTCGACGGCGGTTCGGCCCGCCTCGACGTGTACTTCGACGTTCAGTCGTACCAGGTCGCGCCCCGATGCACCGGCACCGTCGCCGCACCCGGCCTCCGCAAGACCGCCGACGTCCCCTACGGCGACATCACCGCCTCGTTCTGGCGTGCGGACCTGCTCGGCACGGAGGTCACCTGGTCCGCCACCGTCACCGACTCGGCGACCGGAACGGTCCTCCTGGAGACCGAGCCCGCCGCGGTCGCCAACGGCGCCAGGCCCGCCACGGCCCTCACCGGACTCGACGACGGCCGGTACCAGGTCACCCACCACTTCGCCTCCGCCGACGGCGTCTTCGAGCAGACCACCGACTGCCACTACCTCGTCGACACCGCGAAGCCCGAGATCATCGAGATCGCCACCGTCCCCGGCACGAACTACATCGGCGAGACCGCGACCGTGGAGGTCAGCGTCGCCGACGAGGGCTTCCCCGACGGCGTCAACGCCGTCGCGGTCAGCCTCGACCCGGTCGGATCCGACCCCGCCGTGAGCCGGCGGCTGACCGAGGGCACGACCGCCGTGTTCGACGTCGACATCGACTCCTACTGGACCTGGGTGCACGCGACCGCCGCCGACCGGGTCGGCAACAGCACCGGCATCGCGAGTGAGCAGATCCACGCGACCCACTCCCGCAACGACTTCGACGGCGACGGCTTCCAGGACCTCTTCGCGGTCCGCGAGTCCGACGGGAACCTGGTGTTCTACGCGGGCAACGGCGACGGGACCATGGACGGCGGCGTCTCCCGCGGCGCCGGGTGGGGCGGCATGGACGTCGTCATGGCCGGGGACCTCACCGGCGACGGGAACGACGACCTGCTCGCGCGGGACAACCGCACCGGCACGCTCTACGTGTACCCCGGGAACGGCGAGGGCCGCCTGAATACGCGCCAGGCCGTCGGCGGCGGATGGAACTCCATGGGCTCCTTCACCTCCGCGGGCGACTTCAACGAGGACGGCTTCGTCGACCTCGTCGCCATCGGCAAGGGCAACGGCCGCCTGTACCTCTACCCCGGCAAGGGCGACGGGACCTTCGGCACGCGGACCGTCATGGGCACCGGGTTCCTCGACAACGACACCATCACCACGTACGGCGACTACAACGGCGACGGGCACGACGACCTGCTCACCCGCGAGACGTACACCCAGCGCTACTACGTCTACGGCGGCGACGGGGCCGGCGGATTCGTCGACCTTGGCTACCCCGACGGCGCCGCCGGCCTTTCCCTGCCCCGCGACAGCGTCGAGTGGATCGGCCAGTTCGCGGGCGCCGGGGACTTCAACGGCGACGGCATCGCCGACCTGCTCCTCGTCGACGGGCCCACCGGCGAGCTGCGGCTCCGCTCCTTCGCGAAGGAGTCGCCGCAGAGCACCATCGCCGACTCGGTCGTCGCCACCGGCTGGAACGCCATGCGGCTCCCGGCCGTCGCGACCGACTGGACCTACGACTACTCCGGTGACAACCGCTCCGACATCACCGCGAAGGGCGCGGGCCCGGAGTACGACTGGCCGTACCTGTACAAGGGCGACGGCGCGGGCGGCTTCGCGGACGGCCCGTGGGTCACCGACGGGAACCTCTCCGGGTTCGACCTGGTGGAGGCGGCCGGGGACCTGAACGGGGACGGCCGCTCCGACTACCTGGTGCGGAAGAAGTCGACGGGGGCGCTGTACATCTACCCCGACTGGTGGCGCGACGAGGACCGGATCAAACTCGGCACCGGCTGGAACGCCATGAGCGCCATCGTCTCCGGGCAGGACTACAACGCCGACGGGCGGATCGACATCATCGCGTCCGAGAAGTCCACCGGGAAGCTGTGGCTCTACCCCGGCAAGGGCGGCGGCGCGTTCGGCGCCCGCGTGCTCATCGGGACCGGCTGGGGCGGGATGTCCCTGATCACCGCCGTCGGGGACCTCGACCACGACGGGCAGGACGACCTGATCGCCCGCAAGAACTCCGACAACTGCCTGTACTTCTACGCGGGCAGGGGAAGCGGGACGCTCGCGAACGGCGTCAAGATCGGGTGCGGGTGGAACGTCATGAACGCCGTCGCCTCCGTGGGGGACTTCAACGGGGACGGGCATGTCGACTGGGTCGCGAGGCATGCGAACGGGAGCCTGTACCTGTACGCGGGGAACGGGAAGGGGTCGTACTCGTCGTCGAAGGTGATCGGGTCCGGTTGGGGCGGTATGGATCTGATCGTGTAGCGGTGCCGCGGGAGGGCCCGGGCGGTGGACTTCGGTTCGCTGACCGGGCCCTTTTCATCCGTTCGGGCCCATTACGGAAAGCACTGCGTCAGATCGCTCTCGGTGATCGTCTGGTTATTGACGCTGTGAAAGGCGTCAGTCCAGGATCCCAATACCCTTACAGGACAACACCATGCAACGAAGCACCCTGCGGAGGCGCCGCCTCCGCGCGATCCCCTCGGCCACTGTCGCGGCTGCGGCCGCCGCTGCGGCACTGCTGTGCTCGCCCGGCGGCGCCGCCGCTCAGGACGATGCGGCCGTCGATGCCCAGGCCGTCCAGTCCCGCAACGACTTCAACGGGGACGGCCACCAGGACCTGATGGTCGTCCGCAAGTCCGACGGCAACCTGCTGTTCTACGCGGGCAACGGCGACGGGACGTTCGACGCCTCCGTCGCAGTCGAAGGCGGCTGGGGCGGAATGGACGTCGCCATGGTCGGGGACGCGACCGGGGACGGCCTCGCCGACCTGCGCGCCCGCGACGCCGTGACCGGCATCCTCTACACCTACCCCGGCGACGGGGCGGGCGGCGTGGGCGACCGCGTCCAGGCCGACACCGGCTGGAACTCGATCGGCGCGTTCGCGCCGCTCGGCGCCCAGGCCGACGAGTCCGGGCTGCTCGCGGTGAACCGCGTCGACGGCAAGCTCTACTACTACGCCCCGCTCGCCGACGGCACCGTCGCCGACGGCGTCGCCGTGGGCACCGGCTGGGGCGGGTACGACAACCTCGCCGGCCTCGGCGACCTCGACGCGGACGGCAACGCCGACTTCCTCGCGCGCAACTCGAAGACCGGCGACTACTTCGTCTACTTCGGACTCGGTGACCTGAAGTTCGGGAACCGCGTCCAGGTCGACCACGCCCTCGGCAACGACTACGACGACCGCTACTTTGACCAGGTCGCGGGCGTCGGCGACGTCGACGGGGACGGCTTCGCCGACGTCGCCGCCGTCGACCCGCGGTTCAGCCAGATGTGGCTCCAGGGCTTCGACGGGGACGGCGCCACCGTCCACGGCGGCACCCTCGTCGGCCGCGGCTGGGGCGCCATGGCGCTGCCCGCCGGGGACTTCGACCTCGTCTACGACTACACCGGCGACGGCAAGACCGACATCATCGCCCGCAACGGCACCAGCGGCCTGACCTCGCTGTACTACGGCCGGGGCACCGGGTCCACGTTCCAGTCCGTCGTCCTCGGCGATGAGCTGGCGGACATGGACCTCATCGAGACCGCCGGGGACGCCGACGGCGACGGGTTCGCGGACCTGTTCGCCCGCACGCAGACCGGCGTCCTCTACATCTACCCGGGCACCGGGACCGGCGACTACGACGCCGCCGCCCGCGACACCGTCGGCTCCGGGTGGGGCGCGATGAGCGCCATCGTCGGCGGGCACGACCACAACAGCGACGGCAAGACCGACATCCTCGCCGTCGAGGAGGCCACCGGCCGCCTGTGGTTCTACCCCGGCAACGGGACCGGCGGCTGGGGCACGCGCACCTCGCTGGGCACCGGCTGGAGCGGCTTCAGCCAGCTCACCGCCGTCGGCGACCTCGACCACGACGGCCACGCCGACGTGATCGCGGTCGACGACCAGACCGACTGCCTGAACTTCTTCGGCGGCCGCGGCGACGGGACCCTGGAGACCGGCGTCCAGCTCAACTGCGGCTGGAACGTCATGACCGCCATCGTCGCCGTCGGCGACTTCAACAGCGACGGCCACGGCGACTGGGTCGGACGCCACCAGAACGGCGTCCTCTACTTCTACGGAGGCGGGGGCAACGGCGACATCGAGATGACGTGGGGCTTCGGCAACGGCTGGGGGTCGATGGACATCATCGCCTAGCAGTCATCGTGGACAGCGAAACCCGTTGTCCTTCAATACACTGAGTCAGGCGCCGGCCCCGGCCGGCGCCTGCACCCCCTCGCTCACCCCGCACCCTCCGAACCCCAAGAGGACACCTTGATGAGCACCACCCCACGGCGCCACCACGCGCCGAAACGGGCCGCCGCACTCACCGCCGCCACCGTCGGCGCGGCCCTCCTCGCCTTCCCCGGCACCGCCTCGGCCCAGACCGAGATCGACAGCGAGGCCGCGACCATCCGCGCGGGCACGCCGCGCAACGACTTCGACGGCGACGGCGTCGAGGACCTCCTGTCGGTGCACGACTCCGACGGGACCCTGCTGCTCCACGCCGGTGCCGGTGACGGCACCTTCGCCGACCCGGTCTCGCTCGGGTCCGGTTGGAGCGCAAGGGACATCGTCATGGCCGGAGACCTCACCGGCGACGGCGACCCCGATCTGCTCGCCCGCGACACCAGGACCGGGACCCTCTACACCTACCCCGGCGACGGGACCGGCGGGCTCGAAGCCCGCATCACCGTCGGCGGCGGCTGGAACGGCGTCAGCGTCTTCACCTCCGCGGGCGACTTCAACAGCGACGGCCGACTCGACCTCTATGCGGTCGGCAAGTCCGACTGGAAGCTCTACCTCTACCCGGGCCTCGGCGACGGCAGGTTCGGGACCCGGCTCCTCGCCGACGACGACTTCCGGGGATGGAGCGACGTGGACGCGCTCACGACCCTCGGCGACATCAACGCCACCGGCACGACCGAGATTCTCGCGAGGGACGGGCGCACCGGCGAGTACCACGTGTTCAACGGCATCACCTCGATCGACCGAGACGACCACATGACGATCGACCCGGCCCTGGGCGGGGCGGCGGCCGACCGGTACTCGCAAGTCAGCGGCGTCGGGGACGTCGACGGGGACGGGGTCTTCGACCTCGCCGCCGTAGACTCGCGCACCGGCGACCTGGTCATTGCGGCCTTCGACGAGAACGGCGCCGCACTCCACGCTCCCGAGACCGTCGCAACCGGGTGGGGCGGGGAGCGGCTTCCCGCGACCGACACCGACCGCGCCCACGACCACGACGCCAACGGCGTCGCCGACATCGTCTCCCGCGCGTCCTCGACCGGCGAGGTGACCGTGGACCAGACCGACGGCACCAACAGCTGGTGGCTGGACATCGACCCCTGGGGCACGTTCAGCGGCATGGATCTGCTGGAGACGGCCGGCGACTTCAACGGCGACGGGTTCGCCGACCTGCTCGCCAGGACCTCCGGCGGCGTGCTCTACCTCTATCCGGGGATCGGCGACGGCCGGCTCGACACCGCCGGCCGCATCAGGATCGGCGGGGGCTGGAACGCCATGAGCGCCATCGTCTCCGGGAGCGACCACGACGGCGACGGCAAGTCCGACATCGTGGCCCGCGAGGCCTCGACCGGGAACCTGTGGCTCTACCCGGGGACCGGGACCGGCTCGCACGGTGCGCGGGTGCTGATCGGGACGGGCTGGAACTCGACGTCGCTCATCACGGCCGCGGGGGACCTCGACCACGACGGTGCGCCTGACGTCCTGGCGCGCAAGAGCTCCGACGACTGCTTGTACTTCTACGCCGGCAAGCCCGCAGGCGGCCTCAAGAACGGCGTGCAGATCGGGTGCGGCTGGAACGTCATGAACTCGGTCGCCGCGGTCGGGGACCTCGACCTCGACGGCCACGTCGACTGGATCGCACGACACACCAACGGCAACCTGTACCTGTACAAGGGCAACGGGTCCGGCACGTACTCGTCCTCGGCCGTGCTCAGCGCCCTCTGGGACGAGAAGGACGTCCTCGTCTAGGCCAGCAGGGAAAAGGGCCCGGCTCCACTAGGAGCCGGGCCCTTTCGCGGCCCATGGTCTCGGTGGGCTGGTGGACGGTGGTGAGGGGGGAGTCGTCGAAGCCGACGAGGGCGAGGTAGTCGGGGACGCGGATGCCGCGTTCGCGCCCGCTGCCGCCGAGGGCGGCGGCTGGGCCGCCTTCGACGTCACCATGGCCGGCGACGTCACCTCCGACGGCCGCCCCGACCTGATCGCCTGCGACAACCGCACCGGCATCCCCTACCTCTACCGCGGCAACGGCACCGGCTCGTACACCTCCTCCGTCGCCATCGGCACCGGCTGGGGAGGCATGAACCCCGTCCTCTGACCTGTACGACCAGCCCCCCGAAATCCACTTCGGTCGGATAGGATTCGCCGGGTGCCGCCCTGAGGCGGCACCCGGCGTCCCCCCACCGCCGCAACACCACCCATAACCCCCCGAACTCCCCCAGGACATCTGAATGAGCGCTCCACCCAAGCGGCCCCGCCACCTCCTCCCCCGCACCGCCGCCCTCACCGCCGCGACCCTCGCCGCAGCCCTCCTCGCCGCCCCCGGCACCGCCTCGGCCCAGACCGAGGACATCGACTGCACCACCCTCGGCGACAACCCCATCGCCACCGGACTCGAAGCGGCCCTTGAGGCCGCCGTCGCCTGCGACGTCGAAGTCCGCATCGACGTCCGCAGCACGCCGTACGCCACCATTGCCGTCACCCCCGACGGGCGGCTCCACTACACGGGGACCGCTGCGCCCGTCCAGGAGAACGGCGACCAGGGCGCCGCCGATCCCGCGTTCATCGAGACCGGCGGCATCCTCACCCAGGCGAACACCCCTTGGCCGTTCGATCTGAGCCACACCGACACCGATGCGCCGCTCATCCAGACCGCCCGAACCGCGATCGACTGGACCGGAGCGAAGCCCGTCCCCGTCTACAGCGGAACCGAGGCCGTCTACGACGACCTCGCGCCCGGACTCGACCTCACCGTGGACTCCGGCATCGCTCATTCGGAACTGAAGTTCACCGTCGCCGACGCGGACGCCTGGAGCTCCCTCGCGACCGGGCTCACCTTCGACGCCGACATCGACATCGTGCGAAGCCGCAACTATCTCTATCTGAGGACCACAGATGGCCTTACGGGAGAGTGGTCCGGCGACTTCGCCGTCCGCGATGCCGCCGGAACGGTCACCCGCGCCACCATCGCGATCACCGAAGGCGGCCTCACACTCAGTCTGCCGCCGGAAGCCCTCGCCGACGCCGTGTACCCGCTGACGGTTGACACTTCCTGGGGCTACTTCGGCGCACGCATCACCACCTGGGCATCGGTCACCTCAGCCTCGCCGGATCTCTCGATCCTCCGCGGCGAGGCAGGGCTCGACCAGCCTTACTTCGAAGCCGCCGGCGAGACCGGCACCGCTTTGGCGGGCGCGTACTGCGACCGGCTCTCGGACCCCGAGTGCGAGACCGATGACCTGGCGGTCTCCTACTGGTCGTTCTGGAACCCCGTCGTCGCCGCCCTCGCTCCGAGCACCGCGCCCTGGATGACCTTTCCGCTCGAATCGGCGGTCTTCCAGGTCGACGCCGCGGAGGAGGACTCCTGCCTCGCGCCGGACGTCTACTACGCCACGAACGGCATCTTGCCTGACACGGCCTGGAACCAGAGGGTGGGCCTTTCCAACCTGATCAAGGGCGAATGCACCGACGGCACCGCGGTCTACGACGTCACCACGACGCTGAAGCAGCGCTGGGGCAACAACTACCCGTTCGCCATACCAGGCAGTGCGGAGGAGGCCGCGCAGTTCGACGGCGACTCGGCCCGCCTCGACGCCTACTTCGACATCCGCAATTTCAACCTCGCCAGCGCCTGCAAGAGCCACTACACCACGCCGATCGAGCAGTCCGTGCTTCCGTACGGGTCGTTCGACGCCGACATCTGGCGCGCGGACCTCATCGATCCCGGACTCACCTGGACCACGCAGGTCACGCAGGAGTACCGAGGCGTCTTCATCCCGACGACCGAGCCGGCCCCGGTCGTGGACGGTGGAAGTCCGGGCACCAGCGTCAGCGGCGTGGTCGACAGTTCCTACCATGAGGACCTGCGGATCTACGGTCCGAACGGCGCCCTGGTGAAGTCCTTCCAGTGCTCGGCGCTGATCGATACCGCGGCACCTGCGATCACCGACATCACGCTGTCCGAAGGGCCGCACTACGTCGGCGATGAGGTGACGATCGACGTCGCCCTCGACGACGGCATCTGGTCGGACATGAGGGTCGACTGCACCAACTTCCCGAGCTGCACGCCGTCCAGCGTCTCCTTGTACGAGGAGCGCGATGCGAGCTTCACCGTCGATCTTGAGTCGACTTCGAACCTGACCGAGATCACCGTCGAGGACACCGCGGAGAACATCACGACCGAGGAGTTCGACATCCCGGCCACCCGCTCCCGCAACGACTTCGACGGCGACCGTCTCCAAGACCTCATCGCGATCAGCCGTGTCGACGGAAGCCTCCTGTTCTACGGCGGAAACGGCGACGGCACCTTCGACTCCCCGATCACCCTGGCCTCCGGCTGGGGCGGCTTCGACATCGCCATGGCCGGGGACCTCACCTCTGACGGCAAGGCCGACCTGCTCGCCCGGGACCGCAAGACCGGGACCATGTACACCTACCCGGGCACCGGCTACCGCGGCTTCGGCGCCCCGATCGCGGTCGGCAAGGGCTGGAACGGGATCAGCCTCTTCACCTCCGCCGGTGACTACGACCGCGACGGAACGATCGACCTACTGGCCCTCGGAAAGGCCGACGGCGTCCTCTACCTGTACCCCGGCGCCGGGAACGGGACGTTCAAGACCCGCGCCGTCGCCGCGACCGGTCAGGGTTGGACCGCACCCGACTCGATCGTCGGCATCGGCGACCACGACAAGGACAACTGCGACGACTTCATCGCGCGCGACCTCGCCAACGACGGCTATACCGTCTACCGCGGCGACTGCGCCGGCGGATTCTCGGTGGATCGCGCGATGGGTCCTGACATGTACTCCGGGGACTCGGCGCCGTTCTACGACCAGATCGCCGGAGGCGGCGACTTCAACGGCGACGGCTATGTCGACATCCTCTCGGTCGACTACCCGACCGGAGACCTGACACTGCGGACCTTCGACTACCAGATCCTCGAACTCGCGGTGTACGAGACCGTCGGTACGGGCTGGGACGACGTGCGGCTCCCCTCGGTCGAACTCGACGTCTCCTACGACCATGACCACAACGGCACCTCCGACATCCTTGCCCGCGACGCCGAACTCGGCTACATCTACGAGTTCGACGGCGACGGCCTCGGCGCCATCACCAGCCGCAGCCGGTGGACCGACCCGGAGCGGGACTGGGATCTCCTCGAATCCGCCGGGGACTTCAACGGCGACGGCAGCACCGACATGCTCGGCAGGGTCGGTTCGACTGGAGTGCTCTACCTGGTCTCGGGCTACGGCGCGTACACCGAGAATCCCGGTGAGCGCATCCGGATCGGCGGGGGTTGGGGTGCCATGAGCGCCATCGTCTCCGGGCAGGACTACAACGGCGACGGGAAGGTGGACATCATCGCCCGCGAGGCCTCGACGGGGAAGCTGTGGCTGTACCCGGGGACCGGGACCGGTTCGCACGGCGCCCGCGTCCTCATCGGGACCGGGTGGAACTCGATGTCGCTGATCACGGCCGTGGGCGACCTCGACCATGATGGTGTCGCGGACGTGCTGGCGCGGAAGAACTCCGACGACTGCCTGTACTTCTATGCCGGGAAACCTTCTGGCGGCGTGAAGAACGGCGTCAAGATCGGGTGCGGCTGGAACGTCATGAACGCCGTCGCCGCGGTCGGGGACTTCAACGCCGACGGGCACGTCGACTGGGTCGCGAGGCACACGAACGGGAACCTGTACCTCTACAAGGGCAACGGTGCCGGTTCGTACTCGGCCTCGGCCGTGATCGGGACCGGGTGGAGCGGGATGGACATCATCGTGTGACGCAACGCGAAAGGGCCCGGCTCCTGATGGAGCCGGGCCCTTTCGCGTTGTGCGCTAAGCGGATTCGCGGATGACGATCCTGGTGCCGAGGATGGTGACCAGGGGGCCGGCCTCTTCGCCGCGGATTCTGCCGCAGAGGAGGCGGGCCATCTCGCGGCCCATGGTCTCGGTGGGCTGGTGGACGGTGGTGAGGGGCGGGTCGGCGACTTCGGCGAGGGGGGAGTCGTCGAAGCCGACGAGGGCGAGGTCGTCGGGGACGCGGATGCCGCGTTCGCGGGCGACGCGGAGCGTCGCGATGGCGAGGGGGTCGGAGTTGGCGAAGACGGCGTCGATCTCGCCGGCGGTGTCGAAGAGGTGGCGGGCGGCCTTGATGCCGCTGGCCTCGTCGAAGCCCTCGGCGACGGCGACGAGGCGGTCCTCGACGGGGAGGCGGTGGCCGCGGAGGCCGTCGCGGTAGCCGTTGAGGCGGTCGACGCCGACGGCCATGTCCTGGGGGCCGGCGATGATGCCGATGCGCTTGTGGCCGCGTTCGGCGAGGAACTCGACGGCCTGGCGGGCGCCGGAGCGGTTGTCGCAGTCGACGTAGGCGACGGGGCGGAAGCCGACGGGGGTGCCGCAGAGGACGATGGGGATGCCCGCGTCCTCCAATCGCTCGGGGAGGGGGTCGCCGGAGTGGCTGGAGACCATCATGACGCCGTCGACGTGCTGGCCCATGAGGTAGGACTCCAGGTCGGTGCGGTTGCCGTCGCGGGGGGCGAAGGTGAGCATGAGCCGCATGTTCTCCTCGGCGAGCTGCTCGGTGATCCCGCGCAGCACGCCCGCGAAGAACGGCTCGGACCACAGCCACTCCTGGGACTCGGTGACCACGAGCGCCACCGTGTCCGTCCGCTGCGTGACGAGGGTCCTGGCCGCCTGGTTGGGGACGTACCCCAGCTCCTTGATCGCGGCCAGGACCGCCGCCCGCGTGTCCTCGGCGACTTTGGGGGAGCCGTTGATGACGCGGGAGACCGTGCCCCGGCCGACGCCGGCGTGGCGCGCGACCGTGTCGAGCGTCGGCCGGCCGCCGCTGCGCCTGCGGCCGGTGCGCTCGGCAGGCTGCGGTTCGCCTGGCGCCTCAAGTCGGGTCTCGGTCATCGTGCATCACCTCGGGCTATGTCGCGTGGAACTATTCTGCCTCACGGTTCGAACGCGCGCGTCGCACCAGGTCGCCGTACCAGCGTCCGGAGTCCTTGACGATGCGCTCGCCGGTCTCGAAGTCGACGTACACGAGGCCGAACCTCTTGGTGTAGCCCCACGCCCACTCGAAGTTGTCGGCGAGCGACCAGGCGAAATACCCGACCAGCGGGACGCCGGAGTCGATGGCGTCGGCGCAGGCCGCGAGGTGGCGCTCCACGTAGTCGAGCCGCTCGGGGTCGCGCACGCGCCCGTCGTCGAGCTTGTCGGGGAACGCGGCGCCGTTCTCGGTGACCGCGAGCGCGACCTCCGGGTAGGAGCCGTGGAGGCGGGTGAGGACCTCGGTGAGCCCGGCGGGCTCGATCTCCCAGCCCATGTCGGTGACCGGGAGGCCGGCGGGGACGAAGCCGATGTGCTCGTTCGCGGGCCACGCGGAGCCCGCGCCCGTGGGGGCGGCGGAGGCCGAGGTGGAGCCGCCGTTGCCGGTGACGGTGAAGCGGCTGTAGTAGTTCACGGACAGGACGTCGACGGGGGCGTTGATGAGCTCCATGTCGCCGTCGCGGAGGAAGTCGAAGTCGGTGATGGCCTTGAAGTCCTCGACGACGTCCTCGGGGTAGGCCCCGCGCAGGGCGGCGTCGGTGAACCAGCGGTTCTGGACGCCGTCGACGCGGCGGGCCGCGTCGAGGTCGCCGGGGGCGTCGGTGGCGGCGTGGATCGGGTAGAAGTTGATGCCGATGCTGACGGTGGCCTCGGGGTCGGCGCCCTTGATGGCGCGCGCGGCGAGGCCGTGGGCGAGCATGAGGTGGTGGGCCGCGGCGATGGACTCCGAGGGCTCGCGGCGCCCGGGGGCGTGCTCGCCGGAGGCGTAGCCGAGGAACGCGGCGCACCACGGCTCGTTGACGGTGATCCAGTGCTTGACGCGGTCGCCGAGGGCGGTGTGCGCGATGAGGGCGAAGTCGGCGAAGCGCAGCGCGGTGTCCCGCACGGGCCAGCCGCCCTTGTCCTCCAGGGCCTGGGGGAGGTCCCAGTGGTAGAGGGTGATCCAGGGGGTGATGCCCTCGGCGAGGAGGGCGTCGACGAGGTCGGAGTAGTAGCGCAGGCCGGCCGCGTTGACCCGCCCGTCCCCGTCGGGGCAGATCCGGGGCCACGACAGGGAGAACCGGTAGCTGCTCAGGCCGAGGGACTTGATCGTGGCGATGTCGCCGGCGATGTTGCGGTAGGAGTCGATCGCGGTGTCGCCGTTGGAGCCGTCGACGACCCGGCCCGGCTCGTTCACGAACGAGTCCCATATGGACTTCCCGCGGCCGTCGGCCGCGGTGCCGCCCTCCACCTGGTAGGAGGAGGTGGCCGCGCCCCAGGTGAACCCTGTTGGGAATCGGCTCGCGAGCGCGGCGAGCCCTTCGTTTTCGTTGCTCATTACTTGGACGAACCTTCCATGATGCCGCTGACGATCTGCCGTCCGAACACGACGAACAGGATCGCGATGGGAATGATCGAGATCAGCGTGCCGGTGAAGATCATCGACAGGTCCGCTGACCACGTTGCGGTCGACAGCTGCCGGATGGCGAGCTGGATGGTGGGGTTCTCGCCGCTCAGCACCATGAACGGCCACAGGAATTCGTTCCAGTTGAGCATGAAGGTGAGCAGGGCGAGGACGACCATCGCGGGGCGCAGGGCGGGCAGCACGATGCGCCACCAGATGCCGATCGTGGAGGCCCCGTCGATGCGGGCGGCCTCGATGATCTCGTCGGGGACGGCCTGCTCGACGTACTGGCGCATCATGAAGATCCCGAAGCCGTTGATGAGGAACGGCAGGATGACCGCCTGGAGGGTGTCGAGCCACTGGAGCTCGACCATGACGATGTACAGCGGGACGATGCCGAGCTGCTGGAGCGGCACCATCATCGAGAACAGCACCGTGCCCATGAGGACCTTGGACCCGCGGAACTTCAGCTTGGCGAACGCGAAGCCGCCGAGGGTGGAGATGAGCACGACCGAGAACGTGACGATCCCGGTGATGATCATCGAGTTGCGCAGGCCCAGCAGCAGGTTCGCCTCGGGGTCGGTCAGCGCCTGGTTCAGGTGCTCCAGCAGGTTCGGGCCGGGCAGGAGCGCGGGCGGGAAGCCGGCGGCGTTCGCGGTGGAGGTCGAGGCGATGACGATCATCCAGTACAGCGGGAAGATCGACAGGGCCGCGACGGCGAGCAGGCCGAGCCGCGTCAGGACCGTGGGCGCGTAGACGCCCTCGCCGGACTCGACGGGGCGGCGCTTCTTGGGGCGGCGCGGGGGCTTGGGCGGCTTCACCGGTGCGGCGGCGGTGGGGCGGGGCGCGGTGGCGGTGCTCATTTGTTCCCCTGGATGCGGTTGACGATGAGGAAGTTGACCGCCGCGACGACGCCGATGACCAGGAACAGCAGCCATCCGGCCGCGGCCGAGACGCCGTAGTTGCCGTGCGTGCGGAGGATGTCGACCAGGACCATCGCGGTGGTCTGGTACTGCCCGTCGGTGCCGCCCAGGAGCCGGCCGGAGTCGAACATCATCGGCTCGACGAACATGGTCATGCCGCCCACCGACGACACGAAGACGGTGAAGATGAGGACCGGCTTGAGCTGGGGGACGGTGATCTGCCAGAACTGCTGGCGGGGCGAGGCGCCGTCCACCGTGGCCGCCTCGTAGAGGTTCCGCGGGATGGTCTGCATGGCGGCCAGGAAGATCAGCGCGTTGTAGCCCATCCAGCGCCAGTCCACCATGGACGAGATGGCGATCCAGGAGCTCCACCGCTCGGCCTGCCAGTCGATCCGGTCGATGCCGATGAGCTCCAGGAACCCGTTCACCATGCCGTACTCCTGGCCCCAGATGCGGGCGAAGATGACGCCGACGGCGACGACGGAGGTGACGATGGGCGCGAGGATGAGCATGCGCCACAGCATGGGCCGGCGCAACCGCTTGTTCAGGGCGTTGGCGACCATGAGCGCGACCACGAGCTGCGGGACGGTGGCCATGATGAACATGCCGAGCGTGTTGAAGACCGACCAGTTGAAGCGGTCGTACTCGAACAGCAGGAACTTGTAGTTGTCCAGGCCGATGTACTCGGGGTCGGCGCCGCCGAGCTTCCAGGCGTGGAGCGAGGCGTAGAGCGTGTAGCCCATCGGGAAGACGCCGAAGACGGCGAAGAGGATGAAGTACGGCGAGACGAGCGCGTACGGGGTGGCCTTGATGTCGGCCTTGGAGGCCCAGAGGCGCCATTTCGGCGCTCGGGCTGCTGTTTCGGTGGTCATGGACTTTCCTTGCGGTCGAGAGCGGGTGAGGCTCATCGGCTGGCGCGGGCCGCTTCCGGAGGAAGCCGGCCCGCCGCGGGTTGGGGCGCGGCGGGCCGACACGGTGCCGCCGGGAGGGGGTGGAGACCGGGTCCTGGGGCGGTGCGCCGGGCCGATGCCGGGCATCGGTCCGCCGCTCGGTCTCGCCCCGGCGGCACGGGGCTCAGCGGAATCGGCGTGAGTCCGCTGGACCCGGGGCCGGTCCGGCGGCGGCAGGGTGCCGCCGGACCGGCCCGCGGGAGCGGCTAGAGGCCGCCGCCGGCGAGTTCGATCGCCTCTTCGGCCGCCGACTGGATCTCGGCGAAGGCGTCCTCAGGGGCGAACGTCCCGTCGACGACGCCGTTGAGGACGGTCTCGACCGCGCCCTTGACCGGCGGGTGGTAGTACGAGTAGGTCAGCGGCGGGAAGTTCTGCACCGACGCGGCCAGGATCTGACCGGTCGGAGCGTCGCTGAAGTACGCGTTGGTGGAGTCGGCGACCTTCGGGTCCGCCTGCGCCGCAGGGGAGGACGGGAAGTTGCCGACGGCCTCGAAGACCTTGACCTGCTGCTCGGGGGCGCTCAGCCACGCGGCCAGCTCGGCGGCCTCCTCAGGGTGCGCGGACTGGGCGGGGACCGCCAGCCACGAGCCGCCCCAGTTGCCACCGATGCCGGGGGCCGCGGCCATGTCCCACTTGCCGGCGTTGTCCGGGCCGGAGTTCGGCTCGATGACACCGGAGGGCATCCAGCCCGGGCACGGCATGACGGCGAAGCCGCCGGCCGCCTGGGCCGCGATCCACTCCTCGCTCCAGGAGACGAAGTTGCCGATCGCGCCGATCTCGTTGAGCTCCAGGATGGTGTTCACCGATCCCTGGGCGGCCGCGGAGTCGAGCGTCAGGTTGCCGTCGGCGTCGACGTACATCTCGCCGTCGCCGTTCCCGGCGAGCTGGCCCAGCAGCATGTTCTGGAGCTGGGTCGGGCCGTCGAGGAAGGCGACGCCGGTGTCGGCGTCCACGAACTGCTGGGCGAGGGTCTTGAAGCCGTCCCACGTGGACCACGCCGCCGCGAGCTCCTCGCGGTCGGTGGGCAGGCCCGCCGCCTCGAAGAGGTCCTTGCGGTAGCACATGCCCATGCCGCCGACGTCGGTGCCGAAGCCGACCTGGGTGCCGTCGGCGGCCTGCCCGAGCGTCCACTTCCAGTCGACGTAGTCGCCCGCGCGGTCGGAGTAGTCCTTGCCGAGGTCGTACCAGTGCTCGGAGTTGGAGAAGAGCTGGACGACGCCCTGCTCCTCGATGCCGACGACGTCGCCGGCGCCGGAGCCGGTCTCCAGCGAGGTCTCCAGGGTGGGGCGGTACTCGGCGTCCCAGTTGACGCCGTCGCCTTCGATGACCACGTCGATGTCGTCGTGGAGGGCCTCGTACTCGGCCTCCAGTCCGGCCTCGGTGTAGCCGAAGGTGCCGAACAGGGAGACGGTCAGCTGGATCTTGCCGTCCTCGGTCACGCCGTCGTCGTCGGCGCCGGAGCCGCTGCACGCGGCTGCGGAGAGCGCCAGAGCGCCCGCGGCGGCGGCCGCGAGGGCGACCCTGCCGTGCTGTCGATTGAGGAGATGCATCTTTGCGGGTTCCTTCCAGGCGCCTCGGCGGCGCCATGACTTCATTCAGAGGGGTTGTGAGGGACTCGATTCCGTTGGTGCCCTGGGCGGTGGTGGTGCGGGCCGCCATGAGTGCGCGGCGGCCCGCGGACTGAAACCGCCGAGGCGATCGCCCTTGGGAGCGATACCAGGATCGTACGGGAGCGTGTTCCATGACGCAAGCCCGGATGTGAACGTCGTTACGACTTCGTAGCCCACGTGATCTTGAGATGCGGATCGAGGGTCGCGAATGTGTAACTGTGAAACAGGAATACCAACGCAATTAGCAGGGAAAATACCTGGCAAACGGCAACGGTTTGCCTCGTTCGAGGAGAAATTTAGAGATGTCAATGTATTGACATCAGGGCCCGAGCCTTGGGAGCATGGCCTGGGAGCGCTTCCGCATCTCGGTCCGTTTCGTTCCACTCGTGCGATTCCCCGACCGCGAACCCGGCATGAGCGCTCCCATGGAAACGGACATAACCACCCACGTTCAGGAGTAGCCATAATGGAAACCGACAACCTGGCCCCGCCGCGCCGGCGGGGCCGTCGATGGCGCAGGACGGCGGCGGTCACGCTGCCGCTCGCGCTCGTCGGCACGTTCGCCGCGGTGGCCGCGCCGTCGGCCTTCGCCGCCCAGTACTGCGGCGGCGTCCAGTACAACGTCGTCTCCAGCTGGGGCTCGGGCTTCCAGGCCAACGTCGTCCTCACCGCGGGGACGGCCGGGCTCAACGGCTGGGACCTCGAATGGGACTTCCCGGCCGGCACCACCGTCCAGAACGCGTGGAACGTGGGATGGAGCCAGAGCGGCACCCACTTCACCGGTGCCGACGTCGGCTGGAACGGGACCATCGCGGCCGGCCAGAGCCGCGAGGTCTTCGGCTTCATCGGCGCCGGCCCCACGACCGCCCCGACGGGCATCTCCGTCAACGGCGAGTCGTGCTCCGGCTCTGAGGAGCCGGTCGAGCCCGAGCTCGAAGTCTCGCGCGCGAACGTCGTCGTGGACGCCGGGGCGACCGCCTCGGTCGACGTCGGCTTCTCGGCCGCGACCACGGCCGCCTCGACGGTGACCACGACCCGCACCTCCGGCTCCACGGACCTGACGGTGTCCCAGGGCGCCTCGCTGTCGTTCGCGGCGGGCGACACGAACACCAAGCCGGTCACCTTCGCGGCCGCCTCGGGCGCCGAGGCCGGGGAGACGGCGACGTTCACCGTCTCCTCTCCCGGCTACTCGCCCCTCCAGGTGGTCGTCACGGTCGCCGACCTGGGCGAGGTCACGCAGAACGAGGAGCGCTTCCTCGAGATGTACGACCAGCTCACCGGGGCCGACTCCCCGTACCTGCACGAGACGGGCGTCCCCTACCACTCGGTGGAGGAGCTCATCGTGGAGGCGCCGGACTACGGCCACGAGACGACCTCCGAGGCGCTGAGCTACCTCCACTGGCTGGAGGCCGCCTACGGGCAGGTCACCGGCGACTGGTCGGGCTACAACGAGTCGTGGGACATCACCGAGCAGTACGCGATCCCGGACCTGAACCCGTCCGCGTACAACCCGTCCTCGCCGGCCTCGTACGCGCCCGAGTCGGGCAGCGTCACCGACTACCCGACGCAGCTGGACTTCAACGCCTCCGTCGGCGTCGACCCGCTGGGCCAGGAGCTGCGCAACACCTACGGCAGCAACCAGGTGTACGGCATGCACTGGATCCTGGACGTGGACAATGCCTACGGCTTCGGCGAGTGCGGCGACGGGACCACCGAGCCCGCGTACATGAACACGTTCCAGCGCGGCTCGCAGGAGTCGACGTGGGAGACCGTCGCGCACCCGTCGTGCGAGACGTTCGACTTCGGCGGCGACAACGGCTACCTCGACCTGTTCGTGGGCGACTCGCAGTACTCCCAGCAGGAGCGCTACACCGACGCCCCCGACGCCGACGCGCGCGCCGTCCAGGTCGCGTGGATGGCCCAGCAGTGGGCGGCCGAGCAGGGCCAGTCCGCGGCGATCTCCGGGTCGCTCGACAACGCCTCGAAGATGGGCGACTACCTGCGGTACTCGTTCGCGGACAAGTACTTCAAGCAGATCGCGGGCGACTGCATCGGGATCAACGCCTGCCCCGACGGCACCGGCAAGAGCTCGTTCCACTACCTGCTGAGCTGGTACTACTCGTGGGGCGCCGGCGCCAACGGCGACTGGTCGTTCCGCATCGGCGGCTCCGGCGTCCACCAGGGCTACCAGAACGTCATGGCCGCGTACGCGCTCTCCGAGGGCGGCCTCCAGCCGAACTCGCCGACCGCGGACGACGACTGGGCGATCAGCCTCGACCAGCAGCTGGAGTTCCTCGAATGGCTCCAGGTGCCGCAGGGCTCCCCGGGCGCCGGCGCCATCGCGGGCGGCGGCACGAACAACTGGGGCGGCAACTACGGCAACCCGACCACGAACGCCGAGTTCGAGGGCCTGTACTACGACGAGCAGCCCGTGTGGCACGACCCGCCGTCGAACCGCTGGTTCGGCTTCCAGGTCTGGGGCATGGACCGCGTCGCGCAGTACTGCATGGAGACCGACGACGCCCGCGCCTGCAACCTGCTCAACGAGTGGGTGGCCTGGGCCCTGTCCGAGTCGGACATCAGCGCGACCGACTACAGCCTGCCGGGCGACCTGGACTGGAACGGCGAGCCGGGGGCGGGCCTGTCCGCCTCGGTGCTCAACATGTCGAAGGACCCCGGTGTGGCCGGGGCGTTCGCGAAGATCCTGTCCTACCACGCCGCGGCCAGCGGCTCGACCGCCTCGCAGACGGCGGCCTCGAACCTGCTGGACGCCCTGTGGGCGGCCAATGACGGCGTCGGCGTGACGCAGACCGAGGCCCGGGCGGACTACTGCCGCTTCGGCGACGAGGTCTACATCCCCGAGGGCTGGACCGGCACCATGCCGAACGGCGACGTGCTCGAGAACGGCGTCACCTTCATCGAGACCCGGTCGTTCATGACCGAGTTCGAGGGCTGGGACCAGGTCGAGGCGTACATCGACGGCGGCTGCACCGGCCCCGCGCCGGAGTTCAACTACCACCGCTACTGGCACCAGGTCGAGGTGGCTACGGCCTTCCAGACCTACGCCGCGCTCTTCGAGTAAGGAGTACCGACGACGCCGCGGCCGGTCGCATCACTGCGACCGGCCGCGTCTCGTCTTGTATTGCGCCGCTTCGAACTGCGTTTCTGGGCCGCTTCGCGGCCGGTCTGAGCACACAGGTCGGGTCCGCCGGGACTGGGCCCACCGGGCCCGACCTCTATGCTCAGCGGCGTCCGGCACCCCACTGCCGGACCGCTACTGGGCCTCTGAACGACGCCATTGCACCGTAAAGGGTCTCAGTCGACGTCGATGTCGAGGTCCATGCCCGCGTCCCAGAAGGTCTCGGCGACGGGATGGGTGCTGGCGATCCCGGTCATGGCGGGGACGCCGCCGGGGAGGTAGGTGGAGGCGATGGTGGTGTAGTCGACGCCGTCGTCGGCGTGGGCGACGGTGACCGTGTCGCCGGACCTGATGAGCCGCAGCCAGATCTCGTCCGACTCGGTGTCGACCGGGAACAGCGACCAGTCGGTGCGGCCGCGGGTGGTGACGGTGCTGATGAGGTGCTGGCCGCCGAGGTACTCCGCGCCGGTGCGGACCCAGTTGGACTCGTCGACGCGGATGGCCAGGGAGGCCTCGGCGTGCTGGTGGCGGTGCTCGGGGCGCAGGCGCAGGGCGATCTCGCCGTCGCCTTTGAGCTCCAGGCCGTAGATGTAGACGTGGTCGCGCTGGGGCTCGCTCCCGGCGCTGCGGACGAGGGTGGTCTTGCTCTCGAAGTAGGGAGTGATCAATCCACCGTCAACCGTCCATTGTACTTCTTCTGAAGGAGACTGCATCACTCAATGATGCCACACGCGAAAAGGTCGTTTCTAGACATAACGGGCGTGGTAACCCAAAGTTAATCCGCCGTTAGACTCGGTTACAAGGCTGAAATACCAGCTCAACGCACATATGTAGTCGTCAAAAGCGGTTTGCGTTACGGCTGTTGGAGAACGCTGGCCGAATCACGGGAGTCGCTTTCCGAATCGCTTGTCCCGCAAGTATGTTCATTGCACTCAAAGCGCTGCGCGTCCCATCCGCCGCGGGGTTTGGCGGCGACCGGTCCAGGCTACTACTCCGCCGCGAGAACCGCCTCCCCGATCCGGGCGGCCCTCCCGTTCCATGTGATTTGCACGCGAATGCGAGTCCGACTCCGCATTCGCCGCACCCGGGCGGACTAGAGTGCCGAGTGCTCATACCCGTGTCCTCTCGGGCTACTCGACCGTTAATCCGGATAGAGGAGTACGCAGGCACGGAAGCGAAGGCGAATGAGGAGATAGCGTGAGCATGCAGCATTCAGCGAGGCCGCAGGAATCGGAAGCGCCCGAGGGGCGCGGCCTGCCGCGGCAGGAACGCACCGCTCCGCCTCGCCGCTCGCGCCACACCGCCGAGCCCTCGGCCCCCGCCTCCGGGCAGGGGTCGATGGTCGTGCCCATCCCCGCGCGCTCGCGCCGCTCCCGCCGCGAGCAGCCCTCGAAGCTCTTCTCCCTGGAGGAGCCGCCGCCCCTGGAGGCGCCGGCCGGGATCACCGAGATCACCGGCTGGAACCTGGCCGCCGTCATGTGGCGCGACCACCTGCCCGAGCAGCTGCTGGGCATCGACTGCGCCTCCTGCAAGCAGGCCTGGCCGTGCGACACCTGGAAGATCGCCGACGACCTGCTCACCGAGTGCTGCGAGGCCGCCGGAGGGGCGCCCGCCGCGGCCCGCTAGCCCCAGATGACGCAAAGTTGAGTCGACCTGACTCAACTTTAGTGTATTTCGTCACAATCCCAGTGATCCGCTTGACAGTCGACGATGCCCTGATCAACATTGAGTCTATCCGGCTCAACTTGGTTCGGGGTTCCCGCCCGGCCGCTTGAGACAGAGACTTCGTCCCCGGCAGGCGGGGGCATCTGTTCGGCTACGTCAGGAGATCAACATGGCACGTGCGGTCGGCATCGACCTCGGCACGACGAACTCCGTGGTCAGCGTCCTCGAAGGCGGGGAAGCCACGGTCATCACCAACGCCGAGGGGGCGAGGACCACCCCGTCCATCGTGGCCTTCGCCAAGAACGGCGAAGTGCTGGTCGGAGAAGTGGCCAAGCGCCAGGCGGTCACCAACCCCGACCGCACCATCCGCTCGGTCAAGCGCCACATCGGCACGGACTGGGCCGTCGACATCGACGGCAAGTCCTACACCGCGCAGGAGATCAGCGCGCGGATCCTCATGAAGCTCAAGCGCGACGCCGAGGCGTACCTGGGCGAGAACGTCACCGACGCGGTCGTCACCGTGCCGGCGTACTTCTCCGACGCCCAGCGCACCGCCACGAAGGAGGCCGGCGAGATCGCGGGCCTCAACGTCCTGCGCATCATCAACGAGCCCACCTCGGCGGCGCTCTCCTACGGCCTGGACAAGGGCGAGGAGGAGCAGACGATCCTCGTCTTCGACCTCGGCGGCGGCACGTTCGACGTCTCGCTGCTGGAGATCGCCGACGGCGTCATCCAGGTGAAGGCGACCTCGGGCGACAACCACCTCGGCGGCGACGACTGGGACGACCGGGTCATCCAGCACCTGGTCAAGACCTTCAACGGCCAGTACGGCGTGGACCTGTCCAAGGACAAGATGGCCATGCAGCGCCTCAAGGAGGCCGCCGAGAAGGCCAAGATCGAGCTGTCGTCCGCGACGCAGACCTCGATCAACCTGCCGTACATCACCGCGGGCCCCGACGGGCCGCTGCACCTCGACGTGTCGCTCTCGCGCGCCGAGTTCGAGCAGATGACCTCCGACCTCCTCGACCGCTGCAAGAAGCCGTTCGAGCAGGCCGTCAAGGACGCCGGGATCAACGTCTCCGAGATCGACCACGTCATCCTCGTGGGCGGCTCGACCCGCATGCCGGCCGTGTCCGACCTGGTCAAGCGCCTCATCGGCCGCGACGCGCACAAGGGCGTCAACCCCGACGAGGTCGTCGCGATCGGCGCGACCCTCCAGGCCGGCGTCCTCAAGGGCGAGGTCAAGGACGTGCTGCTCCTCGACGTCACCCCGCTGTCGCTGGGCATCGAGACCAAGGGCGGCATCTTCACCAAGCTCATCGAGCGCAACACCACGATCCCGACCAAGCGCTCGGAGGTCTTCACGACCGCCGACGACAACCAGCCGTCGGTGCTCATCCAGGTCTTCCAGGGCGAGCGCGAGATCGCGGCCTACAACAAGAAGCTCGGCACGTTCGAGCTGACCGGCCTGCCGCCGGCCCCGCGCGGGGTCCCGCAGATCGAGGTCACCTTCGACATCGACGCCAACGGCATCGTGAACGTGTCCGCGAAGGACTCGGCCACGGGCAAGGCCCAGTCGATGACGATCTCGGGCGGCTCCAGCCTCGCCAAGGACGACATCGAGCGGATGATGTCCGAGGCGCAGGAGCACGCCGAGGAGGACCGCCAGCGCAAGGAGGAGGCCGAGGCCCGCAACATGGGCGAGTCGCTGGTCTACCAGACCGAGAAGCTCCTGGCCGAGTCCGGCGACAAGATCCCCGAGGACCTCAAGGGCAAGATCAACGACGCGACCGGCACCCTCAAGGGCGCCCTCGGCGGCAGCGACATCGAGGCGATCAAGCGCGCCACCGAGGAGCTGTCGAAGGTCAGCCAGGAGGCCGGTCAGGCGATGTACGCCGCCGCCGCGGCCGACCAGCCGGGCGGCCCGCAGCAGCCCGCCGGCGGCCCCGGTGCCGACGACGTCGTGGACGCCGAGATCGTCGACGACGACAAGGACCAGAAGTAGTGGCCGAGGACAGGAACGACGCCGACGACGCTCCGGTGCCGGACCCCGAGGACGGCCCCGCCGCCGAAGGTTCGGACGACGAGCTGACGGTCGACGACATCCTGGCCGCCGCCTCCGACGACGGCCAGGCCGCCGACGACGCGGTCCTGGTCCTCCAGGCGACCCTGGAGGAGCGCACCCGCGACCTCCAGCGGATCACCGCGGAGTTCCAGAACTACCGCAAGCGCGTCGAGCGCGACAAGGCCCGCGCCGGGGAGCTGGCGACGGCCGGGGTGCTCCAGAGCCTCCTGCCGGTGCTCGACGACCTGGACCGGGCCCGGGAGCACGGCGACCTCAACGGCCCCTTCGGGGCCGTCGCGGACCAGCTCGCGGGCGCGCTCGCCAAGCAGGGCCTGGAGCCCTTCGGGGTGAAGGGCGACCCGTTCGACCCGCAGATCCACGAGGCGGTCGCGCACATGCAGATGCCGAATGTGGACGGTCCGACCTGCATCGACGTGATGCGTTCGGGCTACCGCCTCGGCGACAAGCTGCTGCGCCCGGCCCTGGTCGCGGTCGCGGAGCCTTCGGACGAGCCGGAGCCGGTGGCCGAGGCCGAGCCCGAGGTCGTCGAGGCCGAGGCGGTCCTGGAGACCGAGGACGCCCCCGAGGCGCCCGCCGAGACCGAGCCGGTCGAGGCGGACGCGGAGGAGGCCGAGACGGTCGAGGCCGCGGACGTCGAGTCCCCGCCCGAGGAGCAGGCCGCGGAGCCGGAGGCCGCCGAGGAACCGGAACCCAAGGGCAAGAAGAAGAAAAAGTAGCCAGTTCGGTCTGTTCAGCGCCAGCTCTCCACGGATGTGGAGGTGGACCGAAGGAAAAGGGCAAGGACTCCTAGTCCACGCCCGCTGACAGAACGAAGGAGGCGTCCCGTGGCATCGCAGGAGTGGCTAGAAAAGGACTTCTACGCCGTGCTCGGCGTGCCGCAGGACGCCTCCAAAAAGGACATAGAGAAGTCCTACCGCAAGCTGGCCCGGGAGTGGCATCCCGACCACAACCCGGCCCCTGACGCGGAAGAGAAGTTCAAGGGGATCTCCGAGGCGTACTCGGTGCTCCACGACGACAAGTCGCGCGGCGAGTACGACCAGATCCAGCTCATGAAGTCCGGCCGGGGCGGCTTCGGCGGCGCCCATGCGGCCGGGGGCATCAACCTGGAGGACCTGTTCGGGGGCGGCGGCTCCTCCGGTTCGTTCTCCGACCTCTTCGGCGGCCTGTTCGGCGGCGGCGCGGGCCAGCGGCGCCGCGGCGGCGCCGCGCGCGGGAACGACCTGCGCACCAACGTGACCCTCGACTTCGCCGACGCCGTCAAGGGCTCCACCACGGAGCTGCGCATGCGCGCTCCCGGGGAGTGCGAGACCTGCCACGGCTCGGGCGCCAAGCCCGGCACCGCACCCACGACCTGCCCGAAGTGCTCCGGCCGCGGGCTCGTCACCGAGAACCAGGGCGCGTTCAGCTTCGCGCAGCCGTGCCCCGAGTGCGACGGCACCGGCACCGTGGTCACCGACCCGTGCCCCGACTGCGGCGGCACCGGCGCCACCACGAAGGACCGGGCCATCACCGTCCGCGTGCCCGCCGGGATCGGCGACGGCCAGACGATCCGCCTGGCCGGGCGCGGCGCCCCGGGCGAGAGGGGCGGCCCCGCCGGGGACCTCCTGGTCCGCGTCACCGTGCGCGCGCACCCGCTGTTCGCGCGCGACGGCGACAACGTGACCCTGCGCCTGCCGGTGTCGTTCCCCGAGGCCGCCATGGGCGCCAAGGTGAAGGTCCCGACCCTCGACGGCCCCGTGACGCTGAAGGTCCCCGAGGGGACCCCGACCGGGCGCGTCCTGCGCGTCAAGGGCCGCGGCGTCCCCGGCAAGGGCGACCTGCTCGTGACCGTCGACGTCGAGGTCCCGTCCTCGCTGACCGCCGAGGCCCGCGAGGCCCTGGAGAAGTACGCGGCGGCCGCTCCGGCGGCCGATCGCGCGAAACTGGAAGAGCTGACCGGCCAGTGATGTTGCACGAGGAGCACCGCACCGACGCGCCCGCTTCGCGGGAGCGGCGGGGCGCCGCGCCCCGGCCGCCCGGCCGGC
>NZ_QFRW01000303.1 GCF_003265355.1 Glycomyces dulcitolivorans | reverse complement strand
GGGCCGCGGCGCGGGTGCGGCCGGCGCGCACGGCGGCATGATGGGCGGCGGCGGCCCCGGCGGGCGTCCCGGCGACGACCAGGACCACGAGATGAAGTACTGGCTCGCCGAGGAAGAGGACACCTGGGGCGGCGGTCCGGAGGACGAGGACGACGACCCGTACGCGTAGGACCGTTCTGAACACCCCCTGAAAGCAGACCGGGGTCCTGATCCGCCACCGTGCAGGCGGATCGGGGCCCCGGTCTTCGCATTCGGCGGGAATTGGTTTTCCGACCCGATAATGCCGATCGCTCCCATGGGGACCGGAGTGCGGCATTGCGGAGCGATGTATTGACAAGCGTAATTTCGTGGGATTAGAATCACCACTTAGGTATAGCGCTAAACCTTCATCACCCAGCCACTTCATACCTCCAGACTCCCTTAAAGATCGGCGCATGTCGATCTACTGAGTGGTGCGCTCAAACGCCGCAGTGGATCGCGAATGCGTCTCCCCGAGCAAGGAGCCATCATGAGATTCACGCGCCTCGCCATCGCGGCGGCGACTGCGGTCGCCGCCGTGGCGGCAGCGCTCGTGCCGACCGCCGCGGTGCAAGCGGCGGACGGCACCAACCTGGCGGCGGGCAAGACGATGACCGCCAGCAGCAGCGTGTCCGGCTACGGCGCCGGCAACGCGGCCGACGGGAACCAGGGCACCTACTGGGAGAGCGCCAACGGCGCCTTCCCGCAGTGGCTCCAGGTCGACCTCGGCGCCAGTGCGGAGGTCAGCGAGGTGGTCCTCGAACTGCCCGCGCTCCCGGCCTGGCAGACCCGGACCCAGACGATCGAGGTGCGCGGCAGCGCCGACGGGTCGTCGTTCACCACCCTCGCGGCCGCGCAGGGCTACACCTTCAACCCGAACAGCGGCAACACGGTCACGATCGCGGTGCCGGAGACGGACGTGCGGTACGTGCGGCTGGTCGTCACGGCCAACACCGGCTGGCCCGCCGCGCAGGTCTCGGAGTTCGAGGTCTACGGCGAGGCCGGCGCGCCGTCGCAGACCGGCGAGCTGGCGGTCGGCAAGCCGATCACCGCGTCGTCCACAGTGCACACGTTCGCGGCGGTGAACGCCAACGACGGGAACGTGACGACGTACTGGGAGGGCGCGAACGGGGCCTACCCGAGCACGCTCACCGTCGCGCTCGGCGCCAACGCCGTGCTCGACCGGGTCGTCGTCAAGCTCAACCCCGATCCCGTCTGGGGCGCGCGGACGCAGACGTTCTCGGTGCTCGCGCGCGACGCGGGCGGCGGGTCGTTCACCCAGATCAAGGCGTCGGCGGCGTACGCCTTCGACCCGGCCTCGGGCAACACCGTCACGATCCCGGTCTCGGGCACGTACGGCGAGATCCGGTTGCAGTTCACCGGGAACACGGGCGCCCCGAACGGGCAGGTCGCGGAGTTCCAGGTGTTCGGCGAGGCCGCGCCCGCGCCGGACCTGGAGGTCACGACGATGTCGTGGAGCCCGGCCGCACCGGTCGAGACCGACGCGGTGACCCTCTCTGCGCGCGTGGAGAACACCGGCGAGGTGGCCTCCCCCGCCAGCGCCGTGGACCTCTACGTCGACGGCGAAGTGGCCGGCAGCGCGACCGTCGGCGGCCTGGCCGCCGGGGCCGCGACGACGGTGAGCGTCCCCATCGGGTCGCTGACCGCGGGCGGCCACGAGGTCGGCGCGGCGGTGGACCCGAACGCGACGGTGGTCGAGGGCGACGAGTCGAACAACGAGTACACGCACCCGACCTCGTTGGCGGTCACCGCGATCGCGACGTCGGACCTGGTCGCCTCAGTGGTCTCGTGGTCGCCGAGCAGCCCGGCCGCGGGCGACGCGGTCGACTTCTCGGTCACGATCAAGAACCAGGGGAGCCTGGCTTCGGCGAGCGGCGCGCACGGCGTCACGCTCAAAGTGGTCAACAGCGAGACCGGCGCAGTGGTGCGGACCCTGACGGGCTCGCACAGCGGGGTCATCGCGGCCGGGGCGAGCTCGCCCGCGATCGGCCTGGGTTCGTGGACCGCGGCGGACGGGCAGTACTCGGTGGACGTGGTGGTCGCCGTGGACGGCAACGAGCACGCGGTCAAGCAGGGCAATAACGCGAGCAGCCGGACCCTGTCGGTCGGGCGGGGCGCGGACATGCCGTACACGCTGGACGAGGCCGAGCACGCGACTCCGGGCGGGGGCGCGCAGATCCTCGGCCCGAACCGGAAGATCGGGGACCTCGCGGGCGAGGCGAGCGGCCGGCAGGCCGTGGTCCTCGACGGGACCGGCGAGTACGTGCAGTTCACGACCACGACCGACACCAACACGCTGGTGACCCGGTTCGCGATCCCGGACGCGGCGGGCGGCGGGGGCATCACCTCGACGCTGAACCTGTACGTGAACGGCCAGTACCTGCAACCGGTCACGCTCACCTCGAAGTACGCGTGGCTGTACGGGGCCGAGGCGAGCCCGAACAACTCGCCGAGCTCGGGGCCGGCCCGCCACATCTACGACGAGGCGAACGTGCTGCTGAACAACGTGATCCCGGCCGGGAGCACGATCCGGTTGCAGAAGGACGCGGCGAACACCGCGGCCTACTACGCGATCGACTTCATCAGCCTCGAAGAGGTCGCGCCGGAGGCGAACCCGGACCCGGCGAGGTACGTGCAGCCCAGCGGGTTCACGCACCAGGCCGTCCAGAACGCCCTCGACCAGGTCCGCATGGACACCACCGGGAACCTGCTGGGCGTGTACCTGCCCGCGGGCGACTACGCGACGGCGCAGAAGTTCCAGGTGTACGGCAAGGCCGTGCAGGTCATCGGGGCCGGGCCCTGGTACACCCGGTTCTACGCGCCGCAGAACCAGGAGAACACCGACGTGGGCTTCCGGGCCGAGAACACGGCGAACGGCTCGACGTTCTCCGGGTTCGCGTACTTCGGGAACTACACCAGCCGCATCGACGGGCCGGGCAAGGTCTTCGACTGGCAGAACGTCGCGAACATGACGATCGACGACACGTGGACCGAGCACCAGGTGTGCATGTTCTGGGGCTCCAACATGGAGGGCGTCGACATCGTGAACTCGCGGACGCGGAACCTGTTCGCCGACGCGATCAACATGACGAACGGGAGCTCGAACAACCTGGTGCAGAACGTGGACTCGCGCGCCTCGGGCGACGACAGCTTCGCGCTGTTCGCCGCCACCGACGCGGGCGGCGGGGCCCAGACCGGGAACGTGTACGAGAACCTGACGTCGATCCTGACCTGGCGGGCCGCCGGGCTGGCGGTCTACGGCGGGTACGGGAACACGTTCCGGGACATCCACATCGCCGACACCCTCGTGTACTCGGGGATCACGATCAGCTCGCTGGACTTCGGCATCCCGATGGACGGCTTCGGGGCCAGCCCGACGACGAACTTCGAGAACATCTCGGTGGTCAGGTCCGGCGGGCACTTCTGGGGCGCGCAGACGTTCCCGGGGATCTGGATCTTCTCGGCGGACAAGGTGTTCCAGGGGATCAGGGTGTCGAACGTGGACATCGTGGACCCGACGTACTCGGGGATCATGTTCCAGACCAAGTACACCGGCGGCCAGCCGGAGTTCCCGGTCGCGGACACCGTGTTCACCGACATCACGATCACGGGCGCGCAGCTGAGCGGCGACGAGTTCCAGTCCAAGTCCGGCATCGGCATCTGGGTCAACGAGATGCCCGAGTCCGGTCAGGGCCCGGCGGTCGGTGAGGCGGTCTTCAACGGCCTCGAACTGAGCGGGAACCACGAGGACGTCCGGAACGATACGAGCACGTTCGAATTGATCATCAACTAGTGAAGGGACGTTGAAGGCCCCCGCCGAGGCGACTCGGCGGGGGCCTTCTGCACTGCTAGGAGCGGGGGCGCTCGATGACCGTGTTGCCGAACGGGGCCAGTTCGATCGACTCGCCGCCGGCCTCGAACGTCACCGCGTCCGGGGTGAAGTTGAGGACGAAGACGTAGTCGGTGGTCCCGTCGGTGCGGACCTGGGCGGTGACGCCGGCCGGGAGGGCGGCGTCGAGGGCGCGCTCCACACCGGACTCGGCGATGATCCTGCCGTAGAACTCGGTGAGGAAGTCGTCGCCGGTGCGGGCGGCGATGAAGTACGCCTTGCCGTCGCCGCGGCGGTTCACGGTGAGGGCCGGGCGTCCGGCGTAGAAGTCGGAGCCGTAGGCGCCGAGGGGCTCGGCGGTCTCGGCGTGGATCAGCTCGCACAGTTCGACGGCCTCGTAGGAGGCGCCGTCCCACTCGATCGCGTTGCGGTCCTCGGGGTACAGCGCGTCGATCTCCTCGGCCCAGATGCCCAGAGTGGGGCGGAGCGGGCCGGGGAAGCCGCCGAGGAACGTGCGGTCGTGCTCGTCGACGTAGCCGGTCGCGTAGGTGGCGACGAACGTGCCGCCGCGCTGCACGAACGCGTCGATCGCCTCGGGGACGCCGGGGCGGAGCATGTAGAGCATCGGGGCGACCAGGACCTTGTAGCGGTCGAGGTAGCCGGGCTGCGCGATGAGCGAGGAGTCGATGACGTCGGTGGGGACGCCCTGCTCCCAGAACGCGCGGTAGTGGTCGATCACGGTGCGCTCGTAGGCGGTCCGCTGCTGGAGCATGCCCTTCTGGTCGTCCAGGGCCCAGCGCAGGTGCCAGTCGTAGACCACCGCGACGTCGGCGGGCGTGTCGGTGCCGACGACCCCGTCGAGACCCGCGAGGCGCGCGCCGACCTCGGCGACGTCCTTGAAGACGCGGGTGTTCTCGGTGCCCTCGTGGTCGACGACGGCGCCGTGGAACTTCTCGGAGCCGCCGCGTCCCTTGCGGAACTGGAAGTACTGCACGGTGTCCGAGCCGTGGGCGACCGCCTGGAGGGACTGGAGCAGGTGCACGCCGGGCCGGTGGAGCTTGGCGACGGGGCGCCAGTTGGTGGCCGACGGCGAGGACTCCATGAGCATGAACGGCTTGCCCTTGAGGCTGCGCGTCAGGTCGTGGAGGAACGAGGCGCGGGCGCCCTTCGCGGCGTCCTTGTCGGTGCCGGTCCACTCGGGGTAGGAGTCCCAGGAGGCGACGTCGAGGACCTGCGCGAGCCGGTAGTAGTCGATGCCCGGGTAGGTGCCCATGAGGTTGGTCGTGCGCGGGACGTCCGGGGTGATCGCCTTGAGCGGGGCGGTCTCGTGGAGGTAGAAGTCCACGAACTGCTCGGTGGTGAAGCGCATCCACTCCAGGTTGAGGCCGTGGATGTCCTGCTCGCCGCGCCCGTGCTCGGAGGGCGACTCGATGTGGGACCAGTCGCTGTAGGTCTTGGCCCAGAAGCCGGTCCACCAGGCCTCGTTGAGCTCGTCGAGGGAGCCGAAGCGGCCCTGGAGGTAGGTGCGGAAGCGCTCCTGGCACAGGTGGCAGTGGCACTCGCCGCCGTACTCGTTCGACAGGTGCCACACGCCGAGGGCGGGGTGGTCCTTGTAGCGCTCGGCGAGGGCGGTGTTGATCGCGGTGGTCTTCTCGCGGTAGACGGGCGAGGTGAGGCAGTGGTTGTGGCGGCCGCCGTGAAGGTTCACGGTGCGGTCGCGGTTGACGCGCAGGACCTCGGGGTAGCGGGCGCTCATCCAGCCGGGGCGGGCGCCGGTGGGGGTGGCGAGGACGGCGGTGATGTCGTTCTCGGCCATCAGGTCGAGGATCTCGTCGAGCCAGCCGAACTCGTAGCGGCCTTCTTCGGGTTCGAGGGCGGCCCACGAGAAGATGCCGACCGAGAGGGTGTTGATCCCGGCGAGGCGGGCGAGGCGCATGTCCTCCTTCCAGGTCGTCTCCTTGGACCTGGCCCACTGGTCGGGGTTGTAGTCGCCGCCGTGCAGCAGGTGCGGGACGCGTCCGATGATTGGCGCGTGGCGGACGATCGGTCGATTCACGGTTGGATGCTCCTTGGACCTGGCGTTATTTACCGGTACAAACCTAGGTGCCGGTGAGCGGCGTGTCAATGCGGATGCGGTCGGCGCCTCGATTCGAGGCGCCGACCGCGAGACTAGTCCAGGCCGGGGCGGGGCGCGTGGACGAACTCGCCGGGGCGGGCGCCGCGGCGGTTCGGGTGCTCGACCTCGGCGGCGTCGAGGAAGGCGCGGGCGAGGACGCGGCCCTCGTCGTCGGCGAGCCAGATCAGGAGGCGCGCGGGCCCCTCGATAGCGGGGACGGTGAGCAGGGCGGCGGGCGAGAGCCGGAACGGCTCGGCCTTGACCGGGTCGGAGACCGCGGCGGCGGCCGGGACCGCGGTGCCGGACGGGGTCCCGGCGGGGACCCAGGCGGCCTGGACGGTGCCGGAGGCCGCGGCCGGGCCGTGGTGCGAGACGTGGACGTCGATGCGGAAGGGCGCCTTCGGGACCGCGATGTCGGCGCCCGCGGCGAGCGGGACCAGGTCGAGCACGAGCACGGTGTCGGCGTTGGCGTCGGCGGGGACGGCCCCGCCCCAGTCCTTGGGCCGGCGGTCGGCGTCGAGGAGGCCCGCGGCCTCGTGCTCGACGTCGGCGAACTCGGTGTAGACGTACCCGGCGAAGCGGTCGTGGCGGCGCAGCTCCTGGGTCTCCCAGCGCAGGTGCCAGGCGCGTTCGAGACTGGTGAAGCCCTCGCCGTACTCGCTGTTGACGATCGGGACGCCGACGCGCGGGAACGCCTGGTCGCCGTAGAGGGACTTGTCGACGGTGAAGTCGGGGCCGAGGCGGACCGGGAAGGCCTCCTGCTCGCCGGAGGCGAGGCGGGCGACGGCGTCCTTCCACTCCCCCAGGTCGGGCTCGTAGTAGTGCCAGTCGAGGAGGTCGGTGCGCACGTGGGACCAGCCGGAGTTCTCCACGATCGGGCGGGTGGCGTCGAGTTCGCGCAGGCGCTCGTAGGCGTGGACGGCGGCCTCGGCGCGGGCGGCGCTGCCGGGGATGTCCCAGTCGAGGCCCCACTCCTCGTTGTACAGGCCCCAGATGACGATCGACGGGTGGTTGCCGTCGCGTTCGACCATCGCGGGCAGCTGGGCCTCGAACGCGGCGGCGGCCTCGGGCGAGAAGCGGCTCGGGCAGGCCGGTTCGGCCCACACGAGCATCCCGGTGCGGTCGGCCTCGTGGAGCCACAGGGGCTCTTCGAACTTGAGGTGCTTGCGGACCAGGTTGTAGCCGAGGCCGCGGGCGAGTTCGAGGTCCCGCAGCAGCGCGGGCGCGTCGGGGGCGGTGAGGCCGGTGTCGGGCCAGTAGCCCTGGTCGAGGACGCCGCGCAGGTAGATCCGCTCGCCGTTGAGGTGGAGCTCCTCGCCGCGCGCCTCGAAGCGGCGCAGGCCGGTCGTGGCGGCGACGAGGTCGTCGCCGGTGCGGACCTCGACGCGGTACAGGTGCGGGCGCTCGGGGCTCCACAGGACGGGGTCGCTGATGCCGATGCGGCCCTTGGCGATGCCGTCGGCGTCGGCGGTGAGGACGGTCGACTCGCCGGTGTCGGCGGTCGCCGTGACCTGGGCTCCGGCGGGGGCGTCGCCGCTGAGGACGACCGTGAGGTCGATGCCGGTGAGGGAGTCGCCGCGCAGGACCACAGACTCGGCGTAGGTGCGGCCGCGGGCTTCGAGCCACACGGTCTGCCAGATGCCGGAGGTGGGCGTGAACGAGACGCCGTCGTAGTCGTCGCGCGGGATCGAGCGCTGCTTGCCGTGCGCGATGGCGCGCTTGTCGGCGGGGGCGTGGACCTCGACTTCGAGGAGCGCGGGGACGCCGGGGGCGAGGTGGCCGGTCACGTCGAACTCGAAGGACTCGTAGCCGCCGGTGTGCTCGCCGACCGCCGTCCCGTCGATGCGGACGAGGGCGCGGTGGTGGACCGCGCCGAAGCTGAGGACGGTGCGGGACCCGACCCAGTCGGCGGGCGCGGTGACGGTGCGGCGGTACGTGCCGTGTTCGAGCCAGGTCCGCCGCACCCCCGACGCCCGGCTCTCCCACGCGAACGGGACCGTGATGGACCCCTCGAAGCCGTCGGCGGCGAAGTCCCAGGCGCCGTTGAGGTTCAGCCAGCGCGCCGAGCGGTCGCGGTCGGGCCGCGGGTACTCCGCTCGCGGAGTACCGGAAGGCAGGGTCTCCGGGCGGGGCGTCTCGGGTGGGAGGGTCATGCGTCAGCCTTTCACGCTGCCGGCGAGGATGCCGTTGATGAAGTGCCGCTGGAGCAGGATGAACAGCACCAGCAGCGGGACGAGTGCGACGGAGCTCGCCGCGAGCAGTTCGCCTGTGACGGTGGCGTAGTCGGCGCCGATCCGGTTGCCGGTGATGTTCTGCGCGAGGGTGGAGAGCACGACCTGGAGGGTCGCCATGCGTTCGGAGCTCGCGGCCACCACGGGCCAGACGAAGTCGTTGTAGATGTTCATGACGGTGAGGACGCCGAGGCCGGCGAGGCCGGGGCGGATGACGGGGACGACGACGCGCCAGAAGAGGGCGAACTCGCCGCAGCCGTCGACGCGGGCGGCGTCGAGGAGCTCGTCGGGGACGGCCGAGATGACCTGGCGCATCCAGAAGATCGCGAAGGCGTCGACCGCGCCGGGGAGGATGAGCGCCTGGTAGGTGTTCACCCAGCCGAGCTCCTTCATCTCCAGCAGCAGCGGGATGATGAGGACGATCGTGGGGAGCATGAGGGTGATAAGGACGGCCCCGAAGACGAGGTTCTTGCCGATCCACTGGTACTTCGCGAAGGCGAAGGCCGCGAGCGGGGCGAGGAACATCGTGGCCGCGCCTTTGAAGAGCAGCACGATCGCGGTGTTGGCGAAGCCCTGTCCGATGGGGACGTCCTGGAACATCGCCGTGTAGTTGTCGAAGGTGAACTGGGTGATGTCGAACGTCAGCGGCGAGCGGACGATGTCGTCGGCGGGTTTGAACGCCGAGAGCAGGGCCCAGGCGACGGGGAAGAGGAAGGCGGCGAGCAGGAGCATCAGGAACAGGTGCGAGCCGACGTGCGGCCGGGTGCGTTCTGTGGCCATCGTCAGTCCTTCGCTCGCAGCAGGCGGACGAACAGGAGCGAGAGCGCCATGACGAGGACGACCAGGAGGAACGAGTTGGCCGCGCCGGTGCCCAGGTCCGCCCGGGTGATGTGGTTGTAGAGGTGGTAGCCCGCGGTGGTCGTCGAGTTGTAGGGCCCGCCTTGGGTGACCACGAACGGCTCGGCGAACATCTGGAACACCGCGAGGGTCTGGAGGACGACGGCGAACCCGATGGTGCGCCGCAGGAGCGGGACGGTGATGCTCCACAGCTGGCGGGCCCGGGAGGCGCCGTCGAGTTCGGCGGCCTCGTAGATCGACGCGTTGATCGACTGGAGGCCCGAGAGCAGGATGATCACGATGAACCCGGTGGTCTTCCACAGGAACAGGAGCGCGAGGGTCGGCTTGGCCCACGTGCTGGTGGTGAGCCAGCCGGTGTCGGGGAGTCCGAACAGGCCTAGAAATGCGTTGACGGCGCCGTAGCGCTGGTCGAACAGGACGACCCAGATCTGGGCGACCGCGACGAGCGGGGTCACGAACGGGACGATGAACGCGACCCGGTAGAGCCCCCTCAGGCGCAGCTTCGCGTTGTTCAGCAGGACCGCGACGAGGACGCCGAGGACGATCTGGACGGGGACGATGAGGAGCCACAGGACCGCGGAGTTCCCCAGGGAGGCCCAGAACGCGGGGTTGGTGAGCAGGTAGGCGTAGTTGTCCCAGCCGACCCAGGTGGCCGCGCCCGTGCCGCGCCAGTCGGTGAAGCTCAGGCGGGCGGTGAAGAACAGCGGGTAGACGCTGAACGCCGCGAAGACGGCGACGAAGGGCAGCACGAACACGTACGGCGCGAGTCGCCGGCGCATGCGGGGCCCGCGCCCGGCGCGAGGGGCGCGCCGGGTCGCGGGGGCGGTCGTCGCGGTCACTGGCGGTCGACCAGGTTCGTTTGGATGTCCTCGCTGGACTGGGCGAGGGCCTCCTGCGGGGTGAGGTCGCCGTCGAGCATCCGCTGGAGGTCGTTGCCGAGGTAGTCGACGGCGCCCGACCACCACGCGGGAGTCGGGGTGCCGCCGGGGATCTGGGCGCCGGCCTCGGTGGCGACGGTCCACAGGTCCTGGCCGCCGAGGGCGGTGATCCCGGTATAGAGAGGCTTGGCGGGGTCGGCCGCGGGCGTGTAGCTGGGGATCGAGGTGGCGAGGCCCTCGGGGTAGACGTCGCCGGGGCCCCAGACGGCGGTGTAGCCGGCCTCGTCGAACATGAGGAACTCGTAGAAGAGCCAGGCGAGGTCGGCGTTGGGGCCGTCCTTGGGGAGGACGAACGAGGAGCCGCCCATGGCGCCGGAGCGGGCGCCGCCGGCGTCCCACGCGGGGAGCTGGGTCGCGCGCCAGTCGCCGGCGGTCTCGGTGAGGACCTGCTGGGGCGCGAAGGAGAACCAGATCGCCCACGGGTAGAAGACCTGGTTGCCGTTGTCGAGCTCGGCGATGTCGGTGGGCGTCAGGTACTCGGCGCGGGTGCCGAGCCCTTCCTGCCGGACGGTGTCGAGGAAGGTGAGGATGCGCTCGAACTCGGGGGTGTCGAGGCGGAGGTTCCCGTCGGCGTCGGCGATGGAGGTGCCGAGCTGGCTCGCGTACATCTCCAGCTGGAGCTGGCCGAGGAACGCGGACTGCTCCAGGTGGATGGGTGCGGAGCCGGGGACGGCGTCCCGGTAGTCGCGGGCGGCCTGGAGCAGGTCGTCGTAGGTGGCGATGGCCTCGACGTCGATCCCGGCGGCTTCGAGGGCGGTCGCGTTGTAGAACAGCAGGCCCGGGTCGAGGTCGAAGGGCACGCCGTACACGCCGCCGGCGACGGTGTTGACGTCGAGCTTCTGCGGGGCGATGTCGGCGGCGTACGGGGCGAGCACGTCGCTGAGGTCCCACAGGTAGTCGGTGAAGCCGCCGACCTTGGCGTCGTCGAGGAAGACCCCGTCGGGCACGTCGGCGCCGGTGATGAGGGTGTTCTGGAGCTTCGCGTCGATGTCGACGGCGACGTGGTTGACCGTGATGCCCGGGTACTTGGCGTTGAAGTCGGCGATGACGCCTTCGAAGACCTCGAACAGGTCGCCGGAGCGGTCCCAGATCGTGATCTCGCCTTCGGTGCGGTCGGGGGCCTTGAGGAGGGCCGAGCCGCCGGAGTCCTCGTCGGAGGCGATGTCGGGTCCGCAGGCGGCGAGGGCGGGTGCCGCGGCGGCGAGCCCGGCGGAGGCGAGCAGGGCGCGCCGCCGGAGGAGATGGCGTTGCATGGAACACTCCCTTGTGTGATTTTCCAACGTGTGCAAAACCTAGCACCCCTTTGCCGACGTTGCAAACGGTAGGATGGGCCGTATGCCGGCAACACTTCGCGACGTCGCCGATCTGGCGCAGGTCTCCGTCCGCACCGTGTCCAATGTCGTGAGCGGATACGCCCACGTCAGCGAGCGAATGCGCCAGCGCGTGCTCGCCGCGATCGAAGAGCTCGACTACCGCGCCAACCCCGTGGCGCGCACCCTCCGCACCGGCCGCACGGGGATGCTCGCGCTCGTGGTGCCCGAGATCGACGTACCGTACTTCAGCGAACTGGCCCGGGACGTGATCGACGCGGCCGCGGAGTTCGGCTACCGCGTGATGATCGACCAGACCGGGCACGACCACGAGCGCGAGCGGCGCCTGCTCATGGGCGACGACCGGAACATGCTGTTCGACGGCATCCTCTTCAGCCCCCTGGTGACCAAGTCCGAGCTGCTCGACATGCACCGCTCCGAGCACATGCCGCTGGTGCTGCTCGGCGAGCACGAGTTCGACGGCCGGTTCGACCACGTGGCGATCGACAACGTGCGGGCGGCGCGCGACGCCGTGGCGCACCTGGTGGCGCGCGGGCGCACCCGCATCGCCGCGATCGGTGCGCAGCCGCTGGAGGAGTACTCCACGCCGCTGCTGCGCACCGCCGGATACGAAGCGGCCCTTGAGGAGGCGGGCCTGGAGGCGCCGCCGGAGTACGCGACGCCGGCGCCGCACTACAGCCGCACCGACGGGTACGAGGCGGCGACGGCGCTCATGGCGCTCAAGCCGCGGCCCGACGCGATCTTCTGCTTCTCCGACCTGCTCGCGGTGGGCGCGATGCGCGCGGTATTCGACGCCGGGCTCAGCGTCCCCGAGGACGTGGCCGTGGTCGGGATCGACGACATCGAGGAGGGCCGGTTCGCGCGGCCCTCGCTGTCGACGGTCTCGCTGGACACGCCGTTCATCGCCCGCGAGTCGGTGCGGCGGATCGTCGCGCGCATCGACGACCCGCAGGCCCCGGCCGAGGAGGTCGTGGCGCCGCACCGGCTCGTGGTCCGGGAGTCGACGGGCGGTTAGGCGCCCGCTGCGCCTCCCGAAATGTCCCCTTGCAACGTAGGCAAATTCCTGGCATGGTGTTTGCAACGTCTGCAAAGATGCGGGCGTTCCATCTCCACAGGAGGCAACCCCCATGACGGTGACAAGACAGTGGGCCGCCAAGGCCCGCCGCTGGGCCGCCCTGCTCGCCGCCGCGGTCCTCGCGGCGGCGGGTGCGCAGGCCCTCATCGCCGCGCCGGCCGACGCCGCGTACCCGGGCACGGTGCTCTACTCCCCCGACCTGGGGACCTACCCGAGCGGCACCGCCGGCTACCCGCGCGCCATCGGCCTCGAACACGACGGCTCCGCCAACGAGACCATGCTCGCCACGTTCGCCAAGGGCGGGCACGGCGTCCCCACGAACCTGCCGGTCTACCGCTCCACCAACGGCGGGACGTCCTGGACCCAGATCAGCACCATCACCTCGAACACGCCCGGCTGGGACCTGGAGGCGCCCACGCTCTTCGAGGTCCCCCGCACCATCACCGGCCTGAACGCGGGCGACCTGCTCGCGGCCGGCACCGCCTGGGACGTCGGCGACTACACCGCGCAGAAGGTCGAGGTCTTCAAGAGCACCAACGGCGGCGTCACGTGGACGTTCCTGTCGAACTGCACCTCGACCTCGGGCCAGCCGAATACGTGGGGCCACGGGATCTGGGAGCCGACGTTCCTGGTCGCCGACAACAACACGCTCGCGTGCTTCATCTCCGACGAGCGTCCCTCCAACAGCGCCACCAACAACCAGAAGATCGCGCACTACACCTCCACCAACGGGGGAGCCTCCTGGAGCTCGGGCATCCAGGACGACGTGGTCTTCCCGGCCGACAACCTGCTGCGCCCGGGCATGCAGACCTTCGCCGAGCTGCCCGACGGGCGCTTCGTCATGAGCTACGAGCTGTGCCGCGACGCCACCAACGCCGACCACGCGTGCGAGGTCTACATCAAGTACTCCGACGACGGCCTGAACTGGGGCGCGGCGGGCGACCGCGGCACCCTCGTCCAGACCTCCGACGACCGCGAGCTCCTGCACACCCCGTACGTCTCCTGGACGCCCGCAGGCGGTGCGAACGGGACGCTCCTGATCTCCGGCCAGCGCGTGGTCGCGGGCCCGACCGGGAACAAGACCGTCCTCGCCGAATCCGGGACCGTCCTGTTCGCCAACCGCAACCTCGGCGCGGGCGACTGGTTCGAGGCGACCACCCCGGTCACCGTGAACCCCACGGGCGGCTACGCCTCCGGCGTCCCCTCGTGCCCCGGCTACTCGACCCCGGCGATCCCGCGCGAGAACGGCACGAGCTACCTCTACCTGGCCGCGACCTGGCTGGGCCAGAACAACCAGTGCGAGGTCCGCTTCGGCATCGGGACGGTCCCCGGCGCGACCGGCGCGGTGACCAACCCGCAGACCGGCAAGTGCCTCGACGTGGACACCAACACCGCCGCCAACGGCAACCGCGCCCAGATCTACGCCTGCGGTACCGCATCGGGCCAGGACTGGTCGCGCTACGCCGACGGCTCGATCCGCGCCTTCGGCAAGTGCCTCGACGTCGACGCCCAGGGCACGGCCAACGGCACGCCCGTCCAGCTGTGGGAGTGCAACGGCTCCGGCGCCCAGATCTGGACCCCCCAGTCGAACGGCTCCCTCCTGAACCCGCAGTCGGGCCGCTGCCTGGACATCACGGCAGGCGGCACCGCCGACGCCACCAAGTTGCAGATCTACGACTGCAACGGCCTCTGGACCCAGGTCTGGAACCTGCCCGCGTAAGAAACGAACAAGAGGGGCGGGCCGCGGGTGCGGCCCGCCCCTTTTCAGCGTGCGCCGGTCTGGGTGAGGTGCATCTGGGCGTAGCGGCCGGCGGCGTCGAGGAGTTGGGTGTGGGAGCCCTGTTCGACGATGCGGCCGCGGTCGAGGACGACGATCACGTCGGCTTGGCGGATCGTCGAGAGGCGGTGGGCGACGACGAGGGTGGTGCGGCCGCGCATGAGGCGGCCCAGGGCCTCCTTGACCAGTTCCTCGGCTTCGGGGTCGAGCGCGGACGTGGCCTCGTCGAGGAGCAGGATGCGGGGGTCGCGGACGAGGGCGCGGGCGATGGCGAGGCGCTGGCGCTGGCCGCCGGACAGGCGCGCGCCCCGTTCGCCGACGACGGTGTCGAGCCCGTCGGGCAGGAGGCTGACGAACTCCCAGGCGTTGGCGTCCTTGAGGGCCGCGGTGATGCGGTCCTGGTCGGCGTCCATGCCGTAGCCGACGTTCTCGCGGATGGTGCCTTCGAACAGGACCGACTCCTGCGGGACGACCGAGGTGAAGCGGCGGGCGGTGCGCAGGTCGAGCTCCTGCATGTCGGTGCCGTCGAGGAGGATGCGGCCCGAGGTGGGCCGGACGAAGCCGAGGACCAGGTTGAGCAGGGTGGACTTGCCCGAGCCGGAGGAGCCGACGAACGCCACGGTGGTGCCGGCCTCGATGTCGAGCGAGACGTCCTGCACCGCTTCGGTGTCGGCCCCGGCGTAGCGGTGCGAGACGCGGTCGAGGACGAGGCGGCCCTCGACGGCGGCGACGGGGCGCTTGCCCTCGTTCTGCTCGATGTCGGGGTCCTGGAGGACCTCGGCGATGGACCGCACGGACTCCATGCCGCGGGCGCCGATCGGGATGAGCATGAGCAGGTTCGTCAGACCCTGCGTCAGGAGCGCGAAGTAGGTGGACAGGAGCACGACCTCGCCGGGGGTGATGGGGAGGAACCCGGTGATGGCGAAGACCGCGGCGAGGCCCAGGCACCCGACGCCGAGGATCTGCATGGTGACCCAGGAGATCGAGGCGACGTGGCCGTTGAGCATGTCGAGGTGGAGCCCGGCGCGGCGGACGCCGTCGGCGCCGCTCGCGACGCGCGAGACGGCGGTCTGCTCCAGGCCGTGGGCGCGGGTGACGGGGATGAGCGAGGCCATCTCGCCGACGCGGGCGGCGAAGCCCTCCATCTCGCGGCGGAACCGCTCGTTGCGGGCGCGCGAGCGGCGCCTGAGGGCGGCGCGCAGGCCGATGGCGATGGGGACGGTGAGCGCGTAGACCGGCAGGAACTGCGGGACGGCGACGGCGGTCATGGTGATCGCGCCGACGAGGACCATCGTGGACGACAGCAGCGGGTGGGTCATCTGCTGGAGCATCTGCTCGACGTTCTCGACGTCGCGCACGACCTTGTTCTGGACGATGGAGGCGCTGGTGCGGGTGTAGTAGCCGATCGAGAGGCTCTGGAGGCGCGCGGCCAGGGCGTTGCGCAGGTCGGCGCCGGTGTCGCGCACGACGGTCATGAAGTTGCGGGTGTAGACGATGTGGTTGGGGTAGTTCTGGACCAGCAGGAGCACGGCGACCGCGAGCCAGCCGAGGACCGCGGTGACCGACCCGCCGGTGGAGACGAGGTCGATGATCGCGGCGGTCACGACCGGGAGGAACCACAGCGGGACCTCCTTGACCGCGAACGCGATGAAGGCCGCGGTCAACCGCCAGGGGCGGCGGGCGAGGAGGGTGAGGACCGAGCGCCCCGGACGGGCACCGTCGAGTTGAGCACGGCCGAGCAGTTCTGCGCTTTGAGCAAGCGCTTTCTTATGCATGGTTCGATCGTACGGACCGCCCGCGCCGAGGGCAATCCCGTAAGGCGGCCCTCTAGCCTTCGATGTCGATGACGACCTTGACTTCGCCTGAGCCGGCGTGGAAGGCACCTTCGAATTCGCTCAGCGGGACGCGCTTGGTGATGAGGCGCTTGAGCCAGGCCTGGTCGGATTCGGCGAGAACCCCGGCGGCGCGGGCGCAGTGGTCGAGGTTGGCGTTGACGGAGCCGACGACGACGTCGTTCTCCAGGACGATGTCGCGGTTGAGGCTGCCCGCGTCGATGTTCATGCGCCGGCCCGCGGGCGAGACGCCGGTCAGGCAGGTGACACCGAAGGCGCCGTTCGCGGCCATCGCGTCGAATACGAGCGCTTCGGAGCCGGTGGCCTCGATGACGATGTCGGGGACGACCTGCTCGATCGCCTTGGGCAGGCCCTCGTAGTGGTAGGTCGCCCCGAGCGCGTGGACGAGCTCCGGCTTGCGGCCGTCGGCGGCGCGGTCGAGGACGTGGACGTCGAGGCCGCGCTGCGCGCCGATGAGCGCGCCGAGGAGGCCGATCGGCCCGGCGCCGGTGACGAGGACCGACTTCGGGTCGAACCACGAGCGCCCGCCGACCTTGTCGATCTGCTCCCAGGCCTTGACGAGCACGCTCATCGGCTCCAGCAGCACGCCGACCTCGGCGAGCGAGGGGTCGAGCTTGACGGCGTAGTCGGCCTCGACGGTCCACACCTCGCTGGCGTAGCCGTGGATCTCCTTGATGCCGCGCTCGGTGTAGTTCCCGTTGCGGCAGTTGTCGAACAGGCCGCGCGCGCACGCGCCGCACGGCTCGGGGTCGGGGCGGCGGACCACCCCGACAACGAGGTCGCCGGGCGCGAACCCGCTGCCCTCGGGCGCCTCGCGGACCCGACCGAGCGACTCGTGGCCGATGATGAGCCGGTCGGCGCCGGGCGGGGCCCAGCCGTACTCGCCGTCGGCGAGCTCCCGGTCGGTGCCGCACACGCCGAGCGCGATGGCGTCGACGAGCAGGTCCCCCGGTCCGGGGACCGGCTCGTCGACGTCGCTCAGCGCCAGCGAACCCTTGACACCGGGCTCGACGGTCAACGCGCGCATGGCGTCCACCTTCCCCTCGCGGATCCGAAACCCCATCAGTATGCGGGCTTCGGGCCGATCTATCCGGCGCTTGGGGAAGTAGCCGTTCGCGCCCTCGTCATGCGGACTTCGCGGCCGCGAAGTAGTGGCCCTTGTCGAGGTCGTCGACGAAGCCGGGGCCGGTCGGGGTCCAGTCGAGGAGCTCGCGGGTGCGGGCGCTGGAGGCGGCGCGGTCGGCGCCGATGAAGCCGGCGAGCCAGCCGAAGTGGGCGGGCGCGTCCTCGGGGGCGATGGGGGCGACGGGGACGCCGAGGTGGCGGCCGACGACGGCGGCGAGGTCGCGGATCGGGACGCCCTCGTCGGCGATGACGTGGAGCGTGGACCCGGCCGGGGCCTTGTCGAGGGCGAGGCGGATGAGTCGCGCGGCGTCGTCGCGGTGGACGCCGGGCCAGCGGTTGGCGCCGTCGCCGATGTAGCCGGCGAGGCCCTTCGTGCGGGCGATGTCGACCATCGTCGCGGTGAAGCCGGGGTCGCCTTCGCCGTGGACGATCGGGAAGCGCAGGACGATCGAGCGGACGCCGCGGTCGGCCAGGCCGAGCGCGTACTCGCCGATCGCGAACCGGGCGGCCGGGCCCGGCTGGCCGGCCTCGACGTCGTGGCCCTCGTCCTCGGCGGTGAGGCCGCCGTTCGACAGCGGGACGCCCGAGGCGACGGCGAGCGCCTTGCCGGTGCCGGCGAGGGCCTCGCCGAAGGCCTCGACGGCGGCGCGGTCGGCGGCGACGGCGTCGTCGAAGCGGCCGGAGAAGGCGATGTCGTGCCCGAACGCGAGGTGGACGACGGCGTCCGCGGCGATCGCCTCCTCGCGCAGGACGTCGAGGTCGTCGAGGGAGCCGCGGCGGACCTCGACCCCCGCCGCGGCGAGCTTGGCGGCGGAGGCGTCGGAGCGGGCGAGGCCGACGACCTGGTGGCCCGCGTCGAGGAGCTCGGCGGCGGCGCCGGAGCCGATCCAGCCGGATGCGCCGGTGATGAAGACACGCATGGGGAGACCTCCTGGTGAGACGGCCGGAATCGTCATCCGACCTGATGTCAGTGTCTGACATCAACCGTAGCACGGTCATGTCAGTACCTGACATCGGTAGGATCTGCGCTATGGGACGGTGGGAGCCGAACGCGCGCGGACGCCTCGAAGAGGCGGCCATGGCGCTGTTCAACGAACGCGGATTCGAGCAGGTCACCGTCGCCGAGATCGCCGGGAGGGCCGGGCTCACCGAGCGGACGTTCTACCGGCACTTCTCCGACAAGCGCGAAGTGCTGTTCCCCGACTCGAACCCGCTCGTCACGGGGTTCGCGGCGGCGATCGAGGACGCGCCGCAGTCGGCGGTGCCGATGGAGACGGTGGCCCTGGTCCTCAAGGCCGTGGCCGCGTTCTTCGTCGGCCGGCACGAGTACTCGCGGCAGCGGCAGGCGGTCGTGAACGCCAATGCCGAACTGCGCGAACGGGAGGCGGTCAAGCTCGCCTGGCTGTCGGACACGCTTGCCGAGGGCCTGCGCAGGCGCGGCGTCACCGAGCCGGGCGCGAGCCTGGCGGCCGAGACGGGCGTGGCGGTCTTCAAGGTCGCCCACGCGCAGTGGGTCGCCGACCCCGAGCCGGGCGACCTCGGCGAGCTCATGCGGCTGGCGCTGATCGAGCTCAAGGCCGTCACCTGCGGCGAGTAGGCCTCAGATCCCCAGCACCTGGTCGAGGCGCGCGGCGCGGGAGGCCATGTCCCCCAAGGGCAGCGGTTCGGCGAGGTCGGGGGCGAGGTCGGCGACGGCCGCCTTCGCGGCGTCGGTGAAGTGGACGGTCCCGTCCGGGTCGACGCGCTCGACGCCGTCGCCGCGGGCCATCTGCTCGTTGAACGCGATCGCGTCCTCAAGGGACTCCCCCGGCGGGAGGTCGAGTTCGACCTTGCCGCCCTCGATGCGGACCGGGTACCCGCCCGGGAGGCCGCCGGGCGCGGGCACCGACCAGCGCAGCGTCTTCCCTTCGGGAAGCAGCGCTTCGAGGACGGGCATCGTGGCGGCGGCGGTGAGGAAGTTCCAGCGCAGGCCCGGGTCGATCGCGTGGCCGCGGTAGGCGGCGCCGTCGTCGCGGCGGCCGTCCTCGCCGAGGTGGACGCGGCAGCGGTCCCCGCTCGCGGGCGCCTCGGAGGTCATGACGCCCGTCAGCTGCGAGTGGTGGCCGACGATGCGCACCAGCGGCGGGATGACGCCGTGCTCCTCCTCGCGCAGGACGGCGCGGACGCGGCGCAGCACCATCCCGGCGTTGCCCAGGCCCAGCGCGGGCGCGAAGCCGATGCGCTCCAGGACCGGGCCGGTGACGTCGGGGAAGGACAGGTTCGCGACCGGCGCGTCGATGCCGGTCTCGCGGACCGCGCGCATCACGTTGAGCACCACCGGGACCTGGTAGGGCAGGCGCAGACCGAGCCCGGCCGCCTCGACCGCCTTCGCGGCCGGGTCGCCGCGTTCGGCCAGCGCCCACGGGCTGCGCAGCGAGGCGCACTGGACGACCAGGTCGGGGCGGGTGCGGTCGAGGAGCGCGGCGACGTCGTCGAGGCGGGTCGCGTCCAGGGGCGCGCCCTCGACGAGGCAGTCGGAGGCGCTCGCGAGGGTCGCGGCCGTCTGGTTCACGTTCCGCTCGGACCGGCTGGCGACGACCAGCCGCCCGACGAACCCGCTCGCGGCGAGGCCGGCGGCGACCCGGTCCCCCATGTCGCCCAGTCCGATGACCAGCACAGTGCTCATGTCCCCGATCCTAGGGGACGGGGCGGGCCGGCGGTCCGGTCTAGTCCACGACGGCCCAGCCGAGGGGGCCGAGGAAGAGCCGCAGCTGCTCGTCGCCGAAGGCGATGGTGAAGGCGCGGGGGCGGCGGTCGAGGTTGGCGACGGCGATGCGGGTGCGGCCGGCGGTGCGGGAGCCGAGGGCCCAGATGTGCGGGTCGGGGGTCTCGGCCCACAGGAGTTCGCCCGCGGACATCTCGTCGAGGGTCTCCAGGACGGCCGCGACCGGGTAGGGATCGCCTGCGGCGGAGCGGATGCCGCGCGGGCCCCACTCCTCGAACCAGGACAGTCCCGCGACGCCGGGGACGGCGAGGGCGGCCGCGGCGGCGATGGTCCAGGCGGCCAGGGGGTCGTCGCCCTGGCGGGGGTCGGCCGCGCCGGTGAACTCGGCGCCGTAGCCGTCGGCGAGGTCGGGACGGGTGGACATGAGCTGGGCGCCGGCGGCGTCGTTGAAGCGGGGCCGCAGGGTGACCGGTCCGATGAGGACCATGCGGCCGCCGGCGTCGGCGACGGCCTGGCGGGCGACCAGGCGCTGCACGGGGACCGATTCGAGGAGCTGCTCGGTGCCGGTGTCGTGGAGCAGGGGCGTGACGCTGAAGGCGAGGACTTCGACGTCGTCGGGGACGGCGGCGAGGTTCCGGTTCAGCTCGGTGAAGTGCGAGCGGGAGCCGCCGACGAGCGGCACGTGGATTCCAGCGTGCGTCAGGGCCGCGCGGAGGGCGTCGAAGACGGCGGCGTTGGTGGTGTGCGTGTCGGGGTCGAAGGCGCCGATGCGCGCGATCGCATGGGGCGCGAGGAAGTCGGTGAGGATCGCGAGGTCCGAGCCGGACCAGGGGACGGTGACGCGCACGTCGAGCGGGAGGCCGGCGGTCGCGGCGCGCTCCAGGGCGGCGGGCCAGTTGGGGGTGCGCAGGTCGAGTTCGACGAGGACGGTGCCGCCGAGGAGCGGCAGGTCGGGGGCGGGGTCGAACTCGGTGCTGGGCGCGGTCGAGGCGCCGAGGGCGATCTCGGGGAACAGGCCGCCGGGGACGAGCGCGATGCGCGGCTCGGGCTCGGGTTCGGCGGCGGGGCCATGCTCGGTGACGGTGACCGTGATCGTCTGGCGCACATGGGCACCGGCGGCGAGCTCGTACGGGAACGGCAGGGTCAGGGGCCGGGAGTGGGTCTGGTAGGAGGCGTCGGTCCAGTTGCGCTGGTCCTCCATCTCGAACACGTCGCCGCCGAAGGCGAGGCCGACGGCGAGGCCGTCGTGCTCCCAGGCGAGGGCGGCGATGTCGAGGACGGGCTGGCGGGGGCTGATTCGGGCCGGGAACGCGGTGTCCTCGGCCGTGCCGTCCGGGTGGCGGGCGCGCAGGGCGGTCCCGGCGAGCTGCGGCGGGTGGAGGGCGACCAGGCCGGTGCGGTTGGTGGGGAAGGTCCGGGTCGCTTCGAGGTCGAGTTCGATCGCCAGCGCGCCGCCGGAGACGTGGGCGGTGAGGGTGCCTTGGAGCGGGGCGCCGTCGCAGCGCAGGCCCAGGCGGAGCGCGTCGGTGTCGTCGAGGACCTCGACCTGCCAGGTCGGGGTGTTCCAGTCCCGGTCGCGGGCGACGGCGCGGACGCTGCGGAGGACGCGGCGGCCGTCGTAGGCGAGGTCGGCGAGTTCGCCGCCGCGCCGTTCGATCGACCAGGGGCCGTGGCGCCAGGTCGCGGATTCGGTCTGCCAGGTGCGCATGCCAGAGGGTAGCCATGCGGCCGCCGGCGGCGCGGGCGGGACGGACTTGTACACGAACGCGCCGGGAGGGGTCCCGGACCTTGTCCCCCACTGCGCACCGGCCGTCTGCTTGTATGGAAGCGGTTTCGGGGGAACCGGTTTCGACCGACTTGTGCCCCCGCGCAAGTCCCCCGCGCACCCCAGAGGTACTTCGATGGACGAGACGACCGACCCGTTCGCACGCATCCGAGAGCGGCTCGCCGAGCTGCTGCCGGGATACCGGCTCGACCCCGAGCCGGTCGGCTCCACCGGGCAGAGCCAGGTGTTCCTCGCCGAGGACCTGCGGCTCCACCACCGCAAGGTCGCGGTGAAGGTCATGGCCGGGTACCTGTCGATGCACCCGGGCTACCGGGAGCGGTTCCTGCGCGAGATCCAGCTGATGGCCGCGCTGGAGCACCCGAACCTCATGTACGTCATCACGGCGGCTTCGCGCGGCGACGACCTGCTGTTCATGGTGATGCCGCGCGCCGAGGACGACCTGCGCAGGCGGCTGGAGCGCGGCGAGATGGCACTGGCCGAGACCGTCGACGTGATCGTGCAGGTGGCGAAGGCCCTCGACTTCGCGCACGAGCACGGCGTGGTCCACCGCGACGTCAAGCCCGGCAACATCCTGTTCGGCGCCGACGGCCACGTGTACCTCAGCGACTTCGGGGTGGCCAAGGGCCGCACCGGGAAGGACCTGACCGCGCTCGGCGAGTACATCGGGACCCGCCGCTACACGGCGCCGGAGGTGTTCAACGCCGGGCCGGCCGACCCGAAGCTGCCCGACCGGCCGATGCTCCCGGCGACGACGCGGGAGCGCGCGGGCGACGTGTACTCCCTCGGCGCGGTGCTCTACCACTGCCTGGCGGGGAAGCGCCCGCTCGACCACCTCGACGACTCCAGTGCGGAGCAGGCCCAGCGGGCGGGCGACATCACGCCGGTGACCGCGCAGCGCGCGAACCTGCCCGCGGCGCTGGATCCGCTGGTGGCCAAGGCGATGCACGTGGACCCCGCGCAGCGGTACCGGACCTGCGGGGAGCTGGCGCACGAACTGGCGCAGACCGTGGGGGTCACCGAGGCGGGCTCGGCGCTGCCGATCCTGCGGGACATCCAGGAGCGCCTGCGCGGCGACCCGCGGCCCGAGCCGGCGGCTGCGGCACCGGCGGCGCGGTCGCGGCTGCCGGGTCTGCTGGTGCCGGTGATCGCGCTGGTGCTGCTGGCGGGGGTGCTGGTGTACGCGGCCTTCGACCGCGACGCGGGCGGCGGCGACGCGGCCGAGGACGGTGGGACTTCGGAGGAGGCGAGCCCGACCGGCGAGGAGACCGGCGGCGATCCGACGATCCCGCCGCCGGTCACCGGCGACCAGCAGGCCGAGAGGCGGCCGGTCGAGGGCGAGTGCGTGACCGCCGACGACGAGACGTGGGTGGTCGTGGCCTGCGATTCGCCGCTGGCCGCGGAGTACATCTACCGGATCGCGGTGAACCCGGAGGACCCCAACCCGTCCCAGCCGGACCACGACGACGCGTCATGGCTGGCGTGCGGCGCCGAAGGGGTCGCCGACTTCGACTACTACTGGAGCGACACCGCCACCGAGAACGACGTGGAGTGGGACCCCGAGACCGGGGTCATCTACTACTTCATGTGCTACCAGGAGGTCTAGGGCTCCTCGCCGTCGTCGAGGCGGTCCAGGTCGGTCGGGTCCAGGGTGGCGCTCTGGAGGAGGGCCCGGATCAGGTTGTCGTTCAAGGCGTTCCCCAGCGGCTCGCCCAGGACCTCGTCGCGCAGGAGCCCGGCCACGCGGTACCGGTAGTCGGGGTGGGAGAGCCGTTCGCGCACGCCGGCGACGACGCGGGCGGCGGTGCCCTCGTTCCAGTTGCGCTCCTCGGCGAACTTCGAGCGGCGCATGTCGTCGGCGACCTGCCGCCACGCGACCGGCTGCGCCCGCGGGAGGCCGAGGAGGTAGCGCTGGCCGAGGGAGGTCAGGACGAGGCGCTCGACCTCGCTGAGCCGGTGCTTGCCGGGGACGGCGGTGTCGTCGCCGGCGGCCCCGTCGTCGGGGGTGCGCCTGCCGCCGATGAGGCGGATCTCCAGGCAGTGCACGGCTTCGGAGAGGTCGCCGATGTAGACGGGCGTGTAGGACTGCTCGATGAGCCGCTCCTGGCCCGCGAGGAGCATGGCGTCGCCGGGCAGGAGCATCGGCAGGCGGCCCTCGTTGCGCATCGTCCACTCCGAACCGTGGCAGATGAGCCGCCCGTGGACGCGGCTGACGCGCTTGTCCTTGACGCCCAAGGGAATGTTGACGTTCCACTCGTCGCGGCCGAAGAGCAGTTCGAACGGCCGGGGAGGCACCACCCAGCCGACCTCCTCGCCGAGCGCGTAGACCGTCCCCAGGGGCGCGGGCGGCAGCGGCTCGGCGCTCGCGGGGGCCTCGGGGACGCCGGCGGCGAGGCTGCGCACCCAGGGCGGAAGCAGTTGCGGGGGAAAGGGTGCGGTGCTCATCGCGGGCGGTCCTCTCAGGCGGTTCGGTGCTGCCTCCGATTATCGCCGCGGCCGCGCGGGACCCCTCTCGCGTGCGGTGGGGGGCTTGCGGACGCACGTATACGTATATTATGGTTATACGTAGAAAGGCACCGCGATTTCCACCGTGATTTCCACCAGGAGGACCCCGTGACCGACACCGTTCCCTACGGCATCCCGCTCGACCGCGAGACCCGCTACGACCCGCCCGCCGCGCTCATGGCGCTCCACCGCGAGGCACCGCTGCGGCGGCTTCGCTACTACCCCGACGGCACGCTCGGCTGGATCGTCACCGACCACCGCCTGGGCCGCAAGGTCCTCGCCGACACGCGGTTCAAGTCGCAGCTGACCGCCCCGATCAAGGTCCCGATCCCGATGCCCCAGATCGAGGCGATGGGCGACTACGAGGGCCCGCTGCCGGTCACGCCCGGCATGTTCATCGAGATGGACGGCGCGGACCACACCCGCCTGCGCCGCAAGCTCACCGGCGTCTTCACCGTCCGCCGCATGCGGCTGCTGGAGCCGCGCGTCGCCGAGATCGTGGAGGAGCGCCTCGACGCCCTGGAGGCGGCCGGCGGCGGCGCGGACCTCGTGGCCGAGTTCGCGCTCCCCGTGCCGGCCCTGGTGATCTCCGAACTGCTCGGCGTGCCCCGCGCCGACCAGGACCGCTTCACCGCCGACGCCGCCACGGTCATGACCATGACCGTCTCGGCGGAGGAGAAGGCCGAGGCGAGCATGCGCATCATGGGCTTCATCGCCGAGCTCGTCGCCGCCAAGCGGGCCGAGCCGCAGGACGACCTGCTCTCCGACCTCGCCGCCGACGCGGAACTCAGCGAGGAGGAGGTCATCGGCATGGCGATGCTCCTGCTCGTCGCCGGGCACGAGACGACCGCGAAGATGATCGGCCTCGGCACCATGGCGCTCTTGGAGAACCGCGACCAGTGGGACCTCCTGCGCGAGCGGCCCGAGTTGATGGCGAACGCCGTGGAGGAGCTGCTGCGCTACGTCGGCGTCATCCACACCGGCATCATCCGCCAGGCCGGGGAGGACTTCGAGTTCGAAGGCGAGCAGATCGCCGCCGGGGAGTTCATGACCGTCTCGGTGCAGACCGCCAACCGCGACGGCGAGCACTTCGACGAGCCCGACGTGTTCAACGTCGCCGGGGATGCCAAGGGCCACATGACCTTCGGCCACGGCGTCCACCAGTGCCTCGGGCAGCAGCTGGCCCGTGTCGAGATGCGCATCGCCTTCGAGCACCTGATCCGGCGCCTGCCGGGCCTGCACCTGGCCGTCCCCGCCGCACAGGTGCCGCTGCGGACCGACCAGAACTTCTACGGCGTCGGCGAGCTCCCGGTGACCTGGTAGCCGCGAAAACCCGTTGGCCCGAGCGGCCGCCGCGCCTAGCGTGGAGGCCGTGAAGACCGCAATCGCCCCCGAGGAGGCCGCGCACGCGATGCGCGGCCTCCTCGGCCGCATCAGCCACTGGACGCCCCTCGCCGAAGGCGAGGTCTCCCAGGCGTTCGCGTTCCGCGCCGACGGCCGCGACCTGGTCGTGCGGATCGCACCGCGCCGCGAGGGCTTCGACAAGGACGCATGGGCCGCCCGGCGGCTGCGCGACACGCCGGTGCCCGTGCCCGAGGTGATCCACATCGGTCCTATTGGGGACGGCGCGTACTGCTGCGTCTCCGAGCGGGTCGGCGGTGCGCACCTCACCGAATCCGATGCGGCGCACCAGCAGCGCATGGCACCGGTCGTGCGGGCGCTCATCGAGGACATCGCCGCGGTCGACCTGGCCGGGTCGACCGGGTTCGGGTCCTTCGACCCCGACACCGAGCAGGGGCTCGCCCCCACGTGGGCGGCGCAGCTGCGGGCGCTGCTCCCGGCGGACTGGGACGCCCTCGGCCATCCCGGCGATACCGCGCTGGCCGAGGAGCTGACCGCGTCCGCGCTGGGCGTCGCCGCAGGGCTGCCGGAGGTCCGCAAACTGATCCACGGCGACCTCGGCCCGGACAACTTCACCGTCGAAGGCGACCGCATCGCGGGCGTCTTCGACTGGGAGGCGGTCATGTTCGGCGACCCGCTGTGGGAACTCGCCCGGTACGTCCTGTGGGCCCCGGTCATGCCGAGCACCCGCATTCAAGCCGACCACGACCTGGACCTCCTGGCCGGCGAGCGCGGGATCGAGGAGCGGCTGCGGTGCCTCGTGGTCGTCAACGGCCTGTGGGCCCTCGACTTCTACCGGAAGACGGCGCAGGCGGGCCCGATGGAGTTCATGCTCAACCGCCTCAACACGTTCCGCGCGGAGCCCCTCCCGATCGACACCGGCAGGCAGGACTACTGGATGCACATCGGACGGCGCCGATGAACGACGCCCTCACCTATGACGGGTTCACCCGCGCCGCGATCGCGGATCCGGCGGTCGTCGGGCTCCTGCTCATCGGATCGCATGCGCACGAGGGGCTCCCCAACGAGCGCTCCGACCACGACCTGTGGGTCGTCATCGGCGACGGAGCGGAGTCCGATCTTCAACGGCTGCAAGGGTACCGAAGTTCGGTGCTCGACCTGGAGTTCTTCTCGCCGGAACGGTTCCGCGCCGCGGCGGGGCCGGGGTACTGGCGGTACACCGTCGCCCGCGGGCGGGTCCTGCTCGACCGGTTGGACGGCGGCATCGCCGCGATCGTGGCCGCCGCGCAGCGCCTCGGCGCGGAGGAGTCGCGCGCGCTCGCGGCCGAGCGCCTCGACGACTACGTGAACATGCTCTACCGGTCGGTCAAGAACCACCGCGACGGGCGGCTGCTCGCGTCGCGGCTCGACGCCGCCGAGAGCCTCGGATACCTGCTGGAACTGCTGTTCGCGATGGACCGGCGGCCGCGGCCGTACAACAAGCACCTCGAATGGGAGCTCGAACGGTTCCCCTTGCCGGACTGGCAGACCGCACGGTTGTTGGAGGCGCTGAGCGAGGTGCTCACCGGCGACGTCGGGTTGCAGCGGCGGTTGTTCGTGCAAGTGGAGGAGAAGGCCCGGGCCGCGGGGCACGGCGACGTCCTCGACGGGTGGGGCGCCGAGCTCGACCTGCTGCGCTGATGCTCAGGGGCGCAGGCGGAAGCCCTGCGGCGTCGCGTGGAACCCGGCCGCCTGCAAGGCGGGGGCGAGCGGGGAGGCCGGGGCGTAGGCGTCGTTGACGCGTTCGATGTGGAGGACGCCGGTGCGTCCGGCGCGGACGGCGTCGGCGAGGGCCGCGGTGGCGGCGGTCAGGCGCGGGTCGTCGGCGAGGTCCGTTGCGGGCCAGGCGAGGAGGCTCTTGCCGCCGCGTTCGAGGTAGAGGGCGAGGTCGCCGCCGACGAGGACGACGAGGGACCCGGCCTTGCGGCCGGGCTTGTGGCCTGAGGCGGAGTCGGGCCAGGGCAGGGCGGCGCCGTAGGCGTTCGCCGGGTCGCCGGCGGCGAGGACCACTGCCGGGCCCGGTTCGCGGCGGGCGGCGAGGCCGCGGAGGCGGTCGACCGCGCCCTCCATGGCGAACTGGGCCGCGCCGAGGCCGTCCACGATGTAGCCGCGGCGGGCCTTCCCGGACTCCTCGAAGGCCGAGAGCACCCGGTAGACCTTGGCGAAGCCGCCTTCGATCCCTTCGGCCGCAACGGCACCGCGGGTGACCACGCCGTGCCGGTCGAGGAGGGTGTGGGCCAGCGCGTGGGCGCGGACCGTGGGGTCGGGTTCGGGCGCGGGCAGGAGGGACCAGCGACCCGCGACGGTGGGGCCGCTGGCGGGGGCCGGGTTCTGGAGGCCGCGCCAGCCGCCGCCGT
>NZ_QFRW01000302.1 GCF_003265355.1 Glycomyces dulcitolivorans | reverse complement strand
CTGCTCGCGGCCGGCCTCGGGTTCGGGGTCCTGCCGCTGGCGGCGGCGCCGTTCGGGCCGCTGTGGACGCTCGCCGCGCTGGCGGCGGCCGGCGCCGCGTGGGCGGTGGCGCTCCTGCGCTACCGGACCAGGATCTAAGAGGGGAACACCGTGGCAGCCAACTACACCGAGGTCTTCCAGGACCCGACCGCGGTTGAGAAGTACGCCGAGCGCACGTACGCGCCGGGGACCTTCTCGTCGATCGTGTCGAGCCGCCAGGCGGGCTGGCTGCGCGGCTTCGTGCCGCACGCGTTCGGGATGCCGCCGGTGCACCACGACTTCGCCTGCGGCACGGGCAGGGTCGCGCGGATGCTCGCGGGCCTGGTGTCGGTGTCGCACGGCTACGACACGTCGGAGGCGATGCTCCAGAAGGGCCGCGAGCTGGGCACGCCCGGGCACGCGCACCTGGTGGCGCCGGGCCTGGCGGTGCCGGAGCCGGACGAGACGCGCCCGCGCCTGGTGACGGCGTTCCGGTTCGTCCTCAACGTGGACCTGCACCTGCGCGACCAGCTCATGGACTTCGCGTCGATGGCGCTGCCGGACCCCGACGCGGGTCTGCTGCTGGTGGAGAACCACGGGAACGCGACCTCGCTGCGGCACCTGCGCAAGACGTTCGGGCGCCTGGACGCGCACACGTGGTTCCAGGAGCTGTCGCACGAGGAGATGGCGGAGCTGTTCGACCGGCACGGGTTCGACCTGGTCGGCATGCAGGGCTTCACGATGTTCACGCAGGGCTGCTACCGCCGGCCGTGGATCTGGGCGGCGAAGGCCGCCGACTCGGCGCTGTGCTCGCCGATGTCGAAGTGGGCCACGGACGTCGTCTACATCGCCCGCAGGCGCTAGACCTGTTCCACAGTGGCCGCCGGGCGCCGTTCGGCGGCCAGCGGCCGTTTCAGGGCCTCCTTCGGCGCTCTTTCGCGGCCTCGGCGAGGAGCCGGAGCGCTTCGGGGAGGTCGTCGCGCAGGTACCGTCTCGCGAGGCGCCGCGGCTCGGAGCACATCCGGAACAGCCATTCGGTGCCGGTGCGCTGCATCCACTTCGGGGCGCGGCGGCGGTATCCGGCGATGAAGTCGATGCTCGCGCCGCAGCCGAGGAGCCACGCCCTGGGGACGGCGGCCCGCAGGCGCACGCACACGTGCTCCTGCTTCGGGAAGCCCAGTCCGACGTAGATCAGGTCGGGGGCGGCGGCCTGGACGCGTTCGACCAGGGCGCGCCACTGCGACTCGTCGCGGTCGAAGCCCATCGGCGGGCACCAGGCGCCGACCACTTTCAGGCCCGGGAAGCGCGCTTCGAGGATCCGCGCGGCGCGCTCGGTCGGGCGCGCGGCGCCGTCGGGGGTGCCGCCGAGGAGCGCGATGCGCAGGCCCCGTTCGGAAGCGGCCGCTGACAGGCTCCACACCAGGTCCGAACCCGCGACGCGCTCGGGCAGCGGCGTGCCGGCGACCCGGGACGCCCACACCAGGGGCGCGCCGTCTGCGGTGACGAGGTCGGAGGCGTCGATGATCGTGCGCAGTTCGCGGCTGCGGCGCGCGGCGGCGACGATGTCCACGTTCGGGGTGACGATCTGCCCGCCGCGGCCGGCGTCGATCGCGTCCAGCACCCGCGCGACCGCCGCGGCCCCGGTGACCGGGTCGATGCCGATGCCGCCCAAGCGGATTCGTGGGGTAGGTCGGCCGGTCGCGCTCGCGGCGCGCGCAGGGCCCAAGCGCTCCATGACATCAGACGCTAGAGCCCGGCGCGCGGTTTTCCGGGATTTTTCGCCTCAGGGCGTGTCTTCGACCCCACCCCGGATCGTTATAGGGGTCATCAGCGGCAGCACGAGGGTGAGCGAGGGTTCAGTGAGCTGGAGAACGGCCGAGCAGTCCGAGCAGTCCGAGAACCGCGTCAAAGTGGTCTTCATCGGGGGCCTGGGCCGCTCCGGCACCACGCTCCTGGAGCGTCTGCTGGGGCAGCTGCCCGGGGTCGTCCCGCTCGGCGAGATCACCCACCTGTGGGAGCGGGACCTGGTCGGCAACGAGATGTGCGCGTGCGGGGCGACGTTCTCGCACTGCGAGTTCTGGCAGCGCATCGGCGACCGCGCGTTCGGGTCCTGGGAGAACGTCGACGTCGAGCGGCTCAACGCCCTGAAGGCCACCGTGGACCGCACCCGGCACATCCCGGCGCTCGCCGCGAAGAAGCTCGCGCCCGCGCAGCACCAGCTCGTCACCGAGTACGCCGAGTACTTCGAGAAGATCTACGAGGCGGCCGCGAAGGACACGCGGGCGCAGGTCGTCGTCGACTCCTCCAAGCACGCGTCGCTCGCGTACTGCCTGCGCTGGTCACCCAAGATCGACCTGCGGGTCATGCACGTCGTGCGCGACTCGCGCGGCGTCGCCTACTCGTGGACCAAGCAGGTGCGCCGGCCCGAGTCGCCCACGGGCGACCAGATGACCCGCTACTCCCCCGCGAAGGCCGCGATGCTGTGGAACGCGCAGAACGCCGCGTTCAGCCTCCTGGCCCGCCGCGGGGTCCCGGTGCGGCGGGTGAGGTACGAGCGGATCATCCAGCGCCCCAGGCGCGTCATCGCCTCGCTCGCGCGGTTCTGCGGGCTCGACCTGGTCGAGTCGGACCTGAACTACATCGGCGACGGCTGGGCCGACCTGGGCCCGAGCCACTCGGCGGCGGGCAACCCGATGCGGTTCACCGTGGGGCGCATCCCGATCTTCCCCGACGAGGCGTGGACCGAGGACCTCTCGGACGGCACCCGCCGGATGGTTTCGACGCTGACGCGGCCTCTTCTGGGCAGATACGGGTACCTCAATGAAGATGAGGCCCCTGTGGAGGACCCGGCACGCGAAGAGGTGAGCGCCCGTGACTGACTGGCCCTCCGTCGGGGTCGTCATCCCGACGCACGACCGCCCCCAGCAGATGCGGGCCGCCCTGCGGTCCGTGCTCACCCAGTTCTACCCCGGTGAACTCGAAGTCGTCGTGGTCTTCGACCGCGCCAAGCCGAGCCCGGGCCTCGAAGACGAGCTCAACGAGGGCACCGATATCAAGCGGCCGGTGCGGGTGGTCAGGAACGAGCGCACCCCCGGCCTGGCCGGGGCCCGCAACACCGGGATCACCGCCGTCGAGACCGACCTGGTCGCGTTCCTCGACGACGACGACGAATGGCTCCCCGGGAAGCTCGCCGCGCAGGTCGCGGCCCTGGGCACCGAGGCCGAGCTGTGCACCACCGCGATCGAGGTCGACTACCGCGGCAGGCGGAACGCGCGGCTCGCGCAGAAGTCCACGGTCCGCCACGTCGACCTGCTCCGGTCGCGGATGATGATGCTCCACTCCTCGACGTTCCTGTTCCGCCGCTCGGCGCTCCTGGGCGGGCTCGGGCTCGTCGCCGAGGACGCGCCCGGCAGCCAGAACGAGGACTGGGACATGCTCCTGCGCGCCTCGCGGCGCCGCCCGATCGCGCACGTCGACATCCCGTACGCGCTCGTGAACTGGGCCGGGTCGCACTTCGAGACCCGCTGGGACACCAAGATCTCCTCGCTGCGGTGGATCCTCGACCGCCACCCCGAGATCCACGGCAGCCCCGAGGGCGCCGCCCGCGTCTACGGGCAGATCGCGTGCTGGCACGCGGCGATCGGCGACCGCAAGGAGGCCCTGCGGTGGGCCCTGCGCGCCACGAAAGCGAACCCGGGAGAACCGCGCGCCGCGGTCGCCGCCGCAGCAGCGGCGGGCATCGTCGGCGTCCCCGCGGTCATGGCGGCGCTCCACAGGAGAGGCCGCGGCATCTGAAGCCAAAAGGGAACGGCCCCGGAACCTCGCGGTTCCGGGGCCGTTCGCCTAGAGCGGCAAAGAGGGACTAGCCCTTCTTGCGGAGCTCCTCTTCGTTCCGGTGCAGGTCGTCGAGACCACCGCACATGAAGAACGCCTGCTCGGGGAAGTGGTCGTACTCGCCCTCGGAGATCTTCTTGAAGGCCTCGACCGTCTCCTTGACGGGGACGAACGAGCCCTCGACGCCGGTGAACTGCTTCGCCGCGAACGTGTTCTGCGACAGGAAGCGCTCGATGCGGCGCGCCCGGCCCACGACGAGGCGGTCCTCTTCGGACAGCTCGTCCATGCCGAGGATCGCGATGATGTCCTGAAGCTCGTTGTACTTCTGGAGGATCTGCTTCACCGTCGAGGCGACCGCGTAGTGCTCGGCGCCGACGACCTCGGGCTCCAGGATGCGGGAGTTCGAGGCCAGCGGGTCGATCGCCGGGTAGATGCCCTTGTCGGAGATCTTCCGCTCCAGGTTCGTCGTCGCGTCAAGGTGCGTGAACGCGGTGAACGGCGCCGGGTCGGTGTAGTCGTCCGCGGGGACGTACACGGCCTGCATCGAGGTGATGGCCTTGCCGCGCAGCGAGGTGATGCGCTCCTGGAGCTCGCCCATCTCGTCGGCGAGGGTCGGCTGGTAGCCCACGGCCGAGGGCATGCGGCCCAGCAGCGCGGAGGTCTCCGAACCGGCCTGCGTGAACCGGAAGATGTTGTCGATGAAGAGCAGCACCTCCTGGTTCTTGACGTCGCGGAAGTACTCGGCCATCGTCAGGGCCGACAGGGCGACGCGCAGACGCACGCCCGGCGGCTCGTCCATCTGGCCGTAGACCAGCGAGGTCTTCTCCAGAACCCCGGCCTCGGCCATTTCGGCGATGAGGTCGTTGCCCTCACGGGTGCGCTCGCCGACACCGGCGAACACCGACGAACCGCCGAAGTTCTGGGCGACGCGGATGATCATCTCCTGGATGAGCACCGTCTTGCCCACGCCGGCGCCGCCGAACAGGCCGATCTTGCCGCCCTTGACGTACGGGGCGAGCAGGTCGATGGCCTTGATGCCGGTCTCCAGCATCTCGGTCTTCGGCTCCAGCTGCGCGAACGCCGGGGCGTGGCGGTGGATCTCCCAGTAGTCGTCGGCTTCGAGCGTCTGGCCCTCTTCGAGGTTCAGGCACTCGCCGAGGACGTTGAAGACCTTGCCCTTGATGCCGTCGCCGACGGGCACCTTGATCTGCGAACCGGTGTCGCGGACCTCGGCGCCGCGGACGAGGCCGTCCGTCGGCGCCATGCAGATGCCGCGGATCTGGCTGTCGCCCAGGTGCTGGGCCACTTCCAGGGTCAGCGTCTTCGGGCTCTCGCCGTAGGTCACGTCAACGTGGAGTGCGTTGAAGATCGCCGGGATGGCGTTTCGCGGGAACTCGACGTCGACGACGGGCCCGATGACCCGTACGACGCGCCCCACTCCTTGGGTGTCAGTCATCGTTACTCTCTTCCTGCGGCGGAAAGGGCACTGGCCCCGCCCACGATTTCGCTGATCTCCTGCGTGATCGCCGCCTGCCGCGCCGCGTTCGCGCTCCGCCGCAGGGTCTTGATCAATTCATCGGCATTGTCCGAAGCCGCCTTCATGGCCCGGCGCTTGGACGCCAGTTCACTCGCCGCCGAATCGATCAACGCCGCGTAGATGCGGGTCGTCAGATACTTCGGCAGCAGCGCGTCGAGCAGCGCCTCCGGGTTCGGCTCGAACTCGTAGTCCGGGAGGAGGATGTGCTCGTCGAGCTCCTCTTCCTCCACCTCTTCGACTTCGAGGGGAGCCAGTTGCCGCGGCTCGGGGGTCTGCGTCAGCAGCGAGACGAACTTGGTGTGGACGATGTGCAGCTCGTCGACCCCAAGGATACCGTCGGCACCCGCGTCGTCACCATCGTCGTCGGCGCCGGACATGAACGCCGCGAGCAGCGTCCGGGTGATCTCCTGCGCGTCCGAGACCTTCGGGAGCTGGGAGAACCCGGTCCACGACTGCTGGATCGCGCGGGAGCGGAACCGGTAGTAGTCCACGCCTTTGCGGCCGACCACGTACAGGACCGGGACCTTGCCCTCCTCGGACAGGCGCGTGATCAGCTGCTCGGCGGTGCGGATGGCGTTCGCGTTGTACGCGCCGCACATCCCCTTGTCGGCAGTGACCACGAGCACGCCCGCGCGGCGGACGTTCGCCCGCGGCTGGAGCAGCGGGTGGTTGATCGACGCGTTCGACGCCAGAGACGTCATCACGCTCGTCATCGCCCGCGCGTACGGCAGTGAAGCCGCGACCCGCTCCTGCGCCCTGGAGATCCGGCTGGTGGCGACCAGCTCCTGCGCCTTGGTGATCTTCTTGATGGACTGGGTCGACTTCAGCCGCTTACGCAAGGTACGAAGCTGCGCTGACATGGCTAACCCTTCTTGACGCGCTTGACGGTCTCGACGTCGACGTCGCCCTCAAGGGCGTCCTCGGCGATGTCGGTCACGTGCAGGTCGTCGACGTTGGCCTTGAACATCTGCTTGAACTTGGCGACGGCGCGCTTGAGGGTGTCCTCGATGTCGCCCGAGACCTTGTCCTTGCCCGCGTTGAGCTGGGCGACGACGTCCTTGTGGTTGGCGCGCATGTAGGTCAGGAACTCGCTCTCGAACCGGCGCACCTCCCCGACGGGGATGTCGTCGAGCTCGCCGGCGGTCCCGGCCCAGATCGAGATGGTCTCCTCGCCCATCGGGTACGGCGCGGCCACACCCTGCTTGAGGAGCTCGACCATGCGCAGACCGCGGTCCAGCTGCGCGCGCGACGCGGCGTCCAGGTCGGACGCGAAGGCGGCGAACGCCTCCAGGTCGCGGTACTGGGCCAGGTCCAGACGCAGGGAGCCCGCGACGGAGCGCATGCCCTTGGTCTGCGCGGCGCCGCCGACACGCGACACCGAGGTGCCGACGTTGATCGCCGGGCGCACGCCCGAGTTGAACAGGCCCTCTTCGAGGTAGACCTGGCCGTCGGTGATCGAGATGACGTTGGTCGGGATGAACTGCGAGATGTCGCCGGCCTTGGTCTCGATGATCGGCAGACCGGTCATCGAGCCGCCGCCCAGCTCGTCCGACAGCTTCGCGCAGCGCTCCAGCAGACGGGAGTGCAGGTAGAAGACGTCGCCGGGGAAGGCCTCGCGGCCCGGGGGACGACGCAGCAGCAGCGACACGGTGCGGTACGCCTCGGCCTGCTTCGACAGGTCGTCGAAGACGATGAGGACGTGCTTGCCGCCGTACATCCAGTGCTGGCCGATGGCCGAACCGGTGTAGGGGGCCAGGTACTTCAAGCCCGCCGGCTCGTCGGCATTCGCCGCGACGATGGTGGTGTACTCCATCGCCCCGTGCTCTTCGAGCATGCCCTTGATGCCCGCGACGGTGGAGCCCTTCTGGCCGACCGCGACGTAGATGCAGCGCAGCTGCTTGTTCGGGTCGCCGGACTCCCAGTTCGCGCGCTGGTTGATGATCGTGTCGATCGCGACCTGCGTCTTGCCGGTCTTGCGGTCGCCGATGATCAGCTGGCGCTGGCCGCGGCCGATGGGGGTCATCGCGTCGATGGCCTTGATGCCGGTCTCGACCGGCTCGAACACCGACTGGCGGTTGATGACGTTCGGGGCCTGGGCTTCGAGCTCGCGCTCGCCCTCGGCCTCGATCGGGCCGAGGTCGTCGATGGGGTTGCCCAGGGCGTCGACGACGCGGCCCAGGAACTTGTCGCCGACCGGCACCGAGAGGACCTTGCCGGTCCGCTTGACGGGCTGGCCCTCGCCGACCTTGGTCGGGTCGCCGAGGAGCACGGCGCCGATCTCGCGCACGTCGAGGTTCAGAGCGAGGCCCATGACGCCGCCCTCGAACTCCAGGAGCTCGGAGGCCATGACGGAGGGCAGGCCCTCGACGACGGCGATGCCGTCGCCGGCGCTGGTGACGGTACCGACCTCTTCGCGGGTGATCTCCGGCCGGTACGACGAGACGTACGCGTCGAGCGCGTTGCGGATCTCGTCAGAGGAGATGGTCAATTCAGCCATCTGAACGTTTCCCTTTCTGTTGCTACCGGCTGGATCAACGTCCGGCCAAGGCTTGGCGGGCTTCGTCGAGGCGGCGCGAGACGGAACCGTCCCACAGGTCCGAGCCGACTTGCACCCGGATGCCCCCGACGATCGCGGGGTCGACGGTGACCTTGAGCGCCACCGGGCGGCCGTAGACGAGGGTGAGCTTGGCGCCGAGCTGGCGCTCGCCGTTCTCGTCGAGCGGCCTGGCCACGGTCACGTAGGCCACGGACTCGTCGCGGGCCGCCGCGGCGGTCTCGACCAGGTAGGCCAGCGAGGCGTGGAAGCTGCGCCCGCCGATGCCGTGGCATGAGGCGGCCGCGAGCTTCACCGTCACCGGCTCGGCCTTGCCGGCGAGCAGCTGCTCGGTCAGCGCGGCCCGGCCCTTGGGGTCGGAGCCGGAGGCGCCGAGGACCGCGGCCAGCTCGGCGTCGCCGTCGACGAGCCGTCCGAAGCGGAACAGCTCGTCCTCGACGTTCGCCAGGCTGCCGTCCTTGCCGGCCGCGAGCAGCAGCGCCTCGACGCCGAGCTGCTCGGTGCCGTCCACGAGTTCGGACGGGCGGGGCCAGCGGCCGCGCACGAGCGCCGCGACCGCGTCAGCGGCGATGTCGCCGACTTGACCGCCGAGGAGCCCGCGGAACAGGCCCTCGCGGTCGCCCGCCTCGCGGGCGGGGTCGGACAGGGCGCGACGCAGCCGAGGCTGGTCGACGAGGAACCGCGTCACTCCCAGCAGCTGATCGCCGCACTCGGTGAGCTGCTCGGCCGAGGCGCTGGAGGCGGCCGCCTCCAGCACGACACGGCCGGCCTCGATGCTTTCGCGTCCAGTCGTCGACATCAGCGCGCTCCGCTCGTCTCGGCCGTCTCGTCCGCGATCTCCGCCAGGAACTGGTCGACGGTCGCGGTCGTGTCTGCGTCGCCGGCGAGGCGCTGGCCGATGATCTTCCCGGCCAGGTCCACGGCCAGGTTGCCGACCTCGCTGCGCAGCTCGCGGATGAGCTGCTGGCGCGAGGCCTCGGCCTGGGCGTGGCCGGCCGCGATGATGCGGTTGGCCTCTTCGCGGGCGGAGACGAGGATCTCCTCCTTGCCGGCCTCGGCGGTCGCGCGGGCCTCGTCGCGGATCGCCGCGGCCTCCTCCTGCGCGGTCGCGAGCTTCCGGCGGTACTCCTCCAGCGTCTGGTTGGCCTCTTCTTGAGCCCGCTCAGCGCGCTCGATGCCGCCTTCGATCGCGTCCACTCGTGCCTCGAACGTCTTCTCCATGCGGGGGAAGACGAACTTGATGAGCACGAAGCACAGCAGACCGAAGGCGATCGCCCCGACCAGCATTTCCTGCCAGATCGGGAAGAGGATGGCTGCCCCTCCTTCGGCGGCGTGAATCATGATGACTCCCTTGAAGGGTTAACTAGTTGCCGCCGCCGACGGCGAAGGCGAGAACGAGGCCGAACAGCGCCAGCACCTCGACGAGGGCGAAGCCCATGAACAGCATCGGGCGGGTGATGCCGGCCGACTCGGGCTGGCGGGCGGTGGCGGTGATCCACGCGGCGAAGATGAGGGCAACACCGATACCGGGGCCGATCGCAGCGAGGCCGTAACCGATGACGTTGACGGAGCCTTCCATCTGGCTTTCTCCTAGGTGTCAGCGTGGCGTGACCGTCACGCGCACGATGTTGTTCAATTGCGAAATCTCTGGGTGAGGGGTGGAAGTTCTCGGGAGCTTCTAGTGCTCTTCCGCGAGGGACCCCTGGATGTACATGCCCGTCAGCAGCGTGAAGACGTACGCCTGGAGCAGGATGACGATGAGCTCGAACATGGTCATCGCGATGCCCATGCCGAACGAGAAGATCGACAGGCCCTGGATGAAGAAGTTGCTGGAGTTCAGCATCTCGAACCCGCCGAGGATGAACACCAGCAGGATGAGGTGGCCGGCGAACATGTTCGCGAACAGCCGCAGGGCGAGCGTGACGGGCCGCAGGATGATGTTCTGGAGGATCTCGATCGGGATCAGCAGCGGGTAGATGAACAGCGGGGCGCCCGGGGGCACCACGGTGATCTTCAGCCACTTGACGAGGCCGTGGGTCTTGATGCCGACCCAGACGTACATGATCCAGGAGAGGACCGCCAGCATCAGCGGGAACGCGATGTGCGCGTTCGGGGAGATCTGGATGCCGGGCACGATGGCCCAGAAGTTCATCAGGACGATGAACAGGAACAGCGTCGCGAGGTACGGGGCGAAGCGCACGCCGTCCTTCTTGCCCATCAGGTCGATGGCGACGGTGTTCCGAATGAAGCCGTAAGCCGATTCGGCCATCCACTGCTTCTTGGTGGGAACGATCTGCGGCTTGCGGTAGGCCCACAGGAAGAAGACGACGAGAATGGCGACCGTCAACCAGACGCCGAGCGTGATCGTGGTGAACACGTGGGCGAGCGCGGTTCCGGTGAGCCCGGAGAACCAGTCGGCAAAGTCAAAGCTGTGGATACCGGGCGGGAAGTGGGACTCCCCTTCGGCCAGCACGATGGCTGAGTCGGTCACGCGAGCCACGCCTCTCAGTCAGTGTCGGTCAAAACTACGGCGACATCTGCTTGATGAGCAGGTACATTCCCGCTCCAGCACCGACTAGCATCCCTACCAGGAGCCCGACTTTGGGCAGTCCGAGCCACAGGTCGACGAGATATCCGAGACCACCCCAGACGATGATCCCGGACAGCAGATATCCCAGAGCGCGCCAGCCCATGTCAGAACCGTCAGGCTGGGGCTTGCGTTCGGGGGGTTCCATGTCGGCCATGTCGGAATGAACTCTAACAGCTACTACGCAGGAACTGCCCAGCGGGTTCGCTGAGATGAGCGCCATCGGTGCGGAATTGTCAACCTCCAAGAAACACCGCGTGTCGCGGTGGTGGAGGCGTCAAGAACGCGTCAAGAACCCTGGTTCAGTTCGATGTACGGGATCTTCGCCTTATAAGCCCAGACAGCCTGGGTCGCGAGCCACGCGACCGCTCCGCCGACGATCCCGCAGGCGAAGGGGAGGAGGGCATCGGGGACCGTCGATTGGACCGTCCACAATGCAATGAACGCGATCGACAGCTTCACCGCATATGTGATCAAAGCCATAGGCAGAGTGAGACGCAGGTCAATCTTCTCGGCTGCGGCGACCGCCTGCACCGAGCCTGCGAAACCCAAGGCGGCCAACGCTACTCCTGCCGGAGCCGCCCACGCCCCGGTCCCCCCGGCGGCGATCCAGCCGGCCACCGCCGCGACGACCGCCGCGATCCCCGCGACGGCGAAGCACGGCTTCAGGAACCCTCTGGCGGTCTTCACGCGTCCCCTTCGAGGGCGGCCGCGACGGGCTTGAGCGCGGCCTCCAGCTGGTCGGCGATCCGCGCGTACTCGGTGCGGCTCATCCCCCACGGGTCGTCCAGGTCGGCCGCCTCGTAGTCGTCGCGGCGCAGCTCGGCCAGCGCCACGAGCGCCTTGCCGCGCTCGTGCACGTCGCCTTCGGGCAGCTCGCCGGCGACGTCGGCGGCGATGCGCCCGAAGGTGCGGACGAGGAACGTCTTGCCGGAGGCCTCGGGGTAGGACTCGCCGACGAAGTCGAGGTGCCCGGTGGTGGCGACCAGGATCAGGTCGGAGGCCTCGATCTGGGCGCGGGTGAGGTGCCGGGCGCCGTGCCCGGCGGGCTCGTAGCCGCGGTCCTCCAGTTCGCGCGCGGAGAACGGCTGCATGTCGTCCCCCTCGTGCCACGCGGAGGTCCCGGCGCCGTGGTTGAACACGCCGTCGCCGGTGAGCCCGTCGAGGATGCGCTCGGACATCGGCGACCGGCAGATGTTGCCGGTGCACACGTGCAGGACCGAGAACGGGCTGCTCACGCCGAGGTCTCCTCGTCGGTCTTCTCTTCGGCGGCGTCGGCGACCGGCTCGGTCTCCTCGTCCGCTTCCTGGTCCTCGGGGCGCTGGCCGGGGCCGTAGCCGTCGCGGTCGAGCGTGTCGGGGACGATCTTGCGGATCTGCTCCAGCGTCAGGGCGCCTTCGCGCAGGACCTGCGGCGGGTGCGCGACGCAGTCGACGATGGTCGAGGGCAGGTTGTCCTCGCTGGGTCCGGCCTCCAGGTACACGGAGACGTCGGAGCCGAGCTGGGCCTTCGCGTCGGCGGCGGTCTCGGCCGGGGGCTGGCCGTGCTTGTTCGCGGACGACACGGCCATGGGGCCGGTCTCCTTGAGCAGTTCGAGCGCGAGCGGGTGCAGCGGCATGCGGACCGCGACGGTGCCGTCGGTGTCGCCGAGGTCCCAGGTCAGGGTCGGGGTGTAGGGCACGACCACGGTGAGCGGGCCGGGCCAGAACGCCTCGATGAGCTCCTTGGCGGAGTCGGGGATGTCGGAGGCGATGCCGTCGAGGGCGCGCTTCGAGCCGATGAGGACCGGCGGGGCCATGTCGCGCCCGCGGCCCTTGGCGGCGAGGAGCGCCTTCACGGCGGCGTGGTTGAACGCGTCACAGCCGATCCCGTAGACGGTGTCGGTGGGGATGACGACCAGGCGGCCGCCGGTGACGGCGCGCGCGGCGGACTTGATGCCGGTGGCGCGGTCCTTGATCTTCCTGCAATTGAACAGCCTCACGGCAGCAAGCCTAGCCTTCCTGTAGCGAACCTCGGCCGGCCGGCGAGGTCGTGGTGGTCCTCGGCATCGGTGAACCCGCTGACGCGGAGGATCTCCGGGGCGACGGTGCCGTGGGTGTCGTCGTGCTCGAACCCGAACCAGCCGCCGGGCCTGAGCCAGCGCGAGGCGCGCATGGTGAGCGGCTGGATGACGGCGAGCCCGGCCTCGGCGGCGTAGACGGCCCCGCTCGGGTCGAATTCGACCTCGGGGGCGACTTCGATCTCGAACGGCACGTACGGCGGGTTCGCGGTGACGAGGTCGACCTGGCCGTCGAGTTCGGCGAGCGTGCCGGGGACGACGGCGTCGGCGAGGACGGGGACCGCGCCGGTGCCCTCCAGGTTCGATTCGAGCCATTCGAAGGCGTCGGGGTCGACCTCGACGGCCCAGACGCGGGCGTCGGGCCGTTCGGTGGCGATCGAGTACGCGACGGCTCCCGAACCGGAGCAGGCGTCGATCACGGTGCCGCCTTTCGGCAGGTGCTCCAGGGCCCAGTCGACGAGGAGCTCGGTCTCGGGCCGGGGCACGAACACGCCGGGTCCGACCGCGAGTTCGCCGTAGCGGAACGCGGCGGAGCCGGTGAGGTGCTGGAGCGGTTCGCGGGTGGCGCGGCGCTCGACGAGGGCGTCGAACTCGGCGCGGCGGGCCGCGTCGGGTCCGTCCGCGATGAGCAGCTGGGCGCGCTTGAGTCCGGAGACGTGGGCGGCGAGCAGCTCGGCGTCGACCCTGGGGGAGGCGACCCCGGCCGCCGCGAGTCGGTTCGCGGCGGCGGCGACCGCTTCGGCCCAGGTCACTCGGACCCGCGGGCCATGCGGTCGGCGCGGTCGGCGGCGGCGAGGGCGTCGAGGACCTCGTCGAGGGAGCCGTCCATGACCTGGTCGAGGTTGTACGCGGTGAAGCCGATGCGGTGGTCGGTGAGCCGGTTCTGCGGGAAGTTGTAGGTGCGGATGCGCTCGGAGCGGTCGGCGGTGCGCACCTGGAGGAGCCTCGCGGCGCCGGCCGCGGCGGCGGCCTCCTCCTGCTGCTTGGCGAGGAGGCGGGCGCGCAGGACCTTGATCGCGGCCTCCTTGTTCTGGAGCTGGCTCTTCTCGTTCTGCGAGGTCACGACCACGCCGGTGGGGACGTGGGTGAGGCGCACGGCGGAGTCGGTGGTGTTGACGGACTGGCCGCCGGGGCCGGAGGACCGGTACACGTCGACGCGGACGTCGTTCATGTTCAGCTCGAAGTCGACCTCTTCGGCCTCGGGCATGACCACGACCGCGGCCGCGGAGGTGTGCACGCGGCCCTGGGACTCGGTGACGGGCACGCGCTGGACGCGGTGGACGCCGCCCTCGAACTTCATGCGCGACCACACGCCGTTGCCGCCTTCGGGGTTCCCCTTGGTGCGCACGGCGATCGAGGAGTCCTTGATGCCGCCGAGGTCGGTGGGGACCATTTCGAGGGTCTCCACGGCGTAGCCCTGGCGCTCGAAGTAGCGCAGGTACATGCGCATGAGGTCGCCGGCGAACAGGCCGGACTCCTCGCCGCCCGCGCCGGCCTTGATCTCGATGATGACGTCCTTGGAGTCGTCGGGGTCGCGCGGGACCAGCAGCTCGGCGAGCTTCTCCTCCAGTTCGGGGATGCGCTTGCGAAGCCCCTCGGCCTCCTCCGCGAAGTCCGAGTCCTCCTTGGCGAGCTCCTCGGCGGTCTCCAGGTCGCCCTTGGCCGCCGCGATGTCCTCGGCGGTCTTGGCGATCGGGGACAGCTCGGCGTAGCGGCGGCCGACCCGCCGGGCCTGCGCCGGGTCGGCGTGCAGTGCGGGGTCGCCCATCTGGACTTCGAGGTCGCGGTACTCGGCGATGAGCATTTCCAGGCGGTTGTCGGCTGCGGTCGTCATCTCTGTTCCTTAAGAAGCGGGCCTTGCGAACGATCATGGAAGACGAAAAACGCGGCGCCCGCGTCGAATGACACGGGCGCCGCGAAGCACAGCTACTTGCCGGCCTGGGCCTTCTCGGCAGCCTTGGCGTAGCGGGCCTTGAACTTGGCCACGCGACCGCCGGTGTCGAGGATGCGCTGCTTGCCGGTGTAGAACGGGTGGCACTTGTTGCAGGTCGCCGCCTGGATCTTGCCGCTGGTCACCGTCGACCGGGTGGTGAACGCGTTCCCGCAGGAGCAGGTCACCTCGGTGACGACGTACTCAGGGTGGATGCCCTCTTTCATGACTTCCCTTTCATGTCGGTCGCCGGGTCGGAAGAATCCGTGAACCGGTACCGCGTTTCGCCCCGGAGGGCATTGGTCAGGTATTGCCTTGTGGCTCGGCTCGCAAGCTTCGCCGAGGTGCGACCTGCGCACCAGCGTTCAATGGTAAGGCGTGAGGCCGCTCTCAACCAGGGCGGCCTCACACTTCACAGCTACTCGCCGGGCGTGCTCTTGACGATGGACATCAGGAACTCGGCGTTGGTCTGCGTCTTCTTCAACCGGTCGATGAGCAGGTCGATCGCCTGCTGCGGCTCCAGCGAGGACAGGACCCGGCGGAGCTTCAGCATGACCGCCTGCTCCTCGGGGCTCATCATGAGCTCGTCCTTGCGGGTGCTCGACTGGTGGACGTCGATGGCCGGGTACGTGCGCTTCTCGGCGATCTTCCGGTCCAGCTTGAGCTCGGTGTTGCCCGTGCTCTTGAACTCCTCGAAGATGACCATGTCGCCCATGGAGCCGGTCTCGACCAGCGCGGTGCCGATGATCGTCAGCGACCCGCCGTGCTCGATGTTCCGCGCGGCGCCGAGGAAGCGCTTCGGCGGGTAGAGCGCGGTCGAGTCGATGCCGCCCGACAGGATGCGGCCGGACGCGGGCGACGAGTTGTTGTACGCGCGCGCCAGGCGGGTGATCGAGTCGAGGAGCACGACCACGTCGTGGCCGAGCTCGACGAGGCGCTTGGCGCGCTCGATCGCGAGTTCGGCGACCGTGGTGTGGTCCGACGGCGGGCGGTCGAAGGTCGAGGCGATGACCTCGCCCTTCACCGAGCGCTGCATGTCGGTGACCTCTTCGGGCCGCTCGTCCGCGAGGACCACCATGAGGTGGCACTCGGGGTTGTTCGTGGTGATCGCGTTGGCGACCGCCTGGAGCACCATCGTCTTGCCGGCCTTGGGCGGGGAGACGATCAGGGCGCGCTGGCCCTTGCCGATCGGGGCCACGAGGTCTATCACCCGCGTGGTCAGCGCGTTCGGCTCGGTCTCCAGACGCAGGCGCTCCTGCGGGTACAGCGGCGTGAGCTTGTAGAACTCGTCGCGCTTCTTGGCGTCCTCGGGGTTCATCCCGTTGACGGTGTCGAGGCGCACGAGCGGGTTGTACTTCTCGCGGCGCTGCTTGGCCTGCTGGCTGTTGCCGTTGCCGGGCTCTTCGCCGCGGGTGGGCTTCACCGCGCCGGTGATGGCGTCGCCGCGGCGCAGCCGGTACTTGCGGACCTGCGACATCGAGACGTAGACGTCGTCCGGGCCGGCGAGGTAGCCGGTGGTGCGGATGAACGCGTAGTTGTCGAGGATGTCGAGGATGCCGGCGACCGGGACGAGGAGCTCGTCGTTCTGCTGCGGCTGGCCGCTGCGCTGCTCGACCTCGTCGCGCCCGCCGCGCTGGCGGCGGTCGGAGCGGTCGCGGCGCTTGCGGCGGCGGCCCTCGCCGTCCCCGTCGCGGGGACCGCGGTCGTCGTCGTAGTCGTCGTTGCGCTCGGCACGCTCGGCGCGCTCAGGGCGCTCGGAGCGCTGCTCGTTGCGGCGCTCTCGGTTCTCGACGCGGGCTTCGGGCTGCTGGTCGTCGCGGCGGCCGTTCTCGCGCCCGTTCTCACGGGTGCGGCGGCGGCGCGGCTGACGGTCCTCATCGGAGTCGAACGGCGTGATGGACGCGGTCGACTCGGAAGGCCCGTTGCTGTCGGCGGCCTCCTGGACGGTCGACTCCTGGCGGCGGCGCGGCTGAGGCGGGCCGGCCGGGCGGGTGGCCCGGCGAACGGCATTGCCGCCCTTGGCATCGGCGCTCTCAGAGCCATTGTCGCTCGGCGTGGAGTCGACAGTGGCCTGCGGACCACCCTCGGCGATCGGTGTGTGTTCGGAGTCAGGCACTGTCGGGGCCTCCTGTTCGGCGCTGGCACCGCCGGGCTGCGAGCCCTCATCCTGCCGTTCCTGGATGGCGGCGATGAGCTCGCTCTTGCGCATCCGGCCAACGCCGGTGATGCCGAGCGATTGGGCCATCTGCTGGAGCTCGGGCATCAGCAGTGAGGCCAGACCGGTTCCTGTCCGGCGGCGCTTCGTGGCTTCCGGAGTTTCTTCCGAAGCAGACGCCGCATCGCTCATCCGGTCCGACGTCGTGCCGGTGGTGTCGCTCAATGGATTCCTTCCCTGGCGGAACTTCGAATGAGATTCGAGGAGTTTCCGCGTCTTTCAAATAGCCGCAATGCCGATGTTCTGGTCTGCGTCCCGCCATCGCTTCGACCGCCTCGGCCCTGCCGGGCGCGGCGGATGGAAGACGACGGTTGACACCGGGTGCAACACCCCTGGGCCGGCCGCTGAGCAGACGGTCCTGATCGAGGCGACGCCTCTGGGTTTGTGACCGGCGAGCTGGCGCTGAATGATCGTGCACGGTGAGACACGTGGCGCCGATCCCCGCTGATTGCGATCCATGCGGACAGCGACTGTTCCTTCGTCGAAACCGTGCCATGCCACGCTGGAGCTATGCAAAGTCACAAATCCATGGTTGAGGGTGATGACCCAAACAAGAGATCAGGCGTGCGCTGGATGCGCCGCAGCTGTTGTGACCACAAGCATAAGCAAGGCTTCGAGCAGTCACGACACCGGGTGGTCGTCTAACTGGAATAGTAGCGCACTCTTGCCATTCTCAACAACGGACCCGAGGATCACTCGTTTGCGGCGGTTGCGACCTGCGATGCGCCGTCGGCGACTTGGAGGCGCCTCGCCGTGAAGCCCGAAGGGGCTTCAGGGACTTCGGCGCCGTCGACCGCCAGCGCGAGCACGGTCGGCCCCGCTCCCGAGATCGCCGCGGCGATCCCGGCGGTGCGCAACTGGTTCAACAAGCGCGTGCTCTCGGGCATTCCCGCGGCGCGGAACCGCTGGTGGAGGCGGTCGTCGGTGGCCTCGAACAGCCGCGAGGGCTGGCGCGAGACGGCCGCGACGAGCAGGGCAGCGCGGGAGAGGTTGAACACCGCGTCGGCGTACGCGACCTTGTCGGGGAGAGCGGCGCGGGCGACCGAGGTGAGGCCCTTGGTCTGCGGGATGTAGACCCACGGGTGGATGCGCGGCGACGGGTCGAGCGCGACCGCCTTCGCACCGTCCTCAGTGGAGTACGCGATGGTGAAGCCGCCCAGCAGGCACGGGGCGACGTTGTCCGGGTGGCCCTCGATCTCCCCGGCGAGCGCCAGCTTCTGGCCCCGCGTCATGCCGGCGCCTGCGAGCGCGTCGGCGAGCATGATGCCCGCCACGATCGCCGCCGACGAGGAGCCGAGACCGCGCGCGTGCGGAATCCTGTTGCGGCACTTGAGCTTCAGGCCCGGTGCGGCGAGGTCGAGGTGCTTGAACGTGCGGAGCATCGAGGCGGCGACGAGGTGGCGCTCGTCGCCGGGGACGGTGCCGGCGCCCTCGCCGTCGACCTCGACGGTGATCGCGGTGCCGCTGGTCGCCTCGGCGGTGACCTCGTCGCACAGGTCGAGGGCGAGGCCGAGCGAGTCGAAGCCGGGCCCGAGATTCGCGGACGTGGCGGGGACGCGGACCGTCGCCCTGGGTCCGCTGGTCGCGGCGACGCCTGCGGAGCCGTAAGTTTGTGGAGTGAAGGAGCCCAATTAGAGTCCCAGCGCCGTCGCGGTCTTGAGCACGTCGACCGGGACGGTGTGCGGCTGCGGCGCGGTGGAGACGGCCCAGTCGGGGTCCTTGAGCCCGTTGCCGGTGACGGTGCAGACGATGGTCTGCCCCTTCTCGACCCAGCCGGCCTCGGTCTGCTTGAGGAGGCCCGCGACCGATGCGGCGGAGGCGAGTTCGACGAAGACGCCTTCGGAGCGGGCCAGGAGCATGTACGCGGCGTGGATCTCGCGGTCGGTGGCGGCGATGATGTCGCCGTTCGACTCCTTCTTCGCGTCGAGGGCCTTGGTCCAGGACGCGGGGTTGCCGATGCGGATCGCGGTGGCGATGGTCTGCGGGTGCTCGACGACGCGGCCGTCGACGATCGGGGCCGACCCGGCGGCCTGGACGCCGAGCATCCGCGGCAGCTTCGTGGCGGCGCCCGCGGCGTGGTCCTCGTTGTAGCCCAGCCAGTACGCGGTGATGTTCCCGGCGTTGCCGACCGGCAGGCAGTGGATGTCCGGGGCGTCGCCGAGGACCTGCACGACCTCGTACGCGGCGGTCTTCTGCCCGAGGATGCGGTTGTAGTTCAGGTGGTTGACGAGCGTGACCGGGTACTCGATCGCGAGCTTGTCGGCGATGGAGAGGCAGTCGTCGAAGTTCCCGTCGACCTGGAGGACCTTGGCGCCGTGGACGAGCGCCTGGGCGAGCTTGCCGAGGGCGATCTTCCCGGCCGGGATGAGCACCGCGCAGGTGATCCCGGCGCGCGCGGCGTAGGCCGCGGCCGACGCGGACGTGTTGCCGGTGGAGGCGCAGATGACGGCCTTCGAGCCGTCCTCGACGGCCTTGGAGACCGCGAGCGTCATGCCGCGGTCCTTGAAGGACCCGGTCGGGTTGAGGCCCTCGATCTTGAGGTACACGTCGCAGCCGGTGCGGGCCGACAGCGACGGCGCGGGCAGGAGCGGCGTGCCGCCCTCCTGCAGGGTCACGACGGGGGTGGCGCTGGAGACGGGGAGCCGGTCGCGGAACTCCTCGATCAGGCCGCGCCACCCGGGGCGCATGGCAGAGCTGGACATGGCGTCCTATTCTCCTTCGACGCGCATGACGCTGGTGACCTGGTGCACCGACGTCAGCTGCGACAGTTCGTCAACGGTGTCCGACAACTGCTTGTCGGCGGCCGTGTGGGTGACCACCACCAGCTGGGCGTCGTCGCCGCGGCCGGACTGGTGGACGGTGGCGAGGCTGACGCCGTGGTGGGCGAAGGTGGCCGCCACGCGGGCGAGCACGCCGGGCTCGTCCACTACGTCGAGGCTGACGTGGTAGCGGGTGCGGGCCTCGCCGATGGGTTTCACCGGCAGGTCCTGGTAGGCGGCCTCGGGCGGGAACGCGGTGATCCCGCCGCGCTTGTTGCGCGCCACGGCCACGATATCGCCGAGCACGGCCGACGCGGTCTCGGTGCCGCCCGCTCCCGCTCCGTAGAACATGAGGCGGCCGGCGGACTCGGCCTCGACGAACACGGCGTTGTAGGCGCCGTTGACGTTCGCGAGCGGGTGGCTGCGCGGGATCATCGCCGGGTGGACGCGCACGGACACGCCGTCGGCCTCCCGGGTCGCGATGCACAGCGGCTTGACGACGCGGCCCTCGGCCGCGGCGGAGGCGATGTCGGCGGCCGAGACGCCGCGGATGCCCTCGCGGTAGACCTCGCCGAGGTCGATGTGCGTGTGGAACGCGAGCGAGGCGATGAGCGCGGCCTTCGCGGCGGCGTCGTAGTTGTCGACGTCGGCGGTCGGGTCGGCCTCGGCGTACCCGAGCTCGGTGGCCTCGCCGAGGGCCTCCTCGAACGAGGCGCCGGTCTGCGACATCTTGCTGAGGATGTAGTTCGTGGTGCCGTTGACGATCCCCAGGACCCGGTTGATCGTGTCGCCGTGGAGCGACTCGCGCAGCGGGCGCATGAGCGGGATCGCGGCCGCGGCGGCGGCCTCGTAGTACAGGTCCGCGCCGCCGGCCTTCGCCGCTGCCGACAGGGACGGGCCGTCCTCGGCGAGCAGGGCCTTGTTGGCGGTCACGACCGACTTGCCCTCGCCGAGGGCGGTGGTGATCCAGGTGCGGGCCGGCTCGATGCCGCCGGCGACCTCCACGACGATGTCGACGTCCTCGCGCTTGACGAGGCTCAAAGCGTCGTTGGTGAACAGCTCCTTGGGCACCGGCAAGTGCGAGCGGTCCCGGTCGAGGCGGCGCACGGCGATCCCGACGATCTCGACCGGCTCGCCCACCCGGGCCGCCAGCTCCTCCCCGCGCGTTCGCATGAGGCGGACGACTTCACTGCCGACGGTGCCGCATCCGAGTAGCGCGAGTTTCATCGCTGGTGTCCTCTTTCTCTGGGTTGGCGCATGTGCGGTGCGCCCGGGCTAGCCGACGTCGAGACGCAGCAGGTCGTCGACGGTCTCGCGTGCCAGGATCACCCGGGCCTGGCCGTCGCGGACGGCCACGACCGGCGGGCGCGGCACGTGGTTGTAGTTCGAGCCCATGGAGCGGCAGTAGGCGCCGGTCCCCGGGACCGCGAGCAGGTCCCCCGGCGCGACGTCCGCCGGGAGGAATTCATCTTTAACAACAATGTCGCCGGATTCGCAATGCTTTCCCACAACGCGGGCGAGCGCGGGCGTCGCGGAGGACGAACGCGAGGCGAGCGTCGCCGAATAGGTGGCGTCGTAGAGCGCGGTCCGGATGTTGTCGCTGATGCCGCCGTCGACCGACACGTATAGGCGCGAGGCGCCGCCCGAGAGCGTCACGGGCTTGACCGTGCCGACCTCGTACAGCGTGAACATCGCCGGGCCGATGAGGCTGCGGCCGGGCTCGATCGACAGGCGCGGGACGTCGATCCCGGCGCCCGCGCACTCGTGCTCGACGATCCGCCGCAAAGAAGCGGCGATGACCTCGGGCGGCTGCGGGTCGTCCTGCGTCGTGTACGCCATGCCGAAGCCGCCGCCGAGGTCGAGCTCTTCGAGCGTGATCCCGAGGTCGGTCTGGAGCTGCGCCTGGAGGCGCGCGACGCGCGCGGCCGAGACCTCGAACGCGGCGGTGTCGAAGATCTGCGAACCGATGTGCGAGTGCAGGCCCAGCAGGTTCAGGTGCCCGGCGTGGACGACCCGGCGGGCCGCCTCGTACGCGTCGCCGCCGGTGAGGGAGAAGCCGAACTTCTGGTCCTCGTGCGCGGTGGCGATGTACTCGTGGGTGTGGGCCTCGACGCCGACGTTCACGCGGACCATCACGTTCGCGCGCCTGCCGAGCTCCTGCGAGATCGCCTCGATGCGCTCGATCTCCTGGAACGAGTCGACGACGATCCGCCCGATGCCGATCTCCACGGCCTGGTGCAGCTCCGCGAGGGACTTGTTGTTCCCGTGCAGGCCCAGCCGGGCCGGGTCGACCCCGGCGGCGAGGGCCACGGCGAGTTCGCCCGCGGTGCACACGTCGACCGACAGGCCTTCTTCGGCGGCGGCGCGCAGCACGGCCTTGGAGCAGAACGCCTTGGAGGCGTAGAAGACGTCGGCGCCGGCGAACGCCTCGGTCCAGGCGCGGCAGCGCGCCCGGAAGTCGTCCTCGTCGAAGACGTACGCGGGCGTGCCGAACTCGGCGGCGAGCTTCTCGACCGAGAGGCCGCCGATGTGCAGCACCCCGGCGGCGCGCTCGACGTTCTGCGACCACAGCTGCGGGAGGATCGCGTTCACGTCCTCGGGCACGCCGAGCCAGGCGGGGCGCAGGGAGGCGTAGTCGCCGTGCATCGCACCGGCTTCGTGGGTGCGCGTCATTACATGCGCTCCGGGGCCGAGACGCCGAGCATGCCGAGCGCGTTGACGAGGACGATGCGCGAGGACTCGGTCAGCCACAGGCGGGCGACGTTGACCGGTCCGGGCTCCTCGCCGACCCGCTGCACGATCTGGCTGTCGCTGTTCTGGAATCGGTGCCAGGCCCCGGCCAGCTCCTCGGCGTAGCGGGCGACCCGGTGCGGCTCGCGCAACTCGGCGGCGGTCGCAACGACGGCCGGGAACTCGGCGAGGGCCTTGAGCAGGTCGGACTCCTGCGGCTTGTCGAGCAGAGAGGCGTCGTAGCCGTCGCCGAGCTGCAGGCCGCGGTCGCGCGCGGTCCGCAGGACGCCGTGGGTCCGCGAGTGCGCGTACTGGACGTAATAGACCGGGTTCTCGTTGCCGTGCTTGGTCCACAGGTCGATGTCGAGGTCGATCATCGAGTCGGCGGAGTAGCGGGTGAGCGCGTAGCGGGCGGCGTCAACGCCGACGGCCTCGACCACGTCGTTGAGCGTGATCATGTTCCCGGCCCGCTTGGACAGCCGGATCGGCTCGCCGTTCTTCAGCAGGTTCACGAACTGGCCGATGAGGATCTCCATCGTGCCCGGCTCGTCGCCGAAGGCCCGGCTGATCGCCTGCATGCGGCCGACGTAGCCGTGGTGGTCCGCCCCGAGCATGAACACGAGCTTCTCGAAGCCGCGCTCGCGCTTGTCGAGGTAGTAGGCGCAGTCGGAGGCGAAGTAGGTCCAAGCGCCCCGCGAGTTCTTGAGGACCCGGTCCTTGTCGTCGCCGAACTCGGTGGTGCGCAGCCAGACCGCGCCGTCGGCCTCGTAGACGTGGCCGAGGTCGGTCAGGCGCTGGACGGCGGTGTCGATCTCGCCGCGGTCGTGCAGGCCCTTCTCGCTGAAGAACACGTCGAAGTGCGTGCCGAAGTCGGCGAGGGTCTGCTTGATGTCGTTGAGCATGAGTTCGAGGCCGACGGTCCGGAAGACCTCGATCGGCTCGGGCGCGGTGAGCGCGTCGGGCCGGGCCTTGAGCACGTCGGCGGCGATCTCGTCGATGTAGGCGCCGACGTAGCCGTTCTCGGGGGTCGGCTCGCCCTTGGCGCGGGCCAGCAGCGAGTTCGCGAAGTGGTCGATCTGGGCGCCGGCGTCGTTCACGTAGTACTCGGAGGTGAGCTTCGCGCCGGAGGCGCGCATGACCCGGGCGAGGGCGTCGCCCATGGCGGCCCAGCGGGTGCCGCCCGCGTGGATGGGACCGGTCGGGTTCGCGGACACGAACTCCAGGTTGGCGTAGACGCCCTCCATGGAGTTGTTGGTGCCGTAGGAGTCGCCCGCGGCGACGACCTTCCCGGCGATCTCGCCCGCGGCGGCCGCGTCGAGGCTGATGTTCAGGAAGCCGGGCCCGGCGATGTCGACCTTGGCGACACCGTCGGTCGCCGCGAGGATCTCGGTGATCTTCTCGGCGAGGGCGCGCGGGTTCGTCCCGGCCTTCTTCGCGGTCTGGAGCGCGATGTTGGAGGCGTAGTCGCCGTGCTTGGGGTCCCTGGGTCGCTCCACCGCCGTCTGAACGGGCAGTACGGCGGCGTCGAGGCCGAGGGCCTCGAAGGCTTCGCGCGTAGCGGACAGCACTTTCTCTGCGAGCGTCTCAGGAGTCACCCGGCAATCGTAGACTCCCGCGTTCGCCACCCGCGAGTGATAAAGGCCGGTGTGGCCTGCACAGGTAGGTTGCTCATTGGCAACTCCTACGGAAGGCTCCCGAACATGCGCAAGCTTCGCAACCGCTCGGCCGCGATAGCCCCCCTTCTCGCCCTGGCGGCCCTCGCCGCCTGCACTCCCTCCCCCGATCCCTCCGCGGACGGCGGCGCCGCGGCCGACCCCGGCACGCAGCAGGACGGCGCGCCGGCCGACATCGAGGGCGTCGAGAACTACTACGGCGAGTACGGCGACTTCGTCACGGTCATCGCCGCGATCCAGGACGGCGAGGTCACCGCGGAGGACCTGGAGTACCCGTTCGTGGTGCAGCAGGACCACGTGGACGCCCAGAACGGGTGGGACGGGCAGCCGCCGGTGTACGAGATCCAGCCGCCGGTCGGCGGGGACCACCTCGGCCAGTGGCAGACGTGCACCGGCACGGTCTACGACGCGCCGCTGGTCGACGGGCACGCCGTCCACTCGCTCGAACACGGCGCGGTGTGGCTGACCTACGACCCCGAGCTGGTCGAGCAGGCGTCCATCGACGCGCTGGCCCTGCTGATCCAGGGCCGCGACTACTCCCTCATGAGCCCGTACCCGGGCCAGGGCGTGGCGGTGTCGCTCCAGTCGTGGGGGAACCGGTACCAGACCGACGACCCGGCCGACCAGGCGATCGAGGACTATCTGGACGAGTACGTCCTCAACGACCGGTTCAACCCGGAGGCGATGGCGACGTGCGCGGGCGGCGTGAACACGACGGCCGCGGACTAGACGGCCGCGGACCGGTCGGGCCTAGGGACTGTGCTCTGAAGAACCCGCCTGGCCCGACCGGGTAAGGTGGCCTACGCGAGTGGTGTTCATGCCGGGCCCTCCCCCGGTGCCGCTCCGGCTCCACCCGTCGTCGACGAAGAGGCACGCCCCGCGATATGGCTACGAAGAAGCAAACCGCCACCAAGAGCGCCGGCAAGGGCAGCACTGGCAAAGGCACCGGGAAGGGCGCCGCCAAGGCCCCCGCCAAGGATGCCGACACCAAGAGCTCTTCCAAGAGCGCCTTCGACAACGCCTCCGCCAAGAAGGACGCCAAGTCCGGGCCCGCGTCCCGCAAGGGGCGCGCCGTCCAGGTGAAGCAGCCGAAGCCGTGGGGCATGATCCTCACGTTCAGCGGCGTGGGCGTGGTCGCGCTCGGCCTGATCGGCGCCGCCGTGTTCGTGGTCTGGGACCGGAGCCAGCCGCCGGAAGGCGTCACCGACTTCTACGGCGACTACGCGAACTACTCGGAGGTCTCCGCGGCGCTGTCCGACGGCGACATCACAGAGGAGGACCTGGACAACCCGTGGGTGGTCCAGCAGAACCACATCGACGCCGACGAGGACACCACGAACGACACCCCCGTCTACGACGTCACCCCGCCCGCGGGCGGCAACCACCTCGGCCAGTGGCAGACCTGCACCGGCTCGGTGTACGCCGCCGCGATCCTCGACGGCAACGCCGTCCACTCCCTCGAACACGGCGCGGTGTGGCTGACCTACGACCCGGCGCTGGTCGACGGCGACGGCATCTCCGACCTGTCGGAGAAGATCACCGGCCGCGACTACACGCTCATGAGCCCCTACCCGGGCCTCGGCACGGCGGTCTCGCTCCAGGCGTGGGGCGTGCAGTACCAGACCGACGACCTGAACGACCCGAAGATCGACGAGTTCCTGGACTACTACATCCAGAACGCCGACAACACGGCCGAGGCGAACGCGGTCTGCTCCGGCGGGGTCTCGACCACCGTCGAGGACGCCGCCCAGATGCCCACGGGCTGACGCGGGCGAACCTTTCGGGCCGACGCTCGTTAGGCATCACGGAGGCGCGGGCGCTCCGCAGGGGCGCCCGCTTGAGGAGGACGAATGACCGGCTTGTGGCGCAGGCCCGCGGTGCTCATCGCGATCACCGCAGTGCTCATGCTCGCCGCGGGCGGCGCGGTCGGCTGGGTGGTCGGCACCTCCGGCCCCGGGAACGACTCGGTCGAGGCGGGCTTCGCCCGCGACATGATCACGCACCACCAGCAGGCCGTCGACATGGCCATGTACGAGTGGCAGAACGGCTCCGACGAGACCATGAAGTCCGTCGCGTACGACATCGCCACCGCGCAGAGCGCCGAGATGGGCATGTACCGCACCTGGCTGCGCCAGTGGGGCGTGCAGCTGTCCAGCGGCGAACCGATGGCCTGGGCGGGCGAGGAGCACGCCCACGACTCGGAGGCCAGCGGGCTCATGCCGGGCATGGCCACCGACGACCAGATGGCCGAGTTCAAGACCACGACCGGGACCGACGCGGACGTCATGTTCGCGAACCTCATGATCGACCACCACATCGGCGGGGTCGACATGGCGAAGGCCGCGCTGGACCTGACCGACAACGCGCTGGTCGCGGACGCGGCGCAGCGCACGATCACGGTGCAGCAGGCCGAGATCGAGAACCTCGAAGGCCACCGCGACAGGATCCTCTCGACCATCGAGAACTAGGGAGTCCCGTGAGCGACAACTGGGGACCGCGGTACGGCGACCCGGCGCACCCGACCACCGGGGAGCTGCCCCGGGTCGGCGACGGCCGCGGCACCGACGAGCTCAAGACCGTCCAGGTCGACACCGTCGGCGGCCCGGACACCCGCACGCGCGAGCCGTCCCGGCCGCGCTACTCCTGGGAGAACCCCGACCACGGCCGCAGCGAGCCGTCCGCGCCCCGACAGGAGCCGAACGGCTGGTCCGTGCCGCGCGTCGGCCGCGACGGCTCCGAGCCCAACCGGTTCCGGTACTCGTGGGAGACCTCGCAACCCCGTGTGGAGCCGTCGCGGCCCCGCACCGACGACACGACCCAGTTCGCGCGCGTCGGCGACGGCCTGCGCGGCGCGGTCGGTCCCGTCACGGTCCAGGTCGACCACGTCCGCGTCGACGGCGGCGTCCGCTCCGACGACACGCAGCTGCTCCCGACCTCGGCCTTCATGCGGCCGGGGCCTGCCGAGATCCCCGACGCGGTCGAGACGCCCCAGCCCGAGAACACCGGGTCGATGCCGGCCATGCGCCACCAGATCGGCCCCGACTGGACCCAGACGCCGCTGCGGCTCCTCGCCGCGGCCGTCGTCGCCACCGCGGTCCTCGGCGCCTCCGCGGCGAGCCTCATCACGATCGGCAACTGGATCAACCCCTGACGGCCTGAAAATGTCGCACCCTTGCGGGAACATGGACATATGGCTACCTGGGACGACGTTGTCGAGATCGCGATGCGCTACCCCGAGGTCGAGGAGACCACCAGCTGGCAGACGCCCTCCCTCAAGGTGAAGGGCCGCTTCTTCGCCCGCCTCCGCACCGAGGCCGAGGGCGGCCTCGCGATCGTCTGCGACCCGAGCGAGAAGGCCGCCCTCCTCGCCTCCGGCGACCCGACCTTCTACACCACCAAGCACTATGACGGCTACGCGATGATCCTCGTCAACCTCGACCGGATCGACGAATCCCGCCTCGCCGACCTCATCGAAGACGCCTGGCTCCTCAAAGCCCCCGTCAAGGTCCGCAAGGCCTACGAACAGCGCGAAGGAAACTGAACGCGAAAGGGCCCGGCCGCATCAGCGGCCGG
>NZ_QFRW01000301.1 GCF_003265355.1 Glycomyces dulcitolivorans | reverse complement strand
GCTCGCCGCGGTCCCGGTCGCCGTAGCCGCCGCGGCCGCGGTCGTCGCCGCCCCGGAAGCCGCCTTCGCGGTTGCCGCGGTAGCCGCCCTGGCCGCCGCCGTCACGGCTGCCCTGGTAACCGCCACCGCGGTTCCCGTAGCTGCCGCCGCCTTCACGGTTGCCCTGGTACCCGCCCTGGCCGCCGCCTTCGCGGTTGCCCCGGTAGCCGCCACCGTCGCGGTTGCCCTGGTAGCCACCGCTGCGGTTGCCGTAGCTGCTGCCGCCTTCGCGGTTGCCCTGGTACCCGCCGCGGTCGCCGCCCTCGCGGTTCCCTCGGTAGCCGCCCTGGCCGCCGCCTTCGCGGTTGCCGCGGTACCCACCGCGGTCGCCGCCCTCGCGGTTGCCCCGGTAGCCGCCGCGGTTCCCGCCTTCACGGTTGCCGCGGTAGCCGCCCCGGTCGCCGCCGCCTTCGCGGTCGCGGCGCGGGCCGCGGTCGTCGCGGCGCTTGGACGGGCCTTCGATGATCTCGCGCTCGGCCTGCTCGCGCAGGCGGGTCGCCTCGGCGCGCAGGCCTTCGGCGTCCTCCTTCAGGCGCTCGATCTGGCGTTCGAGGCGCTTGACCTCGTCGTCGTGGCGCGTCGCCTGGTGCTCGGAGGACACCGCGCGCAGGTCGGTGAAGTTCCGGGCGCCCATGAGCTCGGTGAGCTCGGCGTCGAAGTTGTCGTTCACGTAGTGGCGCTTGGCGTCCACCCCGGCGCGCTCGATGAGGCTGAACATCGTGCGGTTCTGGTGCGGGAGCACCAGGGTCGCCACGTGGCCGGACTGCCCGGCGCGCGCGGTGCGGCCGGCGCGGTGCAGGTAGTCCTTGTGGGTCTTCGGCGGGTCGACGTGGAGGACCATGTCGACGCCGTCGACGTGGATGCCGCGGGCGGCCACGTCGGTGCACACGAGCGCGTCGAGGCGCCCGTTCTTGAAGCGGTCCAGGACCTTCGAGCGGTCGGCCTGGGTCATGCCGCCGTGGAGGCCCTCGGCGTTGACGCCCTGCTCGCGCAGCTCGTCGGCGATGCGGTCCACCGCGAGCTGGGTCCGCACGAACACCATCGTCAGGCCCGGGCGGGCGGCGACGGCGGCCGTCATGGTGGCCTTGTCGCGCGGCCCGATGAGCAGCAGGTGGTGGGTCATGGTGGTGACCGAGCCGGCCGACGGGTCGACCGAGTGGGTGACCGGGTCCGACAGGTACTTGCGGACGAGGACGTCGATCTCCTCTTCCAGCGTGGCCGAGAAGAGCATCCGCTGGCCGCCCTTGGGCAGCTGGTCGAACAGCTCCTCGACCTCGGGCAGGAAGCCCATGTCGGCCATCTGGTCGGCCTCGTCGAGGATCGCCAGCTCGATGTCTTCGAGCGAGCACTCGCCGCGGCGGATCAGGTCGCGCAGGCGGCCCGGGGTGGCGACGAGCATGTCGACCCCGGCGCGGAGCGCGTCGATCTGGCGGGAGAACGCGGTGCCGCCGCAGACGACCTTCATCTCGATGCCGACGGCGTCGCCGAAGGTCTGGAGGGACTCGGCGACCTGGATGGCCAGCTCGCGGGTCGGGGTCAGGATGATCGCGCGGGGGCGCTTGGCCCGGGTGCGGCCGCCCGCCGCGAGGCGGGCCAGGGTCGGCAGGCCGAAGGCCAGGGTCTTGCCCGAGCCGGTCTGGCCGCGGCCGAGGATGTCGCGTCCGGCCATGGCGTCCGGGATCGTCGCGGCCTGGATCGGGAAGGGCGTGATGATGCCCTGCTCGGCCAGCGCGGCGGTGATCTTCTCGGGGAGTCCGAGCTCGTCGAATCCGGGGCCCGCGGGCTCGGGGTCGATCTCGTCGACTTCGACGGTGAACTCCTCGACCTGGGCTTCGACGACGGCTTCGGCGGTGTCCGCCGGGGCCTCGTCGGGGGTCGCCTCGACGGCCGGAGCGGTCTCGCTCACGACGGCCTCGGGCAGGGAGGTTTCGGGGGTTTCGATGGTTTCGAGCGCCGTGCCGGATTCGCTGATGGCAGCATTGGGCACAGTTTGGTCAAGAGTCATGGTTCGCCTTCCGCGAGAACGACTTCGTAAACGACGCACGTTCCGCGGGATAAAAGTTTCACCATGAACCGACGGTGATGGGGCGGGACGCGCCTGATCGGGCCTCTGCAATGAAGAACTAGGGCCAGCTAAGAACAATAGCCGACCGTGAGAAGCGGTCGCCACTCTCACGGTCGGCTTGTGCCTGGAGACACCCTTTCGGGGTTTCGCTCAGGCGTCGAGCTTGCGCTGGAACTCGCCGCCGCCGTCGAGGATCTCGTACCCGAGGACGACGTTGATGCCGATCATCGGGGCGTTGACGTCGGCGTTGTCGGTCCAGATGGTCCGGACGGCCGGGTAGTTCTCCCGCACGAGGCGGAGGTTGAGGATCTTCAGGAGCGTGCCGAGGCGGTGGCCGCGGTGCTCGGGGTTGACGATGGTGATGCCCTGGAAGGCGTCGGTGTACTCCGGGTCGTCGTAGGCGAAGACCGCGGTGTTGGCGACGGCCTCGCCGGTGGCCTTGTCGACGGCGATGGTCTGGATCGGGATGACGCCCATGCGCTCGTTGCGGTCGGCCCTGGCGTTCTTCAGCTCCGCGTCGATGGTCTCCGGTCCGAGCTCCAGGTCGCCGAGGGGGACCTCGGCGAGGATCGTGGAGTCGAGGCGGGCCATGGTGTCGACGAGGTGCTCGGGCGTGCGCCCGACCCACGAGACGATCTCGTAGGCGTCGCCGGCGGCGGCCTGGGACTTCTCCAGGAGCTCCTGCTCGGCGGCGGCGTCGAGGGCGTCGACGGCGCAGCGGCGGTTGATCCAGGTGAGCGCGGACTGGAAGCCGTGCTTCTCGGCGAAGAGCTGGCCGGCCTTCGACCGCTCGATGCCGTCTTCCCAGGTGAGTCGGGTGTCCAGGGTGAGGGTGGTGCGGTCCTTGCCCCGGGCGTGCTCGATGAAGCGGTCCAGGAGCTCGGTGCCGACGCCCTGGCGGCGGTGGTCGGGGTGGACGTGGATGGTGGCCCAGCCGAAGTGCAGGTTCTCGCGGTTGGGGAACCCGGCCTCGGCGATGCCGACGACGACGCCGTCGCGGACGGCGATCAGCGTGGCCTCGTCCTCGCCCGGGGGCGGGTTGACCAGTCCGAGCGCGAACTTGCCCTTATGGGGCGCGGGGGCCTCCGGGGCGTCCGCAGCGTGGGACGCGCGCAGCACCTCGAACGCGCCGGAGACGAGGTCGCCGTCAGCGGGGTCGAGTTCAAAGATTTGCAGGTTGCTCATGTGCCCAGTCTGGAATGGGGGGTCGGGGCGGGGCAACCGAATTACGGAATCGGGGGCCGCGGACCGGGTCTCAGGACGTGAGCTTGCGCTGGTAGACGCTGAGGGCGTCGACCGCTTCGTAGCCGAGGGCGGTGTTGATGGCGATCATGTGGTCGTTGACGTCGGCGTTCTCGGTCCAGATCTCCTGCACGCGCGGGTAGCGCTCGCGCAGCTGGCGGAGGTTGGCGAGTTTGACGAGCATGCCGAGGCGGTGACCGCGGTGGGCGGGGTCGACGATCGTCATGCCCTGGGTCGCGTACTCGGCGGCCGGGTCCCGGTAGGCGTGGAGGTGGGTGTACGCCACGACCTCGCCGGTGGCGCGGTGGACCGCGGCGGTCTTGAGGGGGACCTCGTGGATCGCGGCGGCGGCGGCCTCTTTGGCGCGGGCGCGTTCGACGTCGACCTGCTCGGCTTCGAGTTCGATGTCGCCGGTGGGGACTTCGGTGCGGGTCATGGCGTCGAGCCGGCAGAGGGACTCGATGAGGTCGTCGGGGGCGGGCCCGGCCCAGGAGCGGACGGCGTAGTCGGCTTCGGAGGCGGCGAGGGCCTGGTCCCACAGGCGCCGTTCGGCGTCCTCGTCGAGGGCGTCGGTGCGGCTGCGGCGGTGGACGTTGACGAGCGCGAGGGTGTAGCCGTTGCGTTCCAGGAAGCGGGCGCCGGTCTCGGGCCTGCGGGGGCCGTCGCCCCAGGTGGTGAGGGTCCCGGCGGTGAGGTCGGTGCGACCGCGCGAGGAGGCGTACTCGGTGTAGTGGTCGATCAGCGTGGTGCCGATGCCGCGGCGGCGGTGGTCGGGGTGGACCATGAGCTCGGCCATGGCGAGGTGGGGGTTGTCGCCGACCATGAGCGCGATGCCGATGTAGCCGGCGAGCGCGCCGTCCTCGACGGCGGCGAAGTAGGCGATGTCCAGTCCGGGGCGCTCCTGGCGCAGCTCGGCGCGGAAGGTCTGCTCGACCGGGCGGCGGTTCTCGGGGGCGTCGGCGCTGAGGACGGCGTTCACGAGGGCGAGGATCTCGCCGACGGTGCGGTCGTCGGCGGGGTCCACGGGGATGATCTCCATGACCCGAGTATGGCGGGCGGCGTCCATCCGCGGGGTCCGCCGGATTCGGCGCCCCTGGGTGCGGGACCCAAGGGCGCCTTGGGGTCAGGCCTTCGGCTTGAGCTGGTACTCGGCGCCGGCGTCGACGGTCTCGTAGCCCATGAGCTCGTTGATGGCGATCATGGGGGCGTTGACGTCGGCGTTGTCGGTCCAGATCCACCGGGTGGTCGGGGAGTGCTCGCGGAGCCGGCGCAGGTTGGCGAGCTTGAGGAGCAGGCCGAGGCGGTGGCCGCGGTGCGCGGGGTCGACGATGGTGATGCCCTGGAGGCCGTTGACGTCGTCGCCGTCGTCGAGGGCGATCTCGGTCCAGGCGCGGACCTCGCCGGTGGCGCGCTCGACGGCGACGCTGTGGAGCCACACACGGCCCTCGGCGGCGTAGACGGCCTCCTTGGCGCGCAGCTTCTCCGGGGTCATCTGCTCCAGTTCGACCTCGATCTCGCCGAGGGGGATCTCGCCGTTGATCATGGTCTCCATGCGGCACATGGTGAGGACGAGGTCCTCGGGGGCGGCGCCGGTCCACTGGCGGACCTCGTAGGCATCGCCGGCCTTCGCGAGGGCCTCCTCGTAGCGGCGCTGCTCCTCCTCGGCTCCGAGCGGGTCGGTGGGGCTGCGGCGGTTGACGGTGGTCAGCGCGAGTTCGTAGCCGCGGGATTCGAGGAGGCGGGCGCGGGACTCGTCGCGCTCGGGGCCGCCCTCCCAGTAGACGGGGGTGGCGGTGAGGATGGTGGTGCGGCCGTGCTCGCGGCTGTAGGACTCCAGGTGGTCGAGCAGTCCGGTCTCGACGGCGCCGCCGCGGTGGTCGGGGTGGACGAACAGCTCGAACATGGCCAGTTCGAGGTTGTCGTCGGTGAAGAAGCCGACGCGGGTGTAGCCGAGCGCGGCCCCGTCGTCGCCGACGGCCGCGAACCAGTGGGGGTCGCGGCCGGGCATGACGTGGGTGAAGAGCGTCCGGAAGAAGCGCTCGGTGGTCTTGGGGTTCTCCGGGGTGTCGGCCTCTTGGGCCGCGGTGCGGATCGCGTACGCCTGGTCGATCAGATCGGCGTCGGCCGCGTTGAACTCGATGATTTTCACCGCCCCAGTGTGCAAGACGGGTACGACGGACTCAATCAGGTTTTCCGGATCGGCCGTTCGGTTGAGGATGGACGGCCGTTCGTAGGATGCGTGGCGGCTCGCGGTTTCCCGTCTTGCTAGATATCCACCCACACCCTCTACACGGAACGGAACCGATCGTGACCGGACCGACTGCCCCACCCGGGGCGCCGCAGACGCGGCAGGGCGAGTTCGAGGACTTCGTGAGGGCCAGGTCGGGGGCGCTGTGCGCCTCGGCCTACCTGCTCACCGGCGACCGCGGGCTCGCCGAGGACCTCGTGCAGGACGCCCTGGCGCGGACCTGGCGCTCCTGGAAGCGCCTCCACCAGACCGCGAACGCCGAGGCCTACACCAGGCGCATCATGTACCACCTGCACGTCTCGCGCTGGCGGCGCACGAAGGTCGCCGAGATCAGCACCGAGACCGTGCCCGAGCGGGCCGGCCGCGAGCCCGACACGGCCCTGCGACTGGCCGTCCACGCCGCACTGCTGTCGCTGCCGCCCACGCAGCGGGCCGCGATCGTGCTGCGCTACTTCGAGGACCAGACCGAGGTCGCCGCCGCGGCGATCCTCGACTGCCCGATCACCACCCTGCGGGCCCGCGTCCAGCGCGGCCTGCGCCGACTCCGCAACCGCTTCCCCGAGCTCGTGCTCGGCGACGCGGATGTCCAACTCGCCCAATGGGAGCGGGACCTCAACGCCGAGAAGGGAGAGCGCCGTGCCTGAGTCGATCCGCTCACTGCTGCACGACATCGCCGACGACGGTTCGCAGCCGTCCCGCGACCTCGCGGCCGGGGCCTACAAGCGGGCCCGCACCATCACCAGGCGGCGCTTCGCGATCGGCGCGGTCAGCGTCGTCACCGCGCTCGCGCTCGGCGGCGCCGGCACCGCCGGCCTCCTCGACCGCGACGACGAGGCCCTGCCGTCCCCGGCCGACCCGACCACCACCGCCGAGGGCGTCGAGACCACCGAGGAGGAGACCGACGAGGGCTCCGGCTGCGGGGTCCGCCCGCAGGACTGGGACGACCAGGGCTTCACGTTCCCGGCCCTGGACGACTCCGGGACCGAGCGGGACATGGAGGGCGAACTGCCGAACCCGATGAACTACCGGCTCGTCAACCAGGAGGACGGCGAGTCGACCTGGCGGCTGTACGAGGACGACAGGACCGAGGCGCTCGACATCGAGGGCGACTACGTGTACAACGTGGCCCCCGACGGGAACCGCGTGGCCGCGATCAACCGCGGCGACCTGTGCAGCGGCGCCTACATGGAGATCGGGTTCGACTCCAGCCAGGAGGCGATCCCGGTGCTCACCGTCGAGCCGGTCCACTGCCCGACGGTGTGGTCGCAGGACTCGGACAAGCTCCTGTTCACCGAGCCGACCGTCTACGAGGACGCCAAGACCTACGTGCTCAATGTCAGCACCGGCGAGCTCACCGTGCTCGCGGAGATGCAGGGCGACATGTTCTGCGCGGGCGAGTGGATGCCCGACAGCGAGCGCATCTGGTCGGGGAGCGACCTGATCTGGAACCTCGACGGGACCGTCGACCGGGAGCTGCCGGCGCTCGCCGACCTCGTGGCGAACCAGAACCTGCTCGGCGCGGGCATTTCGGCCGACGGCGGCGAGGCGTGCTTCGACGACCTCGGCGAAGCGGAGGGCGACTCGTCGGGCCGGTTCTGCGACGTCTACGTCGACACGGCGACCGGCGAGGAGCTGGACCTGCCGGTGGAGGGCGAGAACCGCCAGGTCGTGTTCCTCTACGACGGGACGATGCTGATCCTGTCCCACGCCGACGGGGTCGCGACGCAGTTCCTCGTCGACGCCGACGGGAACGTCGTCGACGAGCGCGAACTGCCCGCCGAACTCGGCGGGGACTCCCTGGAGCTGGTCACCTACTACAACTGGTGATCCCGGGGCCCGATCCCGGACACCACAGAAGCCGCTGTCCTTCGCAGTGAAGGGCAGCGGCTTCGCGCTTGTTGCCTACAGAGCGCGCAGGTTAGCGGCCTGCGGGCCCTTCTTGCCGGCTTCGATCTCGAACTCCACGCGCTGGTTCTCTTCCAGGGTCCGGTAGCCGTTCCCGGTGATCGCGGTGAAGTGGACGAAGATGTCCGGACCGTCGCCGTCAGGAGCGATGAAGCCGAAGCCCTTGTCCGCGTTGAACCATTTAACGGTGCCTTGCGCCATTACTGCATTTCCTTGCGATGTTGATGTTCAGGCCCGCCGGCCACCCGTTCCAGGGGGTTGAAGACCTAGTGGGGGGACGGCTAGGGCCTGAGGTGTGCCGCCATTACTGGCGCTTCACCACTTCGGCGAATATTGAACCGAAGTGGCCCCTGGACCCTACCGTATGCCTGCTTTTCTGCAATCCCTCAGCGTGAAACGTGCCTCATGTCCACAGCGTCGACCTGCATGAACACCGTTTCGCTGAGAGCTTCTATGGTCCATGTCACTCACGCCGCGGTGGACAGCGGCGCGTCGGGTCCGAGGTCCACCGTTTCGAACTGCGTCTTGTACAGCTCGGCGTAGATCCCGCCGCGAGACACGAGGTCGTCGTGGGTGCCGGACTCGGCGACGAGGCCGTCTTCGAGGACCACGATCTTGTCGGCCCGGCGCACCGTCGAGAGGCGGTGGGCGATGACGAGCGAGGTGCGGCCCTCCAGGGCGGAGTCGAGGGCGCGCTGGACGGCGGCCTCGGACTCGGAGTCGAGGTGGGCGGTGGCCTCGTCGAGGATGACGATCGGCGGGGCCTTGAGCAGGACCCGCGCGATGGCGAGGCGCTGCTTCTCGCCGCCGGAGAACCGGTAGCCGCGCTCGCCGACGACCGTGTCGAGCCCGGATTCGAGGCGGCGCACGGTGTCGCCGATCTGGGCCCGGTCGAGGGCCTCCCAGATCTCCTCGTCGGTGGACCCGGGCCGGGCGTAGGCGAGGTTCTCGCGGACGGTGTCGTGGAACAGGTGCGCGTCCTGGGTGACCATGCCGATGTGCGCCGACAGCGACTCGGCCTTGAGGTCGCGCACGTCGACGCCGCCGACCTCGACCGCACCGGAGGTCACGTCGTACAGGCGCGGCACGAGGCTCGCCATGGTGGTCTTGCCGGCGCCCGAGTGGCCGACGAGGGCCACCAGCTCGCCGGGGGCGACCGCGAAGGAGACGCCGCGGAGGATGTCGCGGCCGGAGTCGGAGCGGTCGGGGCGGGCCAGGTCCTCCAGGCTCGCGAGGGAGACCTGGTCGGCGCCCGGGTAGCGGAACTCGACGTCGCGGAAGCGCACGGAGGCGGCGCCGCCGGGGAGCTCGCGGGCGTCGGGCTTCTCCTCGATGAGCGGCTTGAGGTCGAGGACCTCGAAGACCCGCTGGAAGCTGACCAGGGCGCTCATGACGTCGACGCGGACGTTCGAAAGCGCCATCAGGGGCCCGTACATGCGGGTGAGCAGGAGCGCGAGGGTGACCACGGTGCCGGCGCTGAGCTGCCCGGCGAAGACGAGCGCGCCGCCGAGGCCGTAGGCGAGGGCCTGGGAGAGCCCGGCGACGAGGGTGAGCGCGACGATGAACGTGCGCGCGTACATCGCGGTGGTGATGCCGATGCCCCGCACGCGGTCGGCCTTGCCGGCGAACTCGCCGGACTCGGTGTCGGGGCGGCCGAAGAGCTTCACGAGCATCGCGCCGCCGACGTTGAACCGCTCGGCCATCTGGGTGTTCATGGCCGCGTTCAGGTCGAAGGACTCCTTGGTGAGCGCCGCGAGCTTCCGGCCGACCCACTTGGCCGGGATGATGAAGACCGGGACGAGGACCAGCGAGAGCAGGGTGATCTGCCAGGACTGGAAGAACATGACGCCGATGATGAGGGCGACGGCGATGCCGTTCGAGACGAGCCCGGAGAGGGTGCTCGTGAACGCCCGCTGGGCGCCCATGACGTCGTTGTTGAGCCGCGAGACCAGCGCGCCGGTCTGCGAGCGGGTGAAGAAGGCGACCGGCATGGACTGGACGTGGTCGAACACGGCCCGCCGCAGGTCGAAGATGATGCCCTCGCCGAGCTTCGCGCCGTACCAGCGCATGGCGAGATTGAGCAGGCCCTCGACGAGGGCGAGTCCGGCGATGATCGACGCGATCGTGACGACGCCGCGCTGGGTGCCGTTCGCGCCGGTGAGCTCGTTGACGATGTCGCCCGCGAGGACGGGCGTCGCGACGCCGATGGCCGCGATGAGCGTGACGAGCCCGATGAACAGGGCGATGTCGCGCCTATAGGGGTGCGCGAAGCGCAGGATGCGGCGTTTCACGCCGCGGCTGAGTGTGACGCCTTTGAGGTCGTCAGCGCGCCGCATGGAGCGCATGGCGTCCCAGCCGGCGGGTCCCATCGATGACACCGGGCCTCCCGTGTGCAGGTGCCCAAGTGCGTTCGTCGGCCGGAGCACGTCTGCAACTCGTGTCCGGTGGGGTCTTGGGCCGTTTCGTCGTTCGTATCCGCACGTGCAACGCCCGGCCGGGCCCCGGTTATTTCCGATCGCCCTTGCGGGCCCCTCCCCGGGTGCGGAAGTCGACGCCCGCTTCGGCCAGCAGGCGGTGCACGAAACCGTACGATCGACCTATCGCGGAGGCGATGTCCCGGATGCTGCGGCCCTGGTCATAGGCGGTGGTCACGCGCTCGGTGAGTTCGCGCCGCTCGTCGCCGCGGACCTGCCGGTTCGGATCGGTCTTCGCGGCGCCCGCTTCGTCGGCGGCGCCGCCTGTGGGTGGATTGGATTCGGGGGTCATGAGTCCTTTCCCAGACACGGAGGGTGATGAAGGTGTGTTGTGAAGTTTGCCGGAGTTCTGACGCTCGGCGGATGTTTCTGTCGGATACCCGATAGTTTCGTGGAGTGACCGCTCCGCAGCCCTCGTTCACCGAACGGGTCGACGCCCTCGCCCCGGCGCGGCAGCGCCAGGTGCGCGCACGCGATCTCGGGATCTGGTTGTGCCTCACCGTGATGGTGCTGACCTTGGCGTCGGTGGCGGTCTCGACCTCCGATGTGGTCGGTCCGGCGACGCTGCCGTGGTGGCCCGCGCAGAACCTCTCGCTCCGGGTGACCCCGGGCATGGTCGCCGCGCCGTTCGCGGCCGCGGCGGTTCTCGTCGTCGCTTCGCGCCCGGCGGCGGCGCGGATGTCATGGCATGCGCTGCTGGTGCTCTCGTACCTGGCGTCGATCGCGTGGTCGGCCGCACTGCACACCAATGTGGACTCCACGATGACGTCGACCTCGACGGCCGGGGCGCGCAGCGCGGTGGCACTGCTGGTGTCCTACACCGGTTCCGAAGCGGGCCTTGCGATCACGGTGATCGCCCTGTCGTGCCTGACGGTGCCGCTGACGCTGGTCGCGGTCAAGTCGGTGTCGGGGCCGGTGGCGGCCCGCGGCATCGCGCCCGTGCTCATCCTGGGGCCGTGGGCGGCCTGGGCGACGCTCGGCGTCGACGGGATCGCCGCGGCCGCGTGCGCCGCGGTCCTCGCGTGCGGCGCGGTGGTCTCCGAGCGGCACGTCAAGGGCTCCGACGCGTTCTGGGGCGCGGCCGCCGCGGGCGGACTGCTCGGCATCGCCGCGCTCCTGTCGTACGGCGCGGCCTGGTTCGCGGTCTCGCTGCTGTGCGTGTACTTCGCGCGGCGCCGGCCGGTGCAGATCCTGGTGTCGGCGGGCGCGATGCTCGCGGTGCTGGCGGTGGCGGCCTGGTTCGGGTCCTCGTGGCCGTACGGCCTGGTGGACACCTACAACGCAGCGATCGGCGAGATCGCCGCGCACCCGGGGCAGCTGTGGTGGGTCGCGCTCCTGCCCGCGCTCGTGGCCGTCGCGTGCGGCCCGGCGGTCGTGGAGAGCCTGCGCCGATTCAGGACCAGCTCCGCGTGGCCGCTCATGGCGGGCCCGCTCCTGGCGCTCATGATCGCGCCGCTCAGCGGCGCGAACCCCGAGCACCCCGAGTACGGGTGGATCGCCCTGTGCCCGTGGCTGGTCGTGGGCGCGACGGCGCTCGCGGACCGGCGGCGCTCAGTGAGGGCACCGGTCATCAGCGCCGCCGCGGGCGCCTGCGCGGCGATCGTGCTGATGTACTCGGGTTAGGCGAGTTCGACGAGTTCCATCAGGTCGTCGGACCAGAGGTCCTCGTCGCCGTCGGGGAGCAGGATCGCGCGCTCGGGGCGGAGGGCCTCGACCGCGCCCGGGTCGTGGGTGACCATGACGATCGCGCCGGTGAAGCCGTCGACGGCGTCGAGCACCTGCTGGCGGCTGGCCGGGTCGAGGTTGTTCGTGGGCTCGTCGAGCAGCAGCACGTTCGCGCCCGAGGAGACGAGGCTCGCCAGCGCGAGACGGGTCTTCTCGCCGCCGGAGAGGACGTGCACGGGCTTGTGGACGTCGTCGCCGGGGAACAGGAACGCGCCGAGGATCTTGCGCAGGTCCGCGTCGGGCAGGTCGGCGCCGTTGGCCGAGGCCGCGGACTGCATCTGCTCCAGGACGGTGCCGGTGTGGTCGAGCGTGTCGTGCTCCTGCGCGAAGTAGCCGATGCGCAGGCCGTAGCCGGGTTCGACGGCGCCGGTGTCGGGTTCGAGGGTCCCGGCGAGCATGCGCAGGAGCGTGGTCTTGCCGGCGCCGTTGAGGCCGAGGATGACGACGCGGGAGCCGCGGTCGATGGCGAGGTCGACGCCGGTGAAGATCTCCAGCGAGCCGTAGGACTTGGACAGGCCGGAGGCGGTCAGCGGGACCTTGCCGCAGGGGGCGGGCTGCGGGAGGCGCACGTCGGCGACCTTCTCCTGCACCAGGTCCTCTTCGAGGTTGTCGAGCATCTCCTCGGCGCGGCGGATCATGCCCTTGGCGGCCTTGGCCTTGGTGGCCTTGGCGCCGAGCTTGGCGGCCTGCCTGGTGAGGGTGGCGGCCTTCTTCTCGGCGTTGGCCCGCTCGCGGCGGCGGCGCTCGGCGTCCTCGGAGCGCTGGCGCAGGTAGGCCTTCCAGCCGAGGTTGTAGACGTCGATGACCGAGCGGGTCGGGTCGAGGAACCACACGGTGTTGACCACTTCGTCGAGGAGTTCGACGTCGTGGGTGATGAGGACGAGGCCGCCCTTGTGGCCGGCGAGGAAGCCGCGGAGCCAGTTGATGGAGTCGGCGTCGAGGTGGTTGGTGGGCTCGTCGAGGAGGAGGATGCCGTCGCCGTCGTCGGAGAAGAGGATGCGGGCGAGTTCGACGCGGCGGCGCTGGCCGCCGGAGAGGGTCTCCAGGGGCTGGGCGAGGATGCGGTCTTCGAGGCCGAGCTTGGAGCAGATGCGGGCGGCCTCGGACTCGGCCTGGTAGCCGCCGCGGGCGGAGAACTGCTCTTCGAGGCGGGAGTAGCGGCGCACGAGCTTGTCGCGCTGGGCGTCGTCGGCGACTTCGGCGAGCTCGATCTGGACCTTGGCGAGGTCGGACAGGAGCTGGTCGAGGCCGCGGGCGGAGAGGACGCGGTTGCTCGCGGTCTGGGTGAGGTCGGCGAAGCGCGGGTCCTGCGGGAGGTAGCCGAAGGGGCCGTTGTTCTCGATCTTCCCCGTGTAGGGCTGGGTGAGGCCCGCGAGGACGTTCATGGTGGTGGTCTTGCCGGCGCCGTTGCGCCCCACGAGTCCGATCCTGTCACCGGGCTGGACCCGCAGATCGGCCCCGGACAGGAGGATGCGCGAACCGGCGCGCAGCTCGAGACCGGTGGCGGTGATCATGGGGCACTCCTCAGGAAGATGGCGGACCGACTTGGTCGCAGACCTTCCAAGTTTAGTGGGAGTCGTGGGTCACGGGCCTACCGATATAAGCGAAGACACCATTTGCGAGGGAGTGTTCACGTTCCGTGAGGAGCCTCCTCCTTTCGGAGGAGGTGCGGCCGCCCCCGGGTGCCGACCTCGGCCACAAGGGGACCAGTTCGGACGTAGTTTCGCTGGTAGAGACGGGTTTGTCCGGATTGGATCGGGTAGGTTTCCCGATCCTATGGGCAAGCACGATGACACCTGCGAGAACGCAGGACGCGAACTGACCAGCCGCCGACTCCGCGCCGTGATCCGGCGCCGCCGCATCCGTCGCGAACGTCACACCTGGCGTTTCGTGAGCGGGGGCCTGGCGGCCGCCATCATCACCGGTTGGGTGGTGTCGGCCCTCTCGGGGCAGGCCGCCGCTCAGGCCGCGGACGCCGAAGTGGACATGGAGGCGACGATCGTCCAGGCCGACTGGAAGGTCGACGAGGTCCTGGCCGGCATGGCGACCGAGTACGCCGCGGAGCAGGCCGCCGCCGAAGCCGCTGCGGCCCAGGCCGCCGCGGAGGCGCAGGCCGCTGCTGAGGCTGAGGCGCAGGCGAAGGCCGAGGCGGAAGCCGCTGCGGCGGCGGAGGCCGAGGCGGCCGCGAACCCGTGGACGCTCCCGTCCACGGCGTCGATCACCTCGTACTACGGGATGCGCAACGGCTCCCTGCACGGCGGCACGGACTTCGGCAACAACGAGGGCGACGAGATCGTCTCCGTGGGCGCCGGGACCGTCACGTACGTCGGCTACGAGGCCGGCGGCTACGGGAACGTGGTCTACATCGACCACGGGGACGGCGTCGAGACGCGCTACGCGCACGCCTCCGAGGTCCTGGTCGAGGTCGGCCAGGAGGTCGAGGAGGGCGAGGCCGTGATCCTCGCGGGCACGACCGGCAACTCGACCGGCCCGCACCTGCACTTCGAGGTGCTGCTGGACGGCGAGAAGGTCGACTCCCTGGCCTGGCTTCAGGAGCAGGGGCTCGACGTGGGCTGACGCCCGCACAGACCGCACTCTCCTTAAGGAGGACGGCGGCCCGGGGAACACGGCGAAGCTTGCGAGCCGTGCATGTGTACGGTCCTCCCCGGGCCGCCGTTCTGCGTTGCGTCCCTTAGCGAATGGTCAGCTGCGGTTCGACCAGGGTGGAGTCGGGGACGTCGAGGCCGTCGAGCTTGCGCATGAGGTGGCGCACGGCGGTCTCGGCGAGCGTCTCGGCCGGGACGAGGACCGAGGGCAGCTGCGGGTGGACCCGCTCGGCGACCTCGTCGGGGCCGATGACGACCACGTGGAAGTCCTCCCCCACGCGCTTGCCGGCGTCGGCGAGGGCGTGCATGACGTGGCCGACCGCCGGTTCGTTGTGGACGGCGAGGCCGTTCAGGTCCGGGTTGGCGGCCAGGAGCTCCTTCACGGTGCGCTGCACCGAGACCGGGTCGTCGGGGCACGGCTGCACGGTCGCGGGCCCGGAGCGGCCGAGGAAGCCCTCCCGCACGCGCTCGGCGAAGCCGGTGCGGCGGGCGTAGACCGCCTCGGAGGCCCCGAGGAGGGCGATGTCGCCGCAGCCGCGCTCGCGCAGGTACTCCGCGCAGGCCCGGCCCGCGGCGGTGAAGTCGAGGTCCACGCACGTGAGGCCCTCGGCGTCGGCCGGGAATCCGATGAGGACGCTCGGGAGTCCCAAGCGCCGCAAGGTCTCCACGCGCGGGTCGCGGACCTCCACGTCCATGAGGATGAGGCCGTCCACGATCGCCGAGGCGGCCACGCGGGCCAGGCCCGCGGGTCCCTCGTCGGCGGTCATGAGCAGCACGTCCTGGTCGTGGCGGCGGGCCTCGGTGACCGCGCCCGAGGCGAACTGCATGAGCACCGGCAGGTGCATGCCGTCGCGCAGCGGGAGCATCATCGCGATGACCCCGGCCCGCCGGGACGCGAGCGACCGCGCCCCAGCGTGCGGGTGGTAGCCGAGGTCGGCGACGGCCTGCATGACGCGGTCGGCGGTCTCCGGGGAGATCGACCGCTTCCCGCTCAGGACGTAGGAGACGGTGCTGGCGGCGACCCCGGCGCGGGCGGCCACGTCGGCGATGGTGACGCCGCGGCCAGGGCCGGCCATTAGGACTCCCCGCCGAAGGTCAAGGACGCCAGGCGGACCGGGCCGGACTCGAACGTCACGTACAGGTCCTTGACGCCCGCGGCGCCGCCGAAGTCGACGGTGACGTCCGCGTAGTCGTAGACGCCCGCGGTCATCGGCGTGTCGATCTTGGCGAGCACGTCGCCGTCGAGCGGGTCGTCCACGCGCAGTTGGAGTTGCGAGGCGTGGCCCGAGACGCGTGCGGTCACGGTGGTGTAGCCGGGCCTGAAGTCGCAGTCCCCCAGCATGATCCAGCCGCCCGCCTCCTCGGCGGCGATGACGTCGCCGGAGGCGCGGGTCTCGTCGCGCCACAGCACGCCCGCGTAGGCGTCGTTCGCGGTGGCGGCCAAGGGCTTCGACAGGTCGCGCGGACCGACGACCTCGCCGTCGACGCGGACCGAGGCCGACAGGACGATGTTCGTCGCCGAGCGCCCGACCATGAGGCGCTGGCGGCTCTTCTCGACGATCATCCGGTCGGTGACGTTGTCCCAGTGCGCCAGGTCGTCCACGGCCACACGGAACTCGACCGTGGCGGTCTCGCCCGCGGCGAGGCGGACCTTGTCGAAGCCGCGGAGCTGGCGCAGCGGCTGCTTGACGCGCGAGCCGCACTGGTGCGAGTACAGCTGGACCACTTCGACGCCGTCGCGGTCGGAGGCGTTGGTGACGTCCACGGTGACCTTGAGGTCGTCGCCGGGCCGGGCCTGCTCGCGGTCGACCTTGAGGTTCGCGTACGTGAAGTCCGCGTAGGACAGGCCGTGCCCGAACGGGAAGAGCGGCTGGCCGAGGTAGTAGAGGTAGGTCGCGTCGGAGGCCACGATGTCGTAGTCGAGCATCGCGGGCAGCTCGGCCGCGTCGGTGTACCAGGTCTGCGGCAGGCGCCCCTCGGCGTCGCGGTCGCCGAAGAGGACGTCGGCGAGCGCGCTGCCCCACTCCTGGCCGCCGTGGCCGGACCACACCACCGCGGGCAGCTCCTTGGCGGCCCAGTTCGCGGCGAACGGGTAGGAGGCGGACATGACCAGAATGGTATTCGGGTTGGCCGCGTACAGGTCGCGCAGGAGCCATTCCTGGGCGTCGGGGAGGCGCAGGTCCTTGCGGTCCTCGGTCTCGCGGCCGTTGACGAGCGGGTGGTCGCCGAGGACGGCGACGACGACGTCGGCCTCGCGGGCGAGGTCGGCGGCGACGGTGCGGGCCTTGACGACGAACTCGAAGTCGAACTCGGCGGCGCGGGCCTGGTCGGCGGCGAGGACGATCCGGGCGCCCTCGATCGCGAACCACTTGCCCGACTCGGCGGTCTCGTCCTTGCGGACCTGCTGGATCGCGACCTTGCCGCCCTCGACCTCGACGATCCTGAAGGTCTCGTGGACGTCGAACTCGTGGGGGCCGACCGAGTCGGCGCCGACCGTCCCGTCGAGCCGCCCGTCCACGAACTTCCCGGTGGCGACGTTGCGGGCGGTGTAGGACCAGCCGCCCCAGTCGAACAGGTCGTACTGGGCCGCGGCGCCGGTCGTGTCGGTCAGGGCCAGGCCGACGCCGTCCTCGACGGCGGTGACGTACCCGGTCTTGTGGCGCAGGCGGATGCGGTCGACGCCCTCGCTGTAGAGGACCTCGGCGCGCTCGCCGATCGCGGCCTTCGCGGTGACGGCGTACGGGAGGGTCCCGGAGTACCAGTCCTGCATCTGGACGTCGGCGAGCGGGCCGATCACGGCGATCTTCTTGGGGGCCTTGAGCGGCAGGATGCCGTCGTTCTTGAGGAGGGTGATCGACTGGGTCGCGGCCTCGCGGGCGAGCGCCTGGTGCTCGGGCGAGTTCACCGACTCGGATCCGATGTGCGCGTACGGGTCCTCGGGGTCGAACTCGCCGAGGCCGAAGCGCACGTTGAGGTTGCGGCGGACGGCGGTGTCGATGTCGGATTCGTCGAGCAGGCCGCGGTCGAGCGCGGTGACGACGTGGGCGAGGACGCCCTCGGCGCGGTCGTCGTCCTGGGTGAAGGAGTCGAGGCCGGCCTTGACGGCCGCGGCGTACGCGGTCGGGAGGTCCTCGAAGTAGCCCTGGAGCTCGGCGAGGTTGTTGGGCGCGTAGGCGTCCGAGACGATGAAGACCTCGTCCGTGGTCCAGGTGCGCAGCTCGGTGTTGACCAGCGGCGTCACGTGCGCGGGGCGGCCGTTGACGAGGTTGTACGAGAGCATGACCGCGACCGCGTCGCCGCTCGCCAGTGCCGGGCGGTGGGCGGCGAACTCGTATTCGCGCAGGACGCGGGGCGGCATGTTCGAGGAGGACGTGCAGCGGTCGACCTCGTTGCCGTAGGCGAGGAAGTGCTTCACGGTGGGCGCGGTCTTCCACACGGAGCCGTTGTCGCCCTTGAGGCCGCGCGCGTAGGCGGCGCCCATGATCCCGGTCGCCCAGGCATCCTCGGAGTAGCCCTCCTCGTTGCGGCCCCAGCGGGGGTCGCGCAGCGGGTTGACGGTGGGGGCCCACACGTTGCGGCCGACCTTGACGGGGTCGTCGTGGTTGAAGGCGAGGACCTCGTCGGCGACGGCCGCGCCGACCTGCTCGACCAGCTCGGGGTTCCAGGTGGCGCCGAGGGCGACGACCTGCGGGAAGACCGTGGCCTCGCCGAGCCAGGCGAGCCCGTGGAGGGCTTCGGTCCCGGTCTTGAACGGGCCCATGCCGAGTCGCTCGACCGGCCGGTGGTACTGGTGCAGCAGGCCGATCTTCTCGTCGAGGGTGAGGCGCGCGAGGAGGTCGGCGACGCGCTCGGCTCGGGGGAGGTCGGGGTCGCGGAAGGCGGGACGCGGTTCGGTCATGAGGGTCTTCCTTGCTTGGACGTCGCTGTCACTGGCTGTGTCTTGCGTCATCGAAGCGCTTCGAAGATCGGGAGTTCTCCCTGGCGGCGGGCCTTCAGTGAAGAACCTTCGTCGAAGCGCTTCGATTGAGGAATGCAAGATTTGTACACCCGGGCGCGCCCGCAGGTCAAGGCTCGCGGGGCGGCGCAGTGTGTGCGAATGGTGGTTTTCGTCCGTTTCCGCCGGTGTCTACCTGCGGAAACGAACGTGGTAACAGTTCTGAAACAACCGGCGGACCGGATCGGAGATCCTATGGGAAACAGGATCTCCGATCAGCGGCCGAGCGGGGTGGGCATGAGCCCGGCGTCGATGTCGTTCAGGATGCCGGTGGCGGCACCGAGAGCCGGGGCCTCGTGTCCGAGCGCGGAGACGACGACCTCGGCCCCGCCCGCGCCGGAGGCGTGGGTGCGGGCGGCGAGCTCGGTCTCGGCCGCGGGGCCGATCCACGTGCTCAGCGCCTGGTAGTGGCCGCCGAGGACGACCGCCTCGGGGTTGAGCAGGTCCACGGCCAGCGCGATGCCGGCGCCGAGGGAGCGGCCGATGCGCTCCAGGGCCTCGACGACGCGCGGTTCGCCGGCGCGGGCGCGGGTGACGACGTCCTCGACCTCCGCCTCCACCTCCGTCCCGGCGATGTCGTCCGATTCGGACAGTTCGTTGAGGACGGCGCGGATGCCGGCGAAGTCCTCGACGCGGCCGATCCGGCCGTCGACCTCGATGAGGAGGTTGCCGATCTCGCCCGCGAATCCGGTTGCGCCCCTGCGGAGTTCGCCGTCGATGATGAGGCCGGCGCCGAGTCCGATCTCGCCGGTCAGGTAGATCATGTTGGACACTCCGGCCCAGGACCCGAAGCGCTGCTCGGCGACGGCGCCGAGGTTGGCGTCGTTGTCGGCGGTCACGGCGTACTTGGGGTCGCGCATGGCCTGGCGCAGGCGCCCGGTGAGGTCGAAGTTCGTCCAGCCGAGCATCGGGGCGCGCTGGACGACGCCCTCGTTGTCGATCATGCCGGGGACGGCCACGGCGAGGCCGAGGATCTGGCGCCCTTCGGAGTCCATGCGGTCGACCGCGCGCTTGGCGAGGCCGGCGAGCGCGGAGACGGACTTGCCGGGGGTGGAGTTCGCGCCGTCGTGGGCGCGGCGCCAGGACAGGAGGCGGTTGCCGGCGAGGTCGACGGCCACGAGGGTCATGTAGTCGACGTTCACTTCGACGCCGAGGGAGGCGTAGTAGCCGGTGTCGACGGACAGGAGGACCGCGGGGCGGCCGATGTTGCCGATGACCGAGCCGGACTCGCGCAGGACGCGGCGCTCGATGAGCTCGGCGACGAGCGAGGAGACCGTGGCCTTGTTCAGGCCGGTCTTGGCGGCGAGGTCGGCGCGCGAGCACCGGCCCTCGGCCCTGACCTGGCGCAGCACGAAGCCGAGGTTGTTGGCCCGCACATCGGTGAAGTCGGCCCGCTTGGCGCGGCCGGGCTCCTCTTCGGCCTCGCCCGGGCCGGCGGACTTCGCCGCTATGCGCATCGCCATGTTCTCCTCCTGTTGCGAGCTGTTGGCCCGTCTGCTCCGACTCCGGCACTGGTGTTCTGGGGCATTGTCACGGATGGCGACAAACGGTCGTCGGGCAGTCCCTGACAGTGGTCTATGTGCACGTTCAACTACAAGGCCCGTTCCCGAATCGTGATCAATCCGCGCCCGTTTCGCCTGACCCCCCGCTTGTGGGCCCTGCCACCGTGCGCTACTTTAGTTTATCGAATAGCCGAACTAATTACCGGCTTACCCCCTCGCAGATCAGTCAGACCGAAAGGACAGCAACGTGGCTACTCCCTCAGACGGGTCGAACATCCGACGCCGGTCCCTGTTCAAGGCCGCCGGCATCGGCGCCGCCGGGATCGCGGGCCTGCCCGTCATCGCCGCTTGCAGTGACATCGAATCCGGCGGCGGCTCCACGCAGTCGACCGAGGGCTTCGACTTCCTTCCCACGCACAAGGAGTACGAGCTCCCGGCCCAGCCCGACCTGGTCGGCGAGCCCCCGAACCACCCCTCCGGGTTCACCTCCTACCCCGAGCCCGTGGACGGCGTCGAGACCGCCGAGGCCGCCTCGACCGAGTTCGAGATCACCGTCCCGATGTGGGGCACGCCCCCGTCCGCGGACGACCCGTACTTCACCGCCATCCAGGAGGCCTGGGGCGGCACCAAGGTGACCCTCCGCCACGCCGACGGCAACACGTTCGCGCAGACCTCGGTCCAGTGGCTCCAGGCCAACGAGTACGGCGACGCCATCAACATGTTCGGCTGGATGACCGACTCCCACCCGAACTTCCAGGAGACGGTGGTCAACACCTTCTACGACCTGACCGACATCGTCAAGGGCGACATCGCCGACCGCTGGCCCCTCCTCGCCGGCGAGCCGACCGACTCGTGGGGCCAGTCGGTGTGGTCCACCGACCCCGCCGACCCCGAGACCGCCCGCGTCTTCGGCGTCCCGCAGAACAAGTCCATGGGCCCGGGCAACGGCATGTTCGTCCGCACCGACCTGCTCGCCGACGCCGGGCTGTCCATGCCGACCACGGTCGAGGAGGTCCTCGAAGTCGCCCGCCAGTGGACCGACAACGCCGCCGGCAAGTGGGCCTTCCTGGCCCAGGACTACGTCACCCCCGAGTGGTTCGGCCTCGCGTCCAGCCCCGGCTGGGCCTACATCGACGGCAAGCTCGTCCACAACTGCGAGCGCCCCGAGTACACCAAGTGGCTGGAGTTCCGCCGCACCTGCTGGGACGAGGGCCTCATCCACCCCGACACCCCGACCGGGACGCTCGACGGCCACGCCCTGCACATCGCCGGGACCATCCTCATGTCGCAGGACGGCATCTCCTGGTGGGCCGACTACACCAACAAGGTGCTGTCGGGCGAGGCCGTCGGCGCGGTGGCCCCGATCGGCGCGATCGGCTTCGAGGGCGCCGAGCCCATCCGCTACGTCAACAAGGCCGTCGACGGCTGGACCTTCTTCAACAAGGACCTCTCCGAGGACCAGGTCAAGGAGCTCCTCGACCTCATGAACTTCTGCTCGGCGCCCTACGGCACCAAGGAGTACGAGCTCATCAACTACGGCGTCGAGGGCACCCACTTCGCCTACGGCGAGGACGGCCTGCCCGTCTTCAACGAGGCCGGCACCGCCGCGGTCGGCGCGGCCGTCAGCTACAAGTGCATGTCGGGCCAGGTGCAGACGTTCCTGACCGGCAACCCCGACGTGGTCCAGGCCCGGTTCGAGTACAACGCCTCGGTGAAGGACTTCGCCGAGACCGACATCTTCGCGGGCCTGCGCGTCGAGGGCCCGGCGGACTACAAGACCGCCGCGCAGACGCTCATCGACCAGCAGAACGACATCTGCTACGGCCGCGCCGAGCTGTCGTCCATCCCGGACATGGTCGAGACGTTCCTGAGCTCCGGCGGCGAGGCCGCCCGCGAGCACTTCACCAACGCCTACAACCAGGCGCAGGGCAACTAGCACCTCCGGCCGGGCGGCCGGGTTCCCGCCGCCCGGCCCACCCCCACCTCCGTTGACCGCACCGGTACCCACTGACTGGAACACACACGCGATGGCAGCAATCCAGACCTCATCGCCCCCGGCCGCGAGCCGGGCCGCGGCCCGCCCGATCGTCAAACGCAAGCGAACCGTGGGGCAGCGGCTGCGCCACGACTGGCCGCTGCTGCTGATGACCGTCCCCGCGCTGGCGCAGCTGGCGCTGTTCTTCTACTGGCCCTCGTCCTGGAACATCATCGCGTTCATGGACTACAGCCCCTACCGGTCGTTCTGGGAGAACCCGTTCGTGGGCTTCGCCTGGTTCGAGCGGCTGTTCGCCGACCCGTACTTCGTGCCGGCGCTGCTGAACACGCTGAAGTACTCGTTCGCGAACCTGCTGTTCCTGTTCCCGCTGTCGATCGCCCTGGCGCTGCTGATGCACAGCGTGGTCTCGACCAAGCTGCGCAGCGTCTTCCAGTCGATCGTGTACCTGCCGTACTTCTTCTCCTGGGTCCTGGTCGTCACCATCTTCGTGCAGGTCCTCGGCGCCGACGGCATGGTCAGCAACTGGCTGATCGGCTTCGGCGGCGACCGGCTCGACATCATGTCCGACCCGAGCACGTTCACGTTCCTGGCCTGGCTGCAGTGGGCGTGGAAGGACGCCGGCTGGGGCATGATCATCTTCCTGGCGGCGCTCGCGTCGATCAACCCGAGCCTGTACGAGGCCGCGGCGGTCGACGGGGCGAGCCGCTGGAGGCGCATGTGGCACATCACCCTCCCGGGCATCCGGCCGGTGATCGTGCTCCTGCTGATCCTCCACATCGGCAACATCCTCAGCGTCGGCTTCGAGCAGTACCAGCTGCAGCGCGAGGCCGTCGGCTACCAGACCACCGAGGTCCTCGACACCTTCGTCTACTACCGCGCGATCCAGACCGCGCAGTACTCGTTCGGCACCGCGGCGGGCCTGTTCAAGGGCGTGATCGGGCTGGTCCTGATCCTCGTGGCCAACAAGGTCGCCCACCGCCTCGGAGAGCAAGGGATCTACCAGAAGTCATGACCGCCACCGCCGTGCGCGCCAAGCCCGCGCGAAAGAGCCAGCGCCCCGCCTGGGACGAGGAGCCGTCGTTCCTCGGCAAGCTCGTCAAGGCCGCGTTCCTCGTCTGCTACGCCGCCGCGATCGTCCTGCCGATCTGGGCGGTCGTGGCGACCAGCCTCGCCAGCGAGGACGCGCTCCAGGAGGCCGGCGGCAACCTGCTGCTGATCCCCACCGAGCTGAGCCTCCAGGCGTACCGGGAGATCCTCTCCGGCGGGGCCCTCACCGACTCGCTGCTGCTGACCCTCGCCCTGACCGCGGGGGGCACGCTCCTGAGCATGGTGCTCACCATCGGCGCGGCGTACGGGCTCTCGCGGCCCGGCTCGCTGCTGCACCGGCCGGTGCTCATGCTGGTGCTGTTCACGTTCCTGTTCGGGCCGGGCATGTTCCCCAGCTACCTGGTGGTGCAGCAGCTGGGCCTGCTCGACACGTACTGGTCGCTGATCCTGCCGTCGGCGCTGAACGCGTTCAACCTGATCGTGCTGCGCTCGTTCTTCATGACGAGCGTGCCGGGCGAGCTGATCGACGCGGCGAAGATGGACGGCGCCGGGGAGTTCCGGATCCTGTTCAAGGTGGTGCTGCCGATGTCGAAGGCGATCCTCGCCGTCATCGCGCTGTTCTACGCGGTCGGGTACTGGAACATCTACTTCCAGGCGGTGCTGTACACGCCGGGCCTGGAGACCCAGCCGATCCAGGTGGTGCTCCAGCGGATGCTCATGTCGACGCAGGGCATGCCTGGGGCCGACATCGGCCAGTACCAGTCGGCCGAGGCCGCCCCGACGGCCGCTTTGAAGATGGCCGTGGTCGTGTGCACGATCGTGCCGATCGTGATCATGTACCCGTTCATCCAGAAGCACTTCACGAAGGCGATCATCACCGGCGCCATCAAGGGCTAGGCACGCTGCTCACGGGCCGTCTCCGCTTCGCGGGGGCGGCCCTTTCGCGTGCGGCGGACCCCGCCGAACGGCTACCGGCAAGCGCTCGCTCCCCCGCCGATCGGCCCCCGCCGAAAGTCCGGGTTCTGCGGCCGTGACCTGCGGATTGATAGACTCCCGACTGCCGCAAACGGCTCTCCCTACGCCGGAAATCGGGTGTCGCATGCATCGACGGTTCAGCGTCTTCGGTCGGAAGTCGGTCACGGGGGCCGTCGCCGCGCTCGCGGTCGCCGCGCTCGCGGTCGGTCTCCTCGCCGCGGTGCCCGAACGGGAGGGGCGCATACAGTTCGCCCCGGCGCCGAGCCCGGAGGACGCCGCCTCCGAGGCGGCCGACCCCGAGACGGCGGCCGCGGACTTCGTCGCCGGGGCCGGGCTGGCCGGCGAGTTCTCGTTCGTGCTCTACGACTCGGCCGAGGACCGGTACCTCCTCAGCTACCGCCCCGACGACGTCCACTACAGCATGTCGGTCGCCAAGGTCCTCATCGCCGTCGGCGCGCTCCGCCGCGGCGCCGACCCGGCCCGCGTGGCCGAGATGATCTCCAGGAGCGACGATCCGATCGCCAACGAGCTGTGGGGCGTCGTGCAGGGCCCGGTCGTCGTCGAGGAGCTGGCGAAGGAGATGGGGCTGGAGCACACCGTGCCGTCGCCCGAATGGGGGCGCTGGGGCGACGTGCTCGTCTCCGCCTCGGACATCGTGCGGATGTACGAGTTCGTACTCGCCGAGCTGCCCGAGGACGAGCGGGCCGTCATCGTCGACGCGATGGCGGCGACCACGGCGACCGGGTCCGACGGCTACGACCAGACCTTCGGGATCCCCGCCGCCGCGGACGGCCTCGACTGGGCGGTCAAGCAGGGCTGGGGCTGCTGCAAGCCCGACCGGTTCCTGGTCTCGACCGGGACCGTCGGGGCCGACCACCGCTACATCGCGGCGGTCTTCGGCGCCTGGGACGAGGACCTGACCGGCGAGGAGGAGTCCGCCCGGGAGATGACCGCCGTGGCGGGGTTCCTCGTTGCCGCGATCCCGGAGCCGGCCTGACCGGGGCGGCCCTTTCACGCGCGCGCGGGGTGGTGAAAGCGCAGTGAAAGGAGGGTGAAAGGCAAGGGCGCCAAGCTGGCCCCACACCCACCGAACACTGGAAAGGCGCCTCTCATGAAGTACGCGATCGAAGTCCGGGGGCTGGTGAAGTCCTTCGGCGAGGTCCGCGCCCTCGACGGCGTGGACCTCGGCGCGGCCCCCGGCACGGTCCTGGGGCTGCTCGGGCCCAACGGGGCCGGGAAGACCACGGCCGTGCGGGTCCTGTCGACGCTCACGCTCCCCGACGCCGGGACGGCGCGGGTCCTCGGGCTCGACGTCGTCGCCGACGCGGCGAAGGTGCGGGAGCGGCTGAGCCTCACCGGCCAGTACGCCGGGCTCGACGAGGGGCTCACCGGCGAGCAGAACCTCGTCCTCATCGCCCGGCTCCTCGGGGCCTCACGCTCGCAGGCGAAGGCCCGCGCGCACGAGCTCATCGAGCGGTTCGACCTGGCGCAGGCCGCGTCCCGGGCCGCGGGCGGCTACTCCGGCGGGATGCGCCGGCGCCTCGACCTGGCCGCGTCGATCGTGCGCCGCCCCGAGGTCCTCGTCCTCGACGAGCCGACGACCGGGCTCGACCCGAACAGCCGCACCGGGTTGTGGGAGGTCGTGCGCGAACTCGTCGCCGAGGGCACCACGGTCCTGCTGACGACGCAGTACCTGGAGGAGGCCGACCAGCTCGCCGACTCCATCGCGGTCATCGACAAGGGCCGGGTCATCGCGTCGGGGACGCCTTCGCAGCTCAAGCAGGCCGTCGGCGGCCTGGTGCTGCGGATGCGACCGGCCCGGCCCGAGGCCCTGGAGCAGCTCGCGGAACTGGCGAACTGGTCCGTGGGGGCCGCGCCGCGCATCGAGAACGACCAGGTGGCCGTCCCGGTCGCGCACCCGGGCGAGGCGACCGCGGTCATGGCCCGGGTCGTGCAGGCCGGGGCCGACCTGGCCGCGTTCGGACTCCACGAGCCGACCCTCGACGAGGTGTTCCTGACGCTCACCGGCCACAGGACCGAGGAGAAGGAAGAGGTGTCCGCATGACCACCACGCTGGGCACTCAAACGACGTGGACCACCACGCGCGGCCCGCTCGCGCAGGCCGCCTCGATGACCGCGCGGTCGCTGGTGTCCGTGCGGAACCAGCCCGCGCAGCTGGTGGACTTCATCATGATCCCGATGATGATCCTGCTGTCCATCACGTTCTTCATGGGCGGGCAGATGATGGGGACCTGGCAGGCGTTCCTCGACTATGCGGGGCCGACGCTCATCGCCATGGGCCTGTTCTTCGCGGTCGTCTCGACCGGGCTCAGCCTGTTCGCCGACCTGAAGTCCGGGGTGTTCGACCGGCTCACGGCGATGCCGGTGTCGCGGTTCGCGCTCCTGGCCGGGCGGGTCGCCGCCGACATGGTCAAGCACCTGTGGGCGCTGCTCATCGTCGGTGCCGTCGCGTTCGCGATCGGGTACCGCGCCGACGGCGGCGCGCTCGGGGTCGCGGCCACGGCCGTGGTCGTGGTGCTGTTCCTGTCGGCCTGCTCGTGGTCGATGGTCCTGGTCGGGCTGACCGCGAAGTCGGAGGAGCAGATCCAGACCTGGATGGTCAGCCTGCTCATGCCGCTGGCGTACACCTCGACGATGTTCGTGGAGATCGAGACGCTGCCCGGGCCGGTCCAGTGGTGGGCGCGGGTCAACCCGCTCACCGCGCTCGCCGACACCATGCGGGTGCTCCTCGCGGGAGAGACGCCGGGAAGCGAGACGCTCGCGCTCCTCGGCTGGTGCGCCGCGATTCTCGCGGTGTTCGTGCCGCTGTCGCTGCGGGCCTACCGCAGGCGGCTCACCAGCTGAACCGGGAGACGGGTCCGGGCCGGAGGCGATCCGCCT
>NZ_QFRW01000300.1 GCF_003265355.1 Glycomyces dulcitolivorans | reverse complement strand
GCGGGCCCGCGGGCGCCCGGCGACCGCGCACCGGCGTCCGTCGCACACCCTGTGCGACCGCCGTTCGCCTTGGAGGACTACGCTTTATGCCCCGGCCCTCTGCATCCGGGACCCGCTCCCGGGCCCCCGCACCGCGCCGTACCGAGAAGTTCAGGCAGCACACCACCGCTTCTACCCGAGGTTCAACGTATGGCGCACGCAGATGCAATGGGGCTCTGGACGCTCAGGTTCTCGACCGTCCTCGCCCCCGTCCCCGTAGTGGAACTCCTGGAGATCAACCGGTTCTGGGGCTACGGCCTCCTCGGCCCCGCCATCGCCGCCACCTGGGCCACCGGCCTGTGGCAGCGCCGCCGCCACCTCGCCCGCCTCGCCCCCGCCGAAGCCCCCGACCCTCAAGCCCGCCAAGGGTTCTGGGACGCCGCCGCCCCGGAGCCCGCCGCCGACGGACACGCCGAGCGCCGCGAGCGCGCCATGACCAACCTCGTCGCGTCCATCAAGGACGAGTCCGTCGACATCGACCTGCGCGTCCAGCTCATCCAGGACCTCGTCGACCTCGGCGGCGAGGTCATGGCGCTGCGCCTCGCACCAGTCGCCGTCGCCTCCGAAGTGGACGTCGAGGTGCGGCTCGAAGCCGCCGAGCACCTGAGCCGCTTCAACCTCGGGCACGCCACCGACGCCCTCGAAGCGATCGCCACCGACCCGGACGTCGGCGACAAGTACCGCCTCGACGCCGCCAGCGCCCTCGCCGACAGCGCCGCCCGGCCCGCCGCGATCGCGCTCATGCAGCTGGTCACCGACGACGGCGTCAGCGAGTACGTGCGGCACTCGGCCGCGAACGCGCTGCGCCGCGTCAACCGGCCCGCCGCGGCGATGGCGCTGCGGCACTTGGCGAACGCGCCGCTGGTGACGTCGCGGCTGCGGATCATCTGCGCCGAGCAGCTCGCCGACGACAACCCCGAGGACGCCCGGGACGCGCTGTGGCGGCTCGTCAAGGGCGTCGAGGCCGTCATGGACCACCATCTCGGGATCGACGCGGCCGAGGCGATGCACGGGATCGACCCGGAGGCCGGGGTGGAGGCGTACTCGGTGCTCGCGGTCGACTCGTGCTTCCACTGGTCGGGGCGGATCGAGGCCGCGTACCGGCTCGGGCGCCTCGGAGTCGGGGACGGGTTCGACCTGCTGAGCGATTTCGCGTGCGCGGAGGGCGTGGAGGACGTGTACGGCCTGGCCGCGCTGGACCGCTTGTTCCAGTTGGAGATCGAGTCGGGGACGCTCGACGCCGAGGACTGATCCTAGGCGGGTTTGACGGCGGTGTAGACGGTGTCGATCGCCAGGTGGTGGAGGTCGCGGCGGCGGCCGAGCCAGTCGGGGCCGTCGCGGTCGAGCAGGCGCGCCCACGTGTCGCGGTCCTCGCCGGTGAGGAACGCGTCGAACCATTCGACGCGGGTTTCGAGGGCCGCGAGGGCGTGGTCGAGGTCGGGGCCTTCCAGGGGCGCGGGCTTGGCGACGAGTTCGTTGAGCGTGCGGATCTCGGTGAGGCCGGCGTGTTCGAGGGCGAGGTTCCAGCCGTAGGGGAGCGGGGTCCCGCCGTGCTCGGCGAGTTCGGCCGCGAGGCGGCGGGCGCCGGCTTCGATGAGGCGCAGTTCCAGGCCGGGGCGGCCGGTGCCGAGGTTCGCGGGGAGGAACTGGGGCGCGGTGCCGCCTTCGCCGATGGCGAGGCGCCCGCCGGGGGCCAGGAGTGCGGCGAGGTTCCCCAGGGCCGCTTGGGGGTCGGCGGCGTGGTGGACGACGTGTCCGGCCCACACCAGGTCGGCGGGGCCGTCGACGGCGGCGGCGAGGGCCGCAGGGTCGTCGACGGAGGCGAGGGCCGTGGTCATGGGGGTGCCGCGTTCGGCGGCGCGGTCTTGCACGAGGTCGAGCATGGCCGGTTCGGCGTCGACGGCGGTCACGTGCAGGCCCGGGATCGTCTCGGCGAGGGCGAACGCCATGCTCGCGGCCCCGCAGCCGACGTCCACGGCGGTGCGCGTCTCGGGGCCTGCGAGGGTGGCGGCGAGGTGCCGGTACCGGTCGGTCTCGGCGTCGGCGCGGGCGCGGAACCGGGGCGCCTGCTCGGCGAAGTCGAACGCCGCCGACCCGTGGTGGTGTCCCTGTGATGCCATGCGGGCCAACCTATCACCGGGTCCGATCGGCGCGCACGCGAAAGGGCGGCCGCACCGCGGCCGCCCTCATGAAGCGTGTTCAGGCCGCCGAGAGGCGCTCCTGGACGCGGGTGACCTCGGCGTCGGCGACGGCCGTGCGGATCGGGCCGTGCGGGCGGTCGGCCTCGGTCAGCGAGGCGAGCAGGCCGCGCGACAGCCCCGCCTCGGTGAGCGCGAAGCCGCGCAGGACCAGCGGGAGCAGCAGGGCCATGACCAGGCCGCCGGCGACCGCGAGCGCGGAGACGGCGAGGTAGGAGTCGCCCCAGCCGAGCCAGCGGGTCGCGTACTCGATGCCGTCGCCCTCGCCGGTGGCGCGGCGGATCGCCCACGCGTACAGCGGGTACGCCAGGGAGACCACCGTGACGGTCCACCAGGTCAGGGCCACGACGAACCCGGCGATCGCGAGCGGGAAGTTCACCACGCCCCACAGGAGGTTCAGCCACGACTGGCCGTCCGCGATCGGCGTCAGGAACCGGCGCAGCGCCGACGCGCCCTCGGGGGCGCGGCGGTACCGCGGCCGGACCACGGGCCGGCCGAGGACCGCTTCGAGCTGGAACCGGCCCGCCGCGGCCAGGCCGCGCATCGCCAGCAGCGTCGCCGCGAGGATCGGGACGCCCACCCACACGACGGCGGTGCCGACGCCCGCGGCGAACCCGGCGACGGTGATCACGAAGGCCGGCAGGGCGATGGGGAACGCGGAGAGCAGGTACGCCGAGTCGGCGCCGAGCTGCTTGAAGATGCTTTTCATGCTTCCAATACTCGTCCGCGCGGGCGCTTCCTTCGAGCCTGCGAGCAGGCATTTCGCCGGTAGGGACAGCCCTACCGGCCTGGTCGGGCCCGCCCTGAGCCGGCGTCGAGCCGCGGGCCGGGGCCGCGTTCGCCGGGACGTCCAGGTCAGTGCGGGTCCCGGGGCGATTCAATGGAAATCGCTGATCCGGTTTTGAGGTGTCCCCGAGCTTCGGCGCACAGTGTCACTGCCCATGAGACCGATGCTTTCCCGGGCCGTGCGGATCGGCTGCGCCGCGGGCCTGACCGCGCTCGCACTGGCCGCCTGCGGCGACGACGACGCGGACGCCACCGACGAGGCGACCTCCGACGACCCGTTCGCCGCGTACACGGCGTGCCTGGAGGACGAGGGCATCGACCTCCCCGACGACTGGAGCCCGTTCGGCGAAGGCGGCGGCTTCCCCGGCGGCGGTGGCGGCGAGATGCCCACTGACATGCCCACCGACGGCGAGATGCCGACCGACATGCCCACCGGGGAGATGCCCACCGACATGCCGACCGGAGACATGCCCTCCGGCGGCCCCGGCGGTGGCGGGTTCGGGGGCTTCGAGGCGCCCGACGGCGTCGACGAGGACGACTGGACCGCCGCGACCGAGGCCTGCGCCGCCGAACTCCCGCAGGGCGGCGGAGGCGGGGGCCAGCCCGGCGGCGGCCAGGAGTCCGCCACCGACGAGACCACCTAGAGCTTTACCCGTCTCTCCCCGGAGAGGAGCGGCGCCGGCGGCGCCATCGAGCCGGCGCCGCTTCAACATGCGTTAGGTGCGGCCCGGGTCGTTGACCTCGACACCGGGCCGCCATGTGCCACATAGTGGCCGTCACGTCCCGCGGCAGCCGTTGAATCTGCTATTAACACAGCGCTCTGCCATTGAACTACCGCCGCAAGTGGTGCGGCGGGAAGGATTCGAACCTTCAACTTCTGTGCCCCAGGGGGCCGCTCGCGGATCCGGACGGCGTGGCGAATGCTGATACTGGAGCGAGAGTCTGAGTCTTCGCAGTGCGCCTCTACCAATTGGGCCACCCGCCGGCCGGTCGAGCCGGCGGGGAGGGACTCGAACCCCCAACACCACCGCGATCTGCTACGACTGAATCTCAGTTTCAGCGTGGTTCGGCGCTTGCGCGCCACCCCTGTCGCTCAAAACAGGGGGGTCTGTGGGTCAGTCCCCGAGCAGGTAGCCGAAGACCTTCGCGCCGACCGACTCGTCGGCGACCTCGGTCCCGTTGGCCTCCTCGCGCGCGAACTTCACCGCGAACTGGAGCTTCTCCAGCCGGTCCGAGAGCTGCGCGACCCGGTTCGCCGGGGCCGAACCGGAGAACTTCACCGTCGTCCAGTACCCGACCGGGATGTCCTCGTAGTAGACCTCGACCTGCGCCGGGTGCTCCTCGGTCGCCTCGGCCTTCACGTGGTTGCGCGGGACCTTCTTCGTGCGGACCGTCCTCACCGGGTCGGTCGCGAAGCAGTCCGCGGCCTCGTTGAACGTCCACGACTCGGCCGCGTCCAGGACCGGCAGGGCCTTCACGAACGCCTGGAGCTCGGCGAGCTGCTTCTCCAGGAACAGCAGGTACGTGACCGGGACGTCGGCGACGAGGACCTCGCCGTCGACGGTGATGTCCGCGGTCGCGACCGCGTTCGTGCGGTCCTTCGTCGCCGTCACGTCGAACAGCCGCGTCATCGCCGCCGAGACCTCGCGCAGCTGCGCCTCGACCCGCCGCTGCACCTTCGTCGACTCGGGCGGCAGCTGCTCGCCCTCCTCGTCCTTCGGCTGGTAGGTCCGGGAGATCCCCGACAGCAGCGGCGCCTTCCCGAGCTCGCGCCCGGCGTCGCCGAGGGCGCGCGCGGCCTTCGCCTTGACGCTCTTCTCGATCGCGATGATCTGGTTCAACTTCGTCACGGAGCAGTCCTCACTTTCGCGCCCCACCATAGGATGCGCGCGCCACAACGGGCGACCCGGTTTCCCGTCAGCGGTCGCACCAGCGCGCGGAGCGGGCCGGGCCGAGGAAGCACAGGACCAGGATCGACAGGATGATCCCCGTGCAGTCGAAGTTGAACGTGAACGACGTGCCCTGTTCGAGGTGGTACGGCATCGACGCCGAGTACATGACCATCTGCCAGGCCAGCTGGACGCCGATGGACGCGCCCTCCAGCGCGAGCGCGCCCCGGCGGGCCGAGGCGCTGCGCCGCATGATCCTGACCGCGAACAGCGACCGCAGCGCCGCGAACAGGAGCGCCTGGAGCGAGAAGACCAGGAGCACGAGCGGGACCCAGTCGGCCAGGCCCGGGACGACCTCGACGAACACGTCCCGGCCCGCCGTGAGCGCGTACGCGGTGGAGATGCCGCTGAGCAGGCCCAGGCCGACCTGGACCCACATGAGGACCACGGCGGCCGTCGTCAGACCCGGGCGGCGCGGCGGCTGCCAGTACTGCGGCGGATACGGGTATTGGGGCGGATAAGCGGGGTACACGGGGTACTGCGGGGGATCGGCCACGGTACGGCCCTTCGAAAGGGGGGAATGGGGATGCCACTGAGTGTAAGCGCGTGCCCGCCCGCGTGGGGTCCCGCAATATCCGGCCCCGGGCCTTAGATGCGGTTTGCGACCGGTGTGTTCCGGGGTACTAGGGTGGTCGCGGGTCGGCGGCGATGACGCCGACCGCACCCGCGGCAGGACGGAGACGCGACATGATCATGCGGCTGGCCCAGTCGCTCGGTTACGAGGTCGTCGAGGTCGACGACGGCGACGGGACCCTCGCCGTGGGCGGGCACGACGGCGCCAGCGCCCTCCGGGTCGGATGGCGGCCCCTCATCGTCGAGGGCTACACCGGCTCCGGGTCCATCGACCGGTTCGCGATCCGCACCCGCGACGCCCGCCACCGCGAGAGCCTGCGCGGGATGCGCGAACGCCTCCGCGTCCCCGACCAGGACGCCGACCCCGCCGAGCTCGCGGCCCCGATCTTGAGGCTCCTGGCGCCCGGCGCGTACGGGGTGCGGCGCTGGCCGGACGCGAACGTGCACATCGAGCCGTTCGGGGAGAACCGGTCCGCGTGGTGGTACCCGTACGAGGCCATCGGCACCGAGGGCACCGCGGTCATCCCCACCGACAACTGGCCGCCGCCCAGCGACGCCGTGGTCGGCATGTACGCCGACGCGATCGGACGCGGCGAGCGGCCTCTCGCGGTGCTCCTGCGGTCCGAGCCGCCGGGCGACGAGCAGGACTGCGCGGCGTTCCTCATCGACGGCCACCACAAGCTCGCGGCGTACCGGCGCACCGGCGTCCACCCGCACTTCCTCGACATCGCGCGCCTGGCCGACCGGCGCCCGTGCGAACCGGGCGACCTGCGGGCCGTCATCGGCGGCGACGGGCAGCTGCTCCAGTCGGCGGCGAACCTGATGCGGTACCTGGAGCACGCCGGGAGCTGAACGGCGCGTTCACTACTAGGCGCTGAACGGTGCGTTCACCGCCCGGGACGCCACGGCCCCATCGGCACCCCGCCGGGCCGGTCCAGGGCCGCGAACAGGGCCTCGGTGTCCGCATCGGCGGTGACGGCGCCCTCCACCGCTTCGAGGTGGTCCTCCAGGAACGTGCGCAGCGCCTCGCCGTCGATCCGCTCGCCGTGCCTGAGCTGCGGCGCGGCGTGGAGGACTAGCAGGAGCATGCCGCGGACGCGGTGCTCCGGGCCGCCGATGCCGGGCTGGAAGTAGGGGACCTCCAGGACCTGCGCGCCCGCGGCCTCGTAGAACGCCAGGCGGCGGCGCGGGTCGCCGTGCGCCTCATGCGCGGGCGCGTCGGGGTCCTCGATCTCGGCGACCACCAGGCACGGGTCGCGGCGCACCGCCCACGCCGCGACCGCCTCGCGCAGCAGCCGGCCGCCGATCCCGCTGCCCCGCGCCGCGGGCCCCACGGCCAGGTAGGTGAGCAGCTGGACCCGCGAGTCCGCCGACCAGTCCCCGAACGCGGCCGCCACCGGCTCCCCGGCGTCGTCGAGCACCGCGAACAGGTTCGCCGAACCGTCCCGCAGCGCCGCGGCCAGCACGTCCTCCGCTTCGAGCTCCTCGGGCGGGAACGACGGGGTGAACAGGCCCCGGTACACCGCCGTGAACAGCCCGTCCGGTGCCGTGCGCTCGACAGTCGTGAACCCCATGACCAGACCCCCTGGAACGCCAGTGTTCCACCGGCCGCCGCCCGCGGGGCCCGAAACCGCTAGCGGGCGATGCGGCGCAGCCGCCGCCTCGCCCAGGCCGTGTGGGCGCGGTGCAGCGCCCGCGCCGGCTGGGCGGCGAGGAACCGCACCGTCGACCACGGGCCCCCGTTGTAGGAGACCCACCGCGCCGACACGTACACCGCCGCCCACGCCGCGACCACCACGGTGGCGGCGCCCCAGCCGGCCGGCGTCCAGAAGCCCGCCGCCTGCCAGATGCTGATCGCCGCGCACACCGACAGCGCCGACACCGCCGCCGTCAGCGAGTCCCGCACCCGCTGCTGCCGGTCGCCCTCCCAGCGCTGGAGCGTCGCCTCCGACTGGTCGGCCATGACCTCGTTCAGGCGCGTGCTGAAGCTCGCCAGCTGCTCGTCGACGCCCTTCGCGGTCAGCAGGCGCCGCAGCGACGCCGAGTTCGACGGCGACCGCAGCAGCCCCGGCGAGTGCAGCAGCGCGATGACCTGCCTCGTCTCGCCCTCGAACTCCAGCATCTGCATCCGCTTGCGCTTCATCGCCTCCACCTGCGCGGACCGGTCCGCGCCCGGCAGCGAGTACCCGGCGATGATCTCCGTGACCAGGGCCCGGTAGTCGTCCAGCCGGTGGTTCCACGCCGCCATCATCCCGCCCAGGCACGCCGTGAACTCCGCGATCGCCTCCAGGTCCCCGGAGATGAAGTTCGGGGCGTCCAGGGCCGCGATCACCGTCGTGTTCTCCGTCGAGACCAGCAGGTCGCCCTGGTTGCGCTGGTTCCAGATCTGCTTGCTGTGGTCGTCCGCCAGGCGGATCCAGTCCCACAGCGACTCCTTCGCGTCCGGCGCGGCGTGCAGCAGCACCGACGAGCCCACCAGCTCCAGCAGCCGCCTCCCGTCCTGCACCAGCGGGCGCACCTCGTCGCCGGTCGTCCGGTCGAACTCCCGGTCCCGCTCGGACGCGCGCAGCACCCGCACCAGGACGTGCGACCGCCCCCGGTGGATCCGCACCGGCGGGGCCTCCGGGTCCGCGCCGGCGGCGAGGTCCTCGGGGAGCTGGCGCAGGATCAGGTCCCTTGCGAAGCGCGACAAGCGGTCCCACGTCACCTCGGTGCCCTCGCACGACACCTCGACCGTCCCGTGCTCGCGCGCCGCCCGGAACATCGCCGCGTGCAGCTGACCCGGGTACAGGTCCTCGACCGTGCGCTCCAGGCGGAGGCCGTGCACGCCCATCGGCGAGAACCGCAGCGCCGCGTTCAGCTCCTCGGTCGTCTCCCCGTCGACCACCAGGCGCACCTTCGGCAGGATCAGCTCCAGGCCGTCGAAGCGCTTGCCCCGCTCAAGGCGCGGCTCCCAGATGTCCGCGTGGTACGTGAAGTGGTCGATCGCCGCGGTCGGCCGCACCGCCCCCGCCCCGGGCTCGGCGAACGACCGCTTCAGGCGCGCGCGGATCGTCTCGTAGTCGATCCCGGTGACCCCGAACGGGAACAGGTACACGATCCTGCCCTCGTCGATGCGCATCCACTTGTCCTTCTGCGCGTCCCGCAACCGCTCCAGGGCCTGCCGGTGCGCGTTCATCTTGCTCAGCTCCACCGACGAGAACGGCCACGCGTTCACCAGGCGCCGCAGCTCCCGGCGCACCTCGAACTTCTCCCGCTGCCCCGACGACCGCGCCACCAGCGCGCGGTGCAGCTCGCGCAGCACCAGGTGGTACTGGCGGCGCACCGCCACCTCCCCGCCCACGAACCCGCCCACCGGGCCGCCCTCGCCCTCGGCGTCGTGCAGCAGGCCCGCGCACGACCCGATGACGATGTCCAGCGCCTCCGTGTACCGCAGCCGCGACCCGGTCTTCAGGCAGTCCTCCAGCTCGATCTCCTGCCGCACCAGCTCGCACAGGCGCAGCGCCAGACCGACGGCCCCGTCCGGCTCGCCGTCGAGACCCCACGCCCGGGTCGCGATGTCCCGGAACCGGATCATGCACTTCATCAGCATGTCCACCCGGAACGTGTGGTTCCATGCCCGCACTGACGAATGGTGCACCCACAGGCACAGCAGCGCCCTGTCGACGCTCCCCGGCGTCAGCGCCGCCTGCCGCTCGAACTCGATGCCCGCCCGCCGCAGGAACTCCGCTTCGACATCCAGCTCCCCGCCCGGATCGACCTCCGACTGGAGCCCGTTCCAGATGAAGCAGTCCCGCACCGCCTGCGTGTCGACCCCGCACCGCTCCCGCAGATGCGCCTCGATCCCGCCCTGCACGCCCGGATCGCGCGCCACCAGCGCGAACCCCACCCCCGCAGGCTCCGGCCCGCTCCGCGGCGCCGGAACGACCGCGACCTCGGACTCGCCGCGCTGCATCGGGAGGTGGCTCATGCCACAAGTCTAGGGCGAACCTGCACGTCACCCGGTACATCGCCAACGGCCCCATGCCGATCCGCACCCGAAACGCTTCGCGCCTTCCGGTTGAGCGGGGTGGGTCCCGTCCAATAGGGTGTTCACATGCGAAAGGGTCTGTTCCGCCGCACCATCAGGCGCGCCCGCACGGCCCGCCCGTCCGGCGCCGCCTCCGGCTTCAGCGACGCCGCGGGCAAGCGCTACCGCGTCGTCCCCGTCGACGACCCCGAAACCGCCGCATACGCCGACCCGCCCCGAAAATGGCCCCGCGTCGCCGCCATGGCCGCCGCCTGGGCCGTAGTCCTCGGCCTCGGAGCCTGGATCGCCCCGGCCTTCGCCGCAAGCGGAAACGAAGAGAACCAGGACCCGCGGGACCAGGCCGCCACCGACGCGGAGGGAGCCGCATGGAGCTATCTCCGGTACGGCTCCAACGAAGACCTCGACCGAGCTGAAGCCGCCCTCTGCGAGGACGCTTCGCCGGAGCTCACTCCCGACGATCTGGACGCAGTCCGCCAGTCGTACGCCGACCAACTGGGCGGCATCACACGAGTTGATGTCGAGACCGGAGATCCAGTGCCGACAACCGATGGCATCGCGATCGCCGGAACCGTTTCTTACATCTCCGAAGGCACCCAACGCCACGAAGAATTCATCGTGACTGTGCAGGAGAACGACGGCACCTATTGCGTCTCCAATACGGAACAGCCCCAGGAAGAAGAGGAACCGAGCTCCGAGGGTTCCACAGGCAACGCCGTCGACCCTGAGACATTGGCTTCTGAATTCCTCACGTACATCGTGGGAACCAGGAACATTCAGGCCGCCAGCGAGATCCAGTGCGAAGCGTTCACCGGCATCACCCCGCAGGACCTCGACGCCGCGATCGACGACTGGGCTGCCACCAACGGCGAGACCAGTGGATTCGTCAGCGTCGACCCGGCCGAATCCTCGGACGGCTCGGTGGCAGCATTCGCGGCCGAGGTGACACTCCAAGGCGAACTGAACCAGGAGACCTTCGAGTTCGACATCAGCGTGCAGGGAGACTGCGTGGCCTCTCTTCAGGGCGGCGACAACCTCATGGACGGCACCGAGGACTGAGTCCTCAGCACCGCTTATTCGAGCGGGGCGCCCATCTGCTGCATGAAGGTGATCGGGTTGACCGCCCCCGCGGCGCTGCGGTCGGCGTTCAGGTGGGTCTCGAAGTGCAGGTGGGGGCCGCTGGAGCGGCCCGAGGAGCCGACGTAGCCGAGGATCTGGCCCGCCTGGACCACGTCGCCCTCCTTCACCAAAGGCGCGGAACCGAAGTGGCAGTAGCGGGTCAGGTAGTCCCCGGCGTGGAGGATGTTGACGTACCAGCCGCAGCCGGCGACCTCAGGAGAGCCGTCGACGTCGCACGAATAAGGCTGCCCGTTCAAGCTCGCATTGCACTCGGACGTGATCACAGTCCCGCTCGACGCTGCCACGACCGTCGCCCCTCGCGGTGCGCCGATGTCGACCCCGTTGTGGGTCGGGCGCTCCGGGGTCTGGAACCCGGACCAGATCGGACCCTCGACCGGGGCCATCCAGCCCGCGGCCGACAGCTCGCCCGGTTGTGCGCAGGTACCGAGTTCGGTGCTGACCGCCGAGACGTTCGCGCCGCCACCGGTCAGGGTGTTCACGATCTCCGTCGCCAGCGGTTCGTGCTTCGCGTAGGCGTCAGGGAATGCCGAGATCTGGACCCGCTGTGCCGCGACCGTCAGCGGCAGGCTCTCCCAGTTGTCGACCTTCACGAGCTTCTCGTAGAACTTCGTCGAGGCGTACACGGGATCGGTGACCTGTTCCGGCGTGCCCCAACCCGATGAGGGCCGCTGCTGGAACAGCCCCAGCGAGTCGTGGTCGTTCTGGTCGCCGAGGTGCCCCAGGTTCGTCAGTCGCGACTCCTGCATCGAGGTCGCCACGGCGATGACCCAACCGCGGACCGGCACTTCGAGGTCCTGCCCGACGGCGATGATGATGGCCGCGTTCTTGATCTGCTCCGAGCTGTACGGCCCGATCTTCGGGAACTCGGCGTTCGGGTCCACCGTCGTCGTCCCGCACCCGGCGGCGATCACGGTGCCGTCCTCGTCGTTCGACTGGTCCGACAGCAGCTGCACGATCGACACGACCGCACCGAGGCAGCACACGCTCAACACCGCGAGCGTCCACACCAGCGGCCGGAGCCGCTTGGGCACGCGCGGGGGCTTCGGGTCCTCGGACCGCTCCTTGGCGGTGGTCGCTTCACTGCTGACGACGCTCATGACTGCTCCCAGTCGATCGCCGAGACGAGCCAGCCGTTCTCGGTCCAGGGGTTCGAGCCTTCGACCATGGTGAGCGTCAGCGTCCCGGTATCGAGGGGGACGCCGACCTTCAATCCCTCAGCGATCGCTTCGCCGACGATCTCCTCGGCGGGGACCGTCTCCGGGTCGGCCCCCTCCATCGCGGTCGCGGTCTCGGTGGTCAGGAACGGCTCGATGGAGTCGTACCAGCCTTGCGCGCCATAGCCGTTCGGATTCAGCCACGCCTCCGCGAACTCGACCGCTTGGTCGACGGCCTCCTGCGGAAGCTCCTCGTCGGCGAAGCAGTCGTCGCCCTCGCACTCCTCGGTGGCGAAGCCGTCGTCGGCGGTCAGCCCCTCGGTGGTGGCGTCGCCTTCAGAGCCGTCCACGCCGTTGGTCCCGTCGAGCGGGGTGTCCTGGCGCCGGTTGGCCAGCGCGATCACGCCGAGCACCAGGATGAGGATGATGACGATGATCCCGTAGCGGGAGAAGATGATCCGGAGGGCGCGGTTCATCCGTCATTCCCTTCTCGAAGGCCGGTAGACCTCTCCACCACCGGAACTGCCGCCGGTGGACGTGCTCGTGGACGTGCCGGAGCCGCTCCCGCTCGTCAAGGGTTTGTCGGAGGTGGTCTGCTGCTCGGGCAGCGTGTCGCTCGAACCGCCGCGCGGGGTGCGCACGGTGTCGGAGGTTTCCTCCGGGCGGGCGTCGTCCCGGCGCTGGCGGGCGCGCTCCTGCTCGCGTTCGCGCTCGGCCGTACCGGAGTCGCCGCGTCGTCCGAGCAACGTGTCGGCGGGGCCGCTGCCGCCGACCAGGCCGGCGATGCGCCTGCCCGGTCGTAGGAGCAGCCAGGCGGCCACGCCTAGGAGGCCGATCATGACCACTTGCAGCCATACGGGCATGGCGGTCTGGAGGATGCGGCTCGACGCCCAGATGTAGATGACCGCCGCGAGCGAGAAGATCGCGACGTTGATGATCGCACCCAGGACGGTGTTGACCAGGCGTTTGAACGGACCGCCCGCAGGGCGCAGAAGCGCGATGGTGCCGATGATCGGCAGCGCCACGATCGCGAACCGCACGATCATGAAGCCCAGGATGATGAGGATCGACGCGGTGAGGTCGAACAGCGAGAAGAAGATCGCGGTCAGCAGCGCGAGCAGGCCGGTGCCGGTCCGCTCCCAGGCGCGCTGGCCGCTGATGTTCGCGTACGCCTCGGGGTCCTCGGTCTGGATCTGCGCGATGAGGCCCTGCCAGAGCTCCTGCTTCTCCTCGATGAGCCGGTTGCGGACCGTTGCGGAATCCTCCGCCTCCTCGTTCTCCTGCCAGGACATCGCCTGGGCGGCGAAGAGCGCGGGACCGTACTTGTAGGCCGTGTTCGACTCGGTGACGACGGGGTTGCCTTCGGAGTCCTCTACGACCTCGCCATTCCGTTCCTGGAAGGTGACCTCTTCGCTCTGGCCGAGCATGGTCCGCAGCCAGTTCTGGTACAGGACCTGCCCGGAGACCGTGTCCGACGCGGTGACCGCCGCAGACCGGGTGTCGATGCAGAAGTTCGGGTTCGCCTCGTTGTCCTCCTTGAGGTCCTCGTACTCCTGCTGCGTGAGGCCGTCGATGCGGACGCAGCCGTCCGCGGTGTCGTCGCTGATCAGCACGGTGCTCAGGTCCATGCCGATGGTCAACGCCTTGTCGGTGTACTCCGCGGCCTTCACCGGCCAGCGCACGACCGCCGTGACCAGGACCAGGATCAGCACCGCCCATGCGACAGTGGTGACCGCGTTGTTCATGTCGGCCTGCCGCGAGCGCCACAGCAGGTACAGACCGATGAGGCCGACCGTGACGGCGCCGAAGACCGTGAAGATCTGGCGGTAGAGCACCTCGGTGCCCTGCTCCATGAAGCGGTTCGACCAGCCCCACATGGTGTCGGGCTCCCACGCGGCCTGGCGCATCGAGTTCGCGGCGCCGACCGTGGCGACCGACAGGTTGAACTCCATGTTCGCCAAGGCGTTCGCGGTGTCGGCCCCGTTCGGGATCGACACGGAGTCCACGCACTGGCCGCCGACGCTCATCTGCTGGGAGCCGTACATCGGGAGCTGATAGCCCGCGTACCCGTAGGCGCTGTAGGTGCCGATGCCCTCGCTCTTGTCGAGGTTGCTGGGTTCGGCGAACCAGCCGGCCATGCCGGAGTCGGGCGAGGCGGGTTGGGGTGCCGCCTCGCACGGGAGTTCCTGGGCCTCGGGGAGTTCCTCGACGCACTGGGACCAGTAGGTGTGCCACTCGTAGTCCGAGCACCCCTCCGCGTCCCCCTGCGCCCCGGCGGCTCCCGGGGTCAGGACCAGGGCCCCGAGGGCGGCGGCCATTACCAGGAGCATTCGGGCGGCCCTGCCGCCGAGGCGCGCGAGGCGGCCGGGGGCGGGCGGGGCGAGATCGTGGACGGCGGAGGGGTCGGTCACTGGTCCTCCCCGGGGGTGGTGTTCAGGTAGTCGAGGAGCCCGCGGACCCAGCTGAAGTCGGCGCGGATGCGCTGGACGCGGCCGTCGACGTCGCGCATGACGAATTCGCGGTAGGGGAGCTTCCGCGTCTCCGAAGCGTCCACTTCGGACAGGGACGCCAAGACGCTCTCGTACCCGACCCCCGTCGGCACCCGCAGGAGCTTCAGGGCCTCCTCCGCGATCTGCGCGTCCTCCGCGATGCGGCCGACGAACACGGTCGAGACGAGGTTCTGGACATCGAGCCCGAGGATGTCCTTCGGGTTCTGCGAGGCCACCAGCGCCGCGAGGTTCCACTTGCGCGAGTCGCGGGCGAGGCGCACCAGGAACGACCGGCCGGACTTCCAGCCCTCCATGAAGTGAGCCTCGTCGAGGCCGACGAGCTTGCGGCGGTGCATGTCGCCGCCGTAGGCGCGGCGGACGGCGAGGCGGTGCGCGGTGTGGAGCATCGGCAGGGCGAGCGCCTCCTCCGCGGACCAGTACTCGCGCTCGATGCCGAGGTCGGGCAGGCGCAGGCCGGACATCGTGATGACCGTCAGCGCCGTGTCGTCCTCCAGGACGCCCTTGTCCGGGGTGCCGAAGAACAGCTTCGCGAGCGGCATCTCGGCGGTGTCGAGCAGCAGCGCGGCGAGTTCGGCGCCGTCGCCGGTCACGTGGTCCTCGGCGTCCTGGAGGGACTCGACGAGGTCCTCCAGCGCGGAGTCCTCCTCGGCGGGGACGTGGCGGGCGGCGTGGCGCAGGAGGCGGGCGGTGCTCGCCTCGCGCTGGACCTGCGGCGGCAGGAGCATCGCGCAGATGTCCTGGACGAGCATGCGCCGCTCGGAGCGGGCGTTGGAGACGGCGATGTCGTACTCGCGCTGGCCGTCGGGCGAGTCGGCGTAGTGCTCGCGCCGCGGGGACGGGATGAGCGCGTACGGCGCGAGCGTCCCGTACTCAGAGCCGGTCAGGTTGAGCACGCGCGAGAACGGCTTGAGCTCGGGCATCTCGCACAGCTTCGCGAGCGGCCCCGACGGGTCCAGGAGCGTGACCTGGACGCCGCGGCGGGCCGCGAGGTAGCCGATGGCGCCCATCAGGGTCGACTTGCCGCCGCCGGGTTCGGCGACGAAGACCGACAGGCCGGACTTCTCGCGGACCTCCGTGGCGAAGTGCAGGTCGAGGAAGACCGGGCTGCGCGAGGTGCCGGCGGTGCGGCCGATGAGGTCGCCGCGCCTGTCGCCGACCACGGAGGCGGCCTGCGGCATGGCCGCGGACATGAGCTTGACGGGCATGCGGCGGACGTACCCGGTCTGGGCGACCGGCTCGCCGGGGATGAACTCGCGGGCGAGCCAGTCCTGGTTCTTGGGGTGCTGGAGGCTGATGCGCATGTCCCGCTGGTACATCTGCATGAGCGTGCGGGCGCGCTCCAGGCACTCCTCCTTCGTGTCCGCGGTGACGGCGAGGCGGTGCCAGCCGTGGGCGCGGGCGGCGTCGATCGGCAGGCCGGTGGTCATCTCGTCGCCGACGCCGAGGGCGCGCTCGGCGAGGCGCTGGAGCTCGGGCGGGGCGTCCATGGCGTGCTCGTCGTAGTCGCGCTGCTGGCTGCGGATGAGGCGGAGCCGGTGGTCGAGGTCGCGGAAGGCCTCGCCGGGGCCGAGGATGTCGATGCGGCTCGACAGCTCGACGGGCCACGGGCAGCGCTCGTGGAAGTGCAGCCACGGCTCGTGGCGCTGGGGGATCTCCAGCTCCTCCATGCGGCCGACGGTGAGGACGGCGGTGTGCTTCTCCTCGCCGGTGAGCCGGTTGACGAGCTTGACGGTGGAGCCGTACGGGCTGCGGTAGCGCTCGATGGACTCGGTCAGGGCGAGGACGTCGCCGGGCTCCCAGTCGCCGTTCGAGCCCGAGAGCAGGCGCGGCGGCTCCATGCCGAGGGCGACGGAGCGGTAGACGAGCCATTCGAGCTCTTCGGTGGTGGCGCGGCGGGCGCGCACGCCGAAGGAGCCGAGGACCTCGTCGAACTGGAGGCTGCGCTTCTCGATCTTCTCGCGCTCGGAGAGCTTGGTGCCGCGGCCGAACATGCGCCCGACCTTCTCGCCCATGGTGTCGAAGGCGCCGCGCCGCGAGAAGGTGATGCCGAGGAACGTCTCGCCCTCGGCGTGGGAGAGCTGCTGGAGGTGGCGCTGGGCGGCCACGAGGTGGTCGGCCCAGCTGGTGCCGCCGGGGACGGTGCGCAGCGGCCGCGCGGTGTTGCGGTCGACGGTGCGGGCCCACTGGTCGGCCGGGAACGGCCGGGTGGTGCGGCGCATGTGGACGCGCATGCCCGCGAGGCCGGCGTACTGCTCGGCGATCGCGACGATGAGCGCCTCGCGCTCCAGGTCGGGCCGGAAGGACCAGCGCACGCCGGGCAGCTTGTACCAGGCGGTGACCGACGCGGGCGTGAACGTGACGTGCCCGGCGATCTCGGTGAGGCTCAGCTCCCGGAGCGGCTGGCGCTCCTTCTCGGCGCCGATCGGCTTGACGCGGGCCGGCTTGGCGTCGCCGGTGCCCACCGGCACCGCCTCGGCGCGGGACTGGCGGACCGGGACGAGGTCCTGGCCCGGCGGCCGTTGTGTACTGGTTTGCCGCGCCTGTGGGCGACCTGTGGAAACAGTGCCGCGGGCCTGGTCAACAGGCTGTGGATAACTCGACCCCTGCTGTGGATAACTTCCGTTGCGCTGTGGATAACCCTGTGGATTCCCGCTGGTCGGAGGCGGTGCGTAACGCTGTGGATACCCCTGTGGATAACCCGGCTGATTCTGTGGATAACCCTGGGGATAGCCCTGTGGACGAGTCGTCGAGGGCGGCGTCATCGACGCAGGTGGCGACGCGTGTCGCAGCGACTCCACTGGGGACGCCTGGCGGGGCTCCTGCGGCGCGGGCCGCGGCTCGCTCTGGGGGCGCGCCTTCGCGGGCTCCCCGCGAAACACCGCGTCCGCGAGGGCGGTGGCGTCGTCGCCGAGGTCGCCGGACGACCGCTCCCGGTCCCGCACGGGCGCGGGGGGCCGGGGGGCCGAGAACTTGGCGACGGGCTGACGGCGGTCCTCGCCGCTCATAGGCGCTCCTCAGTTCGGACGGGCTCCACGAGTGTGGGCCGCAGGCGGATCGAACGGGTCGTGAACGCCGGTATCCGGACCTCGCGGCCGTCCCCGCGCGTGTGCTTCCAGTCGGTGAGCAGCGTGCGCAGGACGGTGGTCGCGGGCCGGTCGGCGTCGACGTTGCGGAAGATCAGCGAGGTCGCGACGAGGGCGAGGGAGATCTCGATGGCGGGGAAGAGGTCGACGTCGCCGGTGAACGCCCAGCGCACGAACATGAACAGGGCCAGGAGCGCGGCGAACGCCCCGTACTGGCCGTACGGGAGGTGGACGGGGAGCGTGTAGCCGGGGGGGCCGAGGTACAGCAGGCGGGCACGGTAGATGTCGTCGTCGGTGCGCAAGCGCATGGGCGTCCTCCGTCCGGCCTAACTGCAAAGGGGCGATGTGGGGGCCTGCTAGTCCTCTTGGCTGAACAGCACGTCGACCAGGCCGCCGCCGACGGCCACGAGGACGACCGCGCCGGCGATGAAGGCGATGCCGATGATGGCGATCGTCGACGAGGTGAGGACGCGGCTGACCTCGCCCTTGTTCGCGCGGGCGATGAAGATGAGGCCGAGGATCGCCAGGAGGATCGGGGCGATCTTGGACAGGAAGAACCCGATGATCCCCTGCGTGTTGATCTCGGCGCCGGCTTGGGCGGCGGAAGCCACCGTCCAGAGTGTCTCTCTCACAGTCATCAGTCCCATCCTTCCGTCACACGAGCAACTAGAACCTCACGTAACGCAATTTTCACTCATGTTTCTTGTCTCCCAACCCGTTGCGGGGTCTGCCCTCATCATATGCCGGACCCCTGACGGAACGCACCTTCGTCGGCTCGAAGAGCGACCGTGAACCTGGACATCCGCAACTGAAACAGATAAGCCGGGAAGTATCAATCCGATGGCCGCGATCACTGCGTGTCGGCAATCCGACACTAAGATGGGAGAGCCCGGTGACCTACGATCAAGCCGCACAATAGAGCCCGGCGGCCCAGCCGGGCAGCCCGATCCGCCGGCCCCAGGCCGAGCACCGACCTCGCGGAGACCACCATGGACTACATCGACGACATCGCCGGCCGGCTCACCGCCGCGGCCGTCGCCTTCGCCGTCGCCGGTCTCGCGGTCGCCGCGCTCTCGGCCGCTGCGCTCGGCGGCGTCCGCGCCTCCGAGAAGTGGCCCTCCGCGCCCGTCCCCAGGCTCGGCCGCCCCGCCGTCATGGCCGGCGCCCTCGTCGGCCTCGTCGTCTTCGCCCTCGCCGCGGGCCTGTTCTCCCTGGCGCGCTTCGGCACCGATTTGAACGCGAACCTGCGGGTACTCCTGGCCGTGGGCGTGGACCTCCTCGCGCTCGCCGCCGGACTCTGGCTCGTCAGCTATGTTGCGGGCAAGGTCGAGATGCGGACGCTGATCAGTGTCCCCGACCATCACGCGACCCCGCCGCCGATCCCGGTCTCCGGCGACCCGACCCGCTACCAGATCCCCGACTACACGGAGACGCCCGTGGAACCCGACCCGCAGGACCAGCCGCACCACTACCCGCCCGAGCCGCGCCACCCCCAAGCCCCCTACGCCCCCGACACGTCCGCGACCGGGAGCCTCCCCGCGTCCCGCTCCGCCGTCCCGACCATCCCCACCGACACCCGGCCCGGCTGGGTCTTCCAGGACAAGGGCACCGGCGCGTTCTACGCCGCCGTCGCCCAGAGCAGGGGCGGCATCAGCCTCCTCGCCCTCGACGACTTCACCGTCGCCCGCACCGCCTCCCTTGTCGGCCCCCTCGAACTCGTCGGCTCCGTCGAGGCCACCGTGTGGCCGCTGGAGAACGGCGCCAATACCCAATTACCGCTCGCAAGCTTCGCCGAGGCCCGGGCCGAAGCGGGAGCCGACCGCACCGGCTGACACGAAACAGCGGCCGTCACCGTGCGCGCGGTTCGCTATCCTCGGAGTGACCTCCAGCGAAGCGAGCCGCGCCTGTGAACGACGCCGACCAGGTCTTCACCGACCTCGACGAGCACGTGACGCTGCGCGTGCTCGACGGCCGCATCGACGTCGAGGTCTCCTCCTCCGGGTTCAGCCAGTCACCCAGCGCCATCGCCAACCTCGTCGTCGAGCTCGCCGGCCGCATGCCGCGCCCCGGCGCCGCCGCCGACCAGGCCCTCGCCGCCGGGATCGACGCCGTCGCCGACCTCCGCCAGGCCGCCGCGACCGGCGGCTTCGAGGACTTCGCCGCCGTCATGCGCGGGCGCCTCGGCATCGAGGCCCCCCAGGGCACCCTCAGCCGCGACCCCGAGTTCGACCGCGCCATCGCCAACCGGCTCGACGGCGTCCTCAACTCCATGCGCGCCGCCCAGACCGCCCGCGCCGAACCCGCCCGCGAGGTCCTCACCGCGGAGGTCACGAGCGATGAAGGCGACCTCACCGTCACCTCCAGCTCCGAGCGCGCCGTCGCCGGCGTGTGGATCGGACCCGACGCCCGCGCCCGCGGCGTCGAGGGCCTCTCCGCGGCCCTGACCGGCCTCATCGCCCGCGCCCGCGCCGAGGTCAGGACCCTCGCCGAGGAGCGCGCCCGCGCCGGGCTGCCCGACGAGGTGGCGAAGACGATCGACAATGCCCCGGAGGACGCCGAACGCGCCGGGGCCGCCGCCGCGCAGATCGTCGACCGCATCGCCAAGGCCAACGAGACCCTCCAGAGGAAGGCAGGACAGGCATGACCCGGATCTTCGACCCCGAGTTCGTCCGCCGGCTCGGCGAGGGCATCGACGGCAGCGTCGTCCCCGTCCTGGAGTCCACCAACGAGGTCCTCCCCGCCCTCAGCGAGATCGACCGCAGCCTCTACACGACCGTCACCCTCCCGATGGCCGCCGCGTACACCATGGCGACCTCCACGGTCACCGAGTCGATGGCCGGCGCCGCCGAGTGCTTCCGCAATCTGCGCGACGCGCTCGACTCGTGCGCCCAGGACATGACCGACACCGACGACGCCTGCGCCGAGGCCTTCGGCGCCGGCAGCTGAGGGAGCCGCATGTCGACCGGGCAGAGCCTCTACGACGCAGGGGAAGAGATGTCGCCGTACTACAACGGCGTCATCAAGTCCTGCGCGGTCGCCATCGCCCCGCCCGCGATGGTCTTCGGACTCGCCGTGCAGGCCATGGCCACCAGCATCTACCTCAACCAGTGCAACCCCGGCGACATCCTCAAGGCCGCCGGCGCCTGGGTCTCCCTCGCCGAGAAGAACACCGAGGCCGCCGACGCCCTCCAGGCCGAGGTCGACACCGTCAACGACGAGAACTGGTCGGGCGACGACGCCGACGCCTTCCGCGAGGCCGCCGCGAACCTCAAGGCCCAGCTCCAGCAGCTCGCCGTCACCGCGTTCCTCATCGGCGCCCAGCTCGTCGCCTTCTCGGTCATGCTCACCGTCTACTGGCTGTTCCTCACCGCCTGCACGATCGTCATGGACGCCTTCCTCGCCGCCTACCTCGCGGCCCTCGCCGGTGTCCTCACCGCCCCCGGCGCGCCCGCGATCATGGCCAGCGCCCAGGCCGTCGCCACCGGCCTCGTCGCCTCCATGAAGAGCATCGAGGCCTATCTCATCGCCGTCTCCACCGGCTGCGCCGCCCTCACCGGCGGGCTCACCGCCGTCACCTTCGGGTTCCAGAAGCTCCACGGCAACCCCGTCGACCCGCTCGACGTCGCCGGCGCCGGGCTCGCGAACATGCTCGAAGGGTTCCTCGTCTACGGCATCAACGTCGCCACGATGACCCCCGGCGGCCGCCACGCCTCCGTCACCAACGCCATGCACGTCTTCCAGGGCGTCTCGGCGATCTTCCCGACCTACAAGGGCGACGGCGAGACCGGCGCGCTCTTCGACGGCGGCGGCCCGGCCCTCGGCATCCCCGACTCCCTCCTCAACCTGTGGGAGGACCACGCGCCCGACCGGTTCACGAACCCCGAGCGGGTCGAATGGCGGTTACCCGCCGCCGGGCCGCCGGGTGGACGGCCGCCGCGCTCCTCGTCCTCGTGCCGCTGCTTGCCCTCGCCGCGGTCACCGTCCGGTACCTGGAGTTCCGGTCCGCCGCCGACGGCGAATCGGGCACGCACGGTGCGGTCGTGGTCGAGAAGGCGGGCGTCTCCGGCGGCGGCGACGAGGTCTGCACCGGCGTCTTCACCCCCGACGACGGCGGCCCTGACATCGAGGTCGACGTCGAGGTCGACGGCCGCTGCACCGAAGGCGAGCGCCTCGACGCGTTCCTGGTCGAACCCGCTGCGCTCCATCCGGACTGGGGCCGCCCGACCGCGTGGACGGCCGGGACCGGCACGGGCGAGCACCTCGCCCCCGTGGTCGCCGTCCTCGTCTTCCTCGTCCTCCCGGTCCTGCTCGCCGCCGTGATCCTGCGCCGCCGGCGCCCCCGGTAGGCGCCGCTTTCGGTGCTGTCGCGAGGCGGTCGCAGTTGGTACGGTGAAGGGAACCTGCCGCCGTTCCCCTCGCGAGGTGAGTTTCGATGAGCGACAACGAGTCCTACCAGGGCCTCGATGCCGCGGCCCCGGCCGCCGCCGCCCCCGCGTTCGGCGACGTGGAGACGCGGCCCGACATCGTCGCGGCGCGGCCCGGCTGCTCCAATCCGGAGTGCGGCAACGCGGCCGTGCACCCCGCCGAGGAGGGCTGGCAGCGCCTCGTGTCGGCCGTCCCGGTCGAGCGCCAGCTCTACCGGCTGCGGCCCAGGGAATCGGCGATGTCGTACCCGACGGAGGCCGACTTCCGCGCCGCCGTCGCCGCCGTCCGCCCCGAGCACGCCGACGCGCACTCCCTCGAACGGCTGCGCGGCGCCTGGACCGACGACGTCGCCGGGCGCCTCGCCGACTGGTCCGAGCAGATCCGCGCCAACCTCGCCGACCTCGCCGAAGGCTGGTCGGGCGCCGATTTCGAGTCCTTCGAGGCCGCCTGCGGCCAGACCCGCGAACTCGTCGAGGACCTCATCGACGACGTCGACGCGACCGTCGCGAGCCTCCAGGTCACCGAGGACGCGCTGTACACGATCCAGGGCGGCGACTCCGGCGAGATCCCCTACCCCGCACCGCAGTTCTGGATCGACGGCGACTGGCACAGCTGGGTGTCGGTGCACGTGCGGCCCGCCTGGTGGCACGGCGACTGCATCCAGTACACCTGCCAGGACGCCGAGCACGTCGTGGCCCTCGCCGGCGGCGAGCCCGAGCTGGCCACCGAGATCATCGACTACATCGACGAGCGCATCCTCCACTACATCGACTACTACGCCAGCCCCGTCACCATCGAGCGCGAAGGCCTCGACCCGGCCAAGGGCCTCACCGTCGAGGAGGCCAAGGAGCTCGCGGTCGCCGACGCCATGGAGCACTACGGGACCCTCGTCGACCAGAGCTGGGGCGCCTACGACTCCCGCCACGCCGCGATCGACGACGACATCGCGCAGCGCGGCGCCGACACCGACGGCGAGGACCGCTCGGTCCGCACCGTCCGCAGCGACAAGGACTACCCGGCCGCCGCCGACCCCGCGTACATGGACCTCGCGCCCCCGCCCATGGACCAGCCCACCGGTTCCGGCGCACCCCAGGCCACCGAGGACCCGTCCCTGGACCCGCCCGCGGGCGAACCGCCCGCTGCCGATGACGAGGAACCGGCCGGGGACGGCGAGCCCAGCGGCGGCCTCGCGAGCGGTGGAGCTTCAAGCGGCGCAACCGGATTCGGTGCAGTCCCCGCCTCCACGACCACCACCGCCCCCGCAGTCGGCACAGCCTCGGTCGCGGCCACGACCCTCGGCGCCGCCACCGCCGGAGCCGCCGCTGCGAGTACCGCCGCCGCGCCCCGCGGAGGCGGCCCGATGATGGGCGGCCCGGCCGGAGCCGCGCAGGGACTGCCCGCCGACGACAAGGAACGCGAACCCGACGTCGACCTGGTTGAGGACGGGAACATGTGGGGCTTCGTCGACGAAGACGACGACCCCTACGCCTGACCCCGCCTCGAGAACTGGAGCCCCGCATGGCCATCCGCGCCTTCGACCCCGCCGCGCTCGAACGCTACCGGCAGTTCCTCGGCGACCTCATCGACGAGCTGGAGAACGAGGTCGTCCCGTCCCTGCGCGACGGCGCCCTGAAGAAGGCCCCCGCCTTCGGCACCGCCCCCGGCGCGACCGAGCACGCCGCCGTCGAGTACGCCGACTTCCACGCCACCACCTGGCGCAACCTCCAGTACCTCCGCGGCACCCTCTACGGCCTCCGCGCGGGCCTCCAATCGGCCATCGACAACGGCGGCGTCGTGGACCAGCAGACCGCCGTCGAGATCCTCCGACTCACCGACGGCGACGACCTTTACGCGTGATTTCCGTGCTTTGCGAACTGCGGTCACACTCCGTGACGGCCATGTTGTTCAAAGGCGCACGGTTTGCACACCCCTGCTAACCTGAACCGTGAACTTACCGTCGAGACCCGCGTAATCCCCCCGAAGGGCGCAGGGCGGTGCGCAGACTCCGCACCGTCCCGTCCGCGTCCTCGCGCGATGGCGTCTGACCGCACGTCGGGGGACCGTACCGCAGGTACTGAACTCACAGACAGGGAATGCGATGCCGAAGGTCGACCCAGAAGCGCTCCGTGCCTACCAGCGAACGGTGCAGGCGCAGCTCGACAAGCTTGAAGACGAGATCATCACGCAGCTCCGCAACGGCCAGCCCCTCGGCAAGCTGCCTGCGTTCGGGATGCTCGACGGCTCTGAGGCGGCGCGCACGACCTACCAGACGTTCCACGAGACGACTTGGAACAACCTCCAGGCCCTGCGCGAATCCCTCGACGGCATCGTCAGCACCCTGGACGAGTCGGCGAAGGGCCACGAGGACTCCGACGACGTCAGCGGCCAGAACTTCGAGAACCAGCTGTGACAGTGGTCAGCCGGCAACCGGGCGACCGACAGAGAGGATCCTTCAACGTGACCCGAAAACTGACCCTGGTCAAGGGCCTGGCCGCGGCCGGCGCCGCCGGCCTATTGCTGACCGGATGCGGCAACGACCCCTCTTCGCCGCCCTCAGACGGTGCGACCGGTGGCACTGATGGTGGCGGCTCCGGCTCCAGCTCGTACGGCGTCATGGCCGAGTGGGACGGCTGCCCGGCGCTCGACGACCTCCAGTCGATTCAGGACTTCATGGGCGTCGTCGACTGGGGCGATGACGGGCTGACGTCCAGCGACATCCCCGGTGGTCTCGACGGCGAGGCGTTCAACTGCGGTGCCTTCCTGGCAAACCTCCCCTCCTACACGGTTGACGGCAGGGCCTTCACCGGACACGCGACCATCGACATCGGTGTGGCCCCGTGGGAATCAGACTCCGAGGCCACCGAGAACTTCCAGGTCCGCGTCGACCAGCTGAACGAGGCGCTCGAGACCGGCGGCACCGAGTACACGGACGTGCAGCAGGGTGAAGTCGAAGGCGACTGGGACGAGAGCTATTACTACGGCGGCAACTCGGCGACCGGCTACAGCCTGAGCGCCGTCGTCCGCAAGGCCGACATCGTCTTCTACGCGTTCATCGACTACACGAACGACCCCGCGGTCGAACTCGAAGCGGACCCGGTCTACACCTTCACCAATGAAGAGTTCCTCACCTGGGTGCTCGGCGACTACATGCCGACGACATATGCGGACCTCCTCGCCAAGAAAGAAAGTGGCCTCTAGTCATGGCTGAAGAATTCGAGAAGGAAGAGTACGGCGACGCTGCCGAGGGGAAGGCGAACTCCGCGATCCAGGCCCGGATCAACGACCTGATGAAGACCCCCTCCTGCGGGCTCGGCGAGTGCACCGCGAAGACGGTGGACCCGGCGGAGGAGGCATGGCTCAAGCTGATGTCGGCGGTGCCGCGAGGCCACCAGGCGACGGCCAACATCCGTCCCTCCCGCGAGATCCAGTCCTACGCCCTCCCGAACGGCGAGTCGGTGCAGTCGCTGGTCGCCTCGCTCCGCCCGAGCAGCCCCGACGAGTACGCGATCCTTGAGATCAGCGAACTCTGGGCGGACCTCGCTGGCAAGATGACCACCATTCCCGCCGACCTCGAGACCGGACTGACCGCGCTCTCCGGCGAATGGGAGGGCGAAGACTACGACGCCTTCGAGGAGCAGGTCCAGACGGTCATCAAGAACTCCAAGAAGGTCCTCGACGACATCATCGGCGCGGACGGCAACAGCGGCGCTGTCAAGAATCTCAGCGACAAGGCCACTGAGATCTACAACCAGCAGGGCGGCGAGGAGTGCCCCTACCCGTCTCCGAAGTTCCACCTCGAAGACGCCGCGGCCTGCTCGCACAAGATCCACATCCGGCCCGCTTACTTCGGGTCCTGCGAAGTGTTCCCGGACGACGAGACCAAGGTCGCGATGGAGTGGGCCGGGTTTGACGCCACCATCGTCGACGAGGTCGAGAGTGAACGCCAGCGCGTCTACGACAACTGGATCGAGTACACGAACGCGAACCCCGACTACGAGGAAGACGGTCGGCGCGGGGCGGAGCTCGCCAAGTACCACTCCGACGAGTACGCCAAGACGGTGACGGACAACCTCGGCACCGACGGTCAGGAGCAGCTCCAAGAGCAGGCCACGATCGTCAACGAGAACATCACGGACCGCACCAGCAACACGAACATGGCCGTCCAGGAGATCAAGCCTGAAGCGGGCCAGTCGGAACCGACGACCTTCAACAACGGCAACACCGAGCCCCCCGGCGGCCTCGACGGCGGCTCGCCCCCCGGTGGCGGTGCGCCTCCCGGGCTCGGCGACATGAAGCCTCCGGGAAGCGTGAAGCCGGTGAACCCGCCGAAGACGGACCTGCCCGACAACCCGGGCAACCCGGACTACCCGGGGAACTCCGACCTGCCTGGTGGCAGCGACATCCCGGGCCCCGGCGACCTTGACGACAGCCCGTGGGACCCGTCCACGCCCGACCCGGACGACCTGCCTTCGGGTGGTCTGGCCGGCGGCGGTGGCGGCGGGCTCGGCGGTGGTGGCCTCGGTGGCGGCGGCCTTCCCGGCGGTGGCGCCGGTGGCGGCCTGCCGGGC
>NZ_QFRW01000299.1 GCF_003265355.1 Glycomyces dulcitolivorans | reverse complement strand
TCGCCTGGGCCCTCGGCGCGCCCGCCGACGCCGCCGCCGCGGCCGAAGGCGCCTCCGCGCCCGACCGCCTCGGCGACTGGCTCGCCGGGCTCTTCTCGCTCGCCCGCGAGGAGGTCGTGGCCGAGGACGAGGGCGTCATCGCCGCCGTCGACGAGCTCGTCGGCGACCTCAACGAGTCCGAGTTCCTCGAAGCCCTTCCCGCACTGCGCCATGCGTTCGCGATGTTCCCCCCGCGCGAGCGCGGCCTCATCGCCGAGCGCGTCACGGCCCTCCAAGGCGGCGGCGACGCCGCCGACCTGACCAAGCGCCTCGACGTCGACCCCGTGACCGTGGCCGCCTCGCTGGCCCTCGAAGCCCGCGTGGACGCCGTCCTGGGCCGCGAGAACCTCCTCTTCGGATCGGAGACACCATGAGCGCCGACCTCCAGCGCTGGCGGCTCATCCTCGGGCCCGCCGCCGACCGCAGCTGCGGCGGCCTCAGCGAGGAGAACGCCGGCCGCGACGCCGCCCTGGACTGGCTCTACGGCCGCGACGACGACCTCGGCAAGAGGGACGTCCGCCGCGGCGGCGCCCGCGGCGCGAGCAGCGACCGCAGCGGCGGCGACGAGGCATCGATCGTGACCACGGTGGACTGGCTCGACAGCATCCACCGGCTGTTCCCCAAGGAGACGATCGAGCGCCTCGAACGGGACGCGATCGAGCGGTACCAGATCAACGACGTCCTCACCGACCCCGACGTCCTGGCCCGCATCGAGCCGAACCCGGCCCTGCTCAAGGCCGTCCTCCAGACCAAGCACCTGATGAACCCCGCGGTCCTGAACGCGGCCAGGCGCATCGTCGAGGAGGTCGTGCGCCAGCTCGTCGAGAAGCTCTCGATCCAGGTCCGCACCGTCTTCTCCGGCAGCCGCAACCGCCGCCCCAGCTACCACCGCCGCGCCCGCGACTTCGACCTCAAGCGCACCCTCAAGGCCAACCTCAAGCACTACCGCCCCGACGACCGGCAGGTCGCCATCGAGCGCCCCCACTTCCACTCGCGCACCTCGAAGCGCCTGGAGCAGTGGCAGCTCGTGCTCCTGGTCGACCAGTCCGGGTCGATGACCAGCTCGGTCATCCACTCCGCGGTCACCGCGGCGTGCCTGTACGCCCTGCCGGGCCTGAAGACCCACCTCGTCGCGTTCGACACCAGCGTCGTCGACATGACCTCCGAAGTGGACGACCCGGTCGAGCTGCTCATGAAGGTCCAGCTCGGCGGCGGCACCGACATCGCCATGGCCGTCGACTACGCCGCCGGGCTCATCGAGAACCCGCGCCGCTCCATCGTCGCCCTCATCACCGACTTCTACGAGGGCGGCAGCGAGGCGCGCCTGGTCCACACCACCAAGCAGCTGTGCGAGCAGGGTACCCAGTTCCTCGGCCTCGCCGCCCTCGACGAGGACGCCAACCCGTCCTACGACCGCAACCTCGCCAAGCGCATGGCCGACGTCGGCGCCCACATCGGCGCGATGACCCCCTCCCACCTCGTCGAATTCGTAGCGGAAAGGCTCGGCACGTGAGAGACGACCTCCTCGCGCTCACTCAAGATGCGCTTGCGGCCCTTGCCAACCGCGGCCTGGTCAAGCGCGCCGCCAAGGACCTCGACGCCGGGACCGTCCCCGAGCTCTCCCTCGCCGGCGGCGCCCTCACCGCCGTCTTCCCCGACGGCGCCACCGCCGTCCTCGCCGCCGAAGGCGGCCTGGAGACCGCCACCTGCACCTGCGGCGCGGCCGGCAAGTGCCGCCACCGCATCGGCGCCGTCCTCGCCTACCAGCGCGAACACGCCGAAGCCCCCGCCGAGACCGAGACCGCAACGGCCCCAGCCGAACCCATCGCCGTCACCACCCCGGCGGTCATCACCGACGACCAGCTGCGCGACGCCCTCGGCCCCCACGCCCTCAAGGCCGCCGAGGCCACCCGCAAGGCCGGGTACACCGCCCGCCTGATCTGGCCCGGCCCCGACCGGCCCGCCGCCGCCGAACTCCCCGCCGCCACCGTCAGCTTCCTCGTCCCTGGCCTCGGCTACGTCCACACCGACGCCACCGGCCCCGCCCGCGACACCGCGATCGTCCTCGCCGTCTGGGCCTTCCGCGAGGCCGAGGCCGACGCGGCCACCGTCAGCGTCGGCGGCGCCGACCCCGAAGCGACCCTTGCGGAATCGGTCGACCTCGCCCGCCAGGTCCTCCTCGACGGCGCCGCCGGAGCCGACGCCGTCCTGCGGGCCGCCCTCCAGCGCGAGTCCAAGGCCCTCACCCGCCGCCGCGCCCACTGGCCCGCCGGCGCCGTCAACGACCTCATCGACCAGCTCCAGCGCTACGAGGACCGCTCCGCCGCCTACGACCCGCACCGCCTCGCGGTCCTCCTCGCCGAGATCCCCGCCCGCGCCCGCGCCGCCGCCCACCCGACGGGCACGCCCGCCGCGCACGTCCTCGGCTCCGAAGAGGCCGACGCGACCCCGCTGACTCTCGTGCGTCTCACCGGCCTCGGCGCCCGCGTCGGCACCGAAGGCGACCGCCGCACCCTGGAGCTCTATCTCGCCCAGCCCGAGACCGGCATGGTCCTGTCCATCAAGCGCGACTGGCCGATCCCCGAGAACGAGACCGTCACCGGCGCCGAGGTCGCCTCCCGCCGCCTCGCCGGATGCCGCATCGGCACCCTCGCCGCCGGCAACACCGTCACCGAGGCCGCCACCCGCACCGCCGCCCGCGCCCTCAAGCTCGGCACCGGCCGCCTCGCCAAGACCCAGGTCCTCCCGCTCGGCCTCGCCTGGAACGACCTGCCGTCCTCCTTGCGCGCCACCGACCTCGACGCGCTGGCCGAGGAGCTCGGCGAGCGCCCGCCCGCGCTGGTGCGCCCGCGCGTGGCCGCCGAGTCCCTGCGCGTCCTCGCGGTCGACGAGTGCGAACCCCTCGGCTACGACCCGGCCTCCCAGCGCCTCCACGCCCTGATCACCGGCCCCGACGGCGGCTCGGCCCTCGTCGTGGTCGCCCACACCTCGGCCGCCCCGGGCGCGCTCGAAGCGGCCGAGAAGGCCTTCGCGGCGGGTCCGCTGTCGATCGCCGGGCACGTCCACCGCCACCGCGGGAAGCTCATCGTCGAGCCGACCGCGATCCTCACCGCCGACGGCCCGGTCGTCCCGGACCTCGCCCCCGGCGACGACTCCGCCGACCTCGCCGCCGCGGGCGACGCGGCCGCCTCCGAGCCGGTCTCGGCCGTCATCGAGGACGCGATCTCCGTGTGCGCGGACCTCGCCCACCAAGGGCTGCGCCGTTCGCGCGAGCCGTCCCGCGTCCGCGTCGAGGCCGCCGCCGCGGCCCTCAACAAAGTCGGACTCCAAAGGGCCGCAACGGACTTCGTGCACCTGTCCAAAGCGTTGGGGGACGAGGACGAGGCCGCCAAGGCGGCCGCCTGGACCGCCGCCGCCGTCCGGATGCTGGTCACGGCTGAGCTACACTAGCCGTCTCTTGGGAAGATCCCCAGCAATATCACCAGCCACTCGATCACCACAGGGACCATCCGTACCCTCCGCAGAGTCGGCGATTCACATCGAAGCAATGAGGCTTTCTGTGCCATCACATCCTGTGATCGACCTGCAAGACCCGATCTTCCTCGCCCACCGCGGCGGCAAGCTGCGGACCTCGACCACCGTCCCCCTCGCCACCCGCGAGGACCTCTCGGTCGCGTACACGCCCGGCGTGGCCCGGGTCTGCGAGGCCATCGCCGCCGACGAGTCCCTGGCCCGCACGCACACCTGGCGCTCGAACCTGGTCGCCGTGGTCACCGACGGGACAGCGGTGCTCGGCCTCGGCGACATCGGCCCAGCCGCCTCGCTCCCGGTCATGGAGGGCAAGGCCGCCCTGTTCCGCCAGTTCGCCGACGTCGACGCGGTCCCGATCTGCCTGGACACCAAGGACCCCGACGAGATCGTGGCCGCCGTCGCGGCCATCGCGCCGTCCTTCGGCGGGATCAACCTGGAGGACATCGCGGCGCCGCGCTGCTTCGACATCGAGGACCGCCTCAAGGCCCTCCTCGACATCCCCGTCTTCCACGACGACCAGCACGGCACCGCCGTGGTCGTCCTCGCCGCGCTCACCAACGCGCTGCGCCTCCAGGACCGCCGCGCCGCCGACCTCACGGTGACCATCGTGGGCGCGGGCGCCGCGGGCGTCGCGATCACCAAGATCCTCACCGAAGCAGGCGTCGGCGACGTCATCGTCTGCGACTCCACCGGGATCATCCACGAGGGCCGCGGCCGCCTCAACTCCGTCAAGGCCCGCCTCGCCACGTTCACCAACCGCACCGGCCGTCGCGGCGACGTCACCGAAGCTTTGCGCGGGGCCGACGTCCTCGTCGGCGTCTCCGGCGGCAGGATCCCCGAGGCCGCGCTCGAAGGCATGGCGCCCAACGCGATCGTGTTCGCCCTCGCGAACCCGACCCCGGAGGTCGACCCCGAGGTCGCCCTGCGGCACGCCGCGATCGTCGCGACCGGCCGCAGCGACTACCCGAACCAGATCAACAACGTCCTGGCGTTCCCCGGGATCTTCCGCGGCGCCCTCGACGCCGGGGCCCCGCAGATCACCGAGGCGATGAAGCTCGCCGCGGCCCAGGCCATCGCCGACATCGCGGCCGACGACCTCGCCGCCGACCGCATCGTCCCCTCGCCGCTCGACCCGCGCGTGGCCCCCGCGGTCGCCGCCGCGGTCAAGGCCGCCGCCTAAGACCGCCGGTTCGGCGGCGAGCAGTTCCGCCAGCGCCGAGATCACCTCGCGGCCCTCCACCTGGGAAGACCATTCCCTCGGGAGGGCCGCGTGTCCGTACGCGGCCCCGTAGAGGTTCCCGAGGATCGACCCGGTCGAGTCCGAGTCGCCCCCGTGGCTCACGGACGCCACGAGCCCGGCCCGCACGTCGTCGGTCCCCAGCAGGCAGTACACCGCGATCGCGAGCGCCTCCTCCGCGATCCAGCCCTCGCCGAGCGGGGCGCACGTGTTGGGTCCGGGCTTGACGTTCCCGGCGAGCATGTACGCCTTCTGGAGCGCGTCGGCCGTCTCCGCGCGCGAGGAGTCGCTGCGCAGGTGCAGCATCGTCTCGGAGACCGCGCGCTGCGGCGTCTCGCCGTTCATCAAGTGCGCCACGATCATCGCGAACGCCCCGGCCGAAGCCCCCGCGGTCGGGTGCCCGTGGGTGAGCGCCGAGCACTGCTCGGCGAGGCCGTACGCCTCGACGGGGGAGTGGCGCAGCCCGAACGGCGCCGAGCGCATGACGGTCCCGCAGCCCTTCGAGTTCGGGTTCACGCCGGGACGGGCGCCGTGGGCGAGCCCGGTGATGCACGCGTTGCCGGGCGCGCGGCGCGCGTACAGCCACGGCTGGGCGGCGAGGCCATCGGACGCCAAGGGCGGCATGGGCTCGCGCTGCGTCTCCAGCCACCGCAGGTACGCCTCGCGGACCGACTCGACCTCGCCACCGGGGCGCGCGAGCAGCAGTCCCTCGGCGGTGAAGAGGGTCATCTGGGTGTCGTCGGAGACGCGGTTGTAGCGCATCTCGGTGACCCCGGCGGGGCCGAACTCGGCTTCGATGAACCGCCACGCGTCGAATTCGACCTGGTATCCGAGGGCGTCGCCGACCGCGCCGCCGATGAGGCTGCCGAGGACGCGGTCGTGGCGTGAGAGCGCTTGTGTCACGCCGGGATTCTATGGCGTCCATGCCGCTTCGCACTCGACCGCCGCGTCCCCGGTGCGCCTCAGTTGTCAACCGCGCCACATCGGTTTGCGTTCGAGCGCGCTCGAAGCCATAGCGTTCGGGCCATGACGAATCAGACCTGGATCATCACCGGAGCCACCAGCGGTCTCGGCCGCTCGATCGCCCTCGCCGCCCTCGACGCGGGCGCGAACATCGTCGCGGCCGTGCGCCGCCCCGAAGCCCTCGCCGACGAGGTCGCGCCCTTCGGCGTCCGCGTCATGATCGTCGAGCCCAGCCGCTTCCGCACCGGCTTCCACGGCGCCCTGGAGTTCAGCGCCACCTCGGCCGAGTTCATGATTGCCGCCTACGGAGACGACGCCGTCGCCGATTCGAGCGGCTGAATGCGAAGGCGACACGCGGTCGGATCGCAATGGCGGCCGCGGTGCACTTGCGCTTGTAATCTGGTATCCATGGGTGCAATTCGCTATCATGACTCCATGACCAAGGCCGTGCAGATCCGCGACATACCCGACGAGTCGCTCGACGTGATCCGCGCGCGAGCTGCCGCCGAAGGCATGAGCCTTCAGGGGTACCTCCGCCGCATGGTGATCGAGGAGGCCGCGAGTCCCACCGTCGCCGAGGTGTTGGCCCGGTCGTCGCGCCGCTCGGCGGGCGTGTCGATGGCGGACATCGTGGCCGCCACACGCGAGGGCCGCGACCTGTGAACGAGCTGGTCGTCGACAACTCGATCATCATCTACATCCTGCTCGAAGGCAAAGGCAACGACCTACTGCGACGCCGACTATCCGCGCCGCGCACGCTCCATGCGCCACAGCTGATCGACTACGAGTTCGGCAACGCGATCCGGGGCCTGGCCATCGGCGGCCGAATCTCCGTATCCGACGCCGAAGCGGCCCGAGCCGACTTCGCCGACCTGCCGATCCGCCGCTACCCCGGAACGGTCACCGCTGAGCGGTCCTGGGCGCTGCGCCACAATTTCAACGCCTACGACGCGTCGTACATCGCGCTGGCAGAGCTTCTCGGCGCTCCGCTGCTCACCGGCGACGCGAAACTCCTCGGCACCCACCATGCTGCCGTCGAAGTGATTCCCGGCTAGGCCGGCTCGGCCTCGCGCTCGACGATCCGGTCGCCGTCGCGCTCGCCGTGGATCTCGTAGTGGAGCGGCACCGCGTCGGCGCTCGGCTCGCGCTTGCGCAGGCTGAACGGCACCGCGACCGCGGTGACCCACAGGACGCCCGCGCCGAGCATGTGCAGCCCGACCAGCAGTTCCGGCAGGTCCAGGTAGTACTGCGTGTAGCCGATGACGCCCTGGAGCAGCTCGACCGCGAGCAGCGCGTACGCCGTGCGGATCGCCTTCTCGGGGGCCTTGACGGCGTGCAGTGCCGCGATCAGGGCGACGGTCAGGCCCACGAGCAGCCACACCAGGTCGGCGTGGAGCTGCGACATCAGGGCCGGGTCGAGGCCGTTGCGCGGGGTGTCGGCGTCGCCGGCGTGCGGGCCCGAGCCGGTCACGACCACGCCGAGCACGATCACCGCGGCGGCCACGCCCACCAGGCCGCGGCCCAGCAGCACGACCGCGCGGGGGACCAGCGTGACGACCTCCCCGTCGGGCTCGCCCGAGCGCACGTACAGCGCCACCGAGAGCGCCACGAGCGGGATCGACGCCAGGAAGTGCAGGCCCACGATCCACGGGTTCAGGCCCGTCCACACGGTGATGCCGCCGATGAGCGCCTGGACCGGGACGTACAGGCACACCCCGAACGCCAGCTTCACCAGCGACGCGCGCCGCGGCACCCGCAGCCACGCCGCCAGCAGCGCGCCCACGGCAACCGCCACGAGCGCGAACGTCAGCACCCGGTTCCCGAACTCGATCGCCCCGTAGATCCCCATCTCAGGGGTCGCCACCAGCGAGTCGGTCGTGCACTTGGGCCACTCGGGGCAGCCCAGGCCCGACTCGGTCAGGCGCACCGCGCCGCCGGTCACGATGATGCCGACGTTCGCGATCACACTGGCCAGCGCCCATCGGCGCACGGCGCCGGGCTTGCTGAACCACCGCTGCAACAGGTTCACGCCGCGAACCTAACCTCCGGTGAATACCCGGCGTCGGGCCGGGTGGCCCGGTGTGGGCCGGGCCGTCCCGAACCGTTGTGAGGTTAGGCAAACCTGCGTGCCCCGTCTCACCGTCGGCCATCTCGACGGCCCCATGCGAATTAGGTAACATTTGTATTGTGGAAATGGTGACGAGGGCGACGAGCCACTCGACCGACGGGGACACCCGCCGCCGAGTGACCCGCCACCTGCTCGAACGCGGCCACGCCACGGCCGCCGACCTCGCGCAGGACCTCGGCATCACCGCCACCGCCACCCGCCGCCATCTGGACGCGATGGAGGCCGAAGGCCAGGTCGAGACCCGCGTGGTCAAGACCGCCGGACGCGGACGGCCCGCCAAGAGCTACCAGCTCACGCCCGCCGCCCGCACCAACCTCGGCCACACCTACGACGACCTCGCGATGGAGGCGCTGCGCTGGATCCGCCGCTTCGAAGGCGAGGGCGCCGTCAGCGGCTTCGCCGCCGAGCAGGTCGCGCGCCTGGAAGCCCGTTGCCGGGCCGCCCTGGACGCGGTCGACTCGGACGATCCGATGGCACGCGCCCAGGCGCTGGCCACCGCCATGTCGAGCGAGGGCTACGCCGCCACGGCGTCCGTCATCGCCTCGGGCGGGCAGATCTGCCAGCACCACTGCCCGGTGGCGGGCGTGGCCGCGGAGTTCCCGCAGCTGTGCGAGGCGGAGACGCGGGTGATCAGCCGCCTGCTGGGCGTCCACGTCCAGCGCCTGGCGACGATCGCCAACGGGGACGGGGTGTGCACCACCCACGTGCCCGGCAAGAACCGCGGCCGCACGGCCGCGGACGGCGCCAGGGGAGGCGGATCCGTTCCGCTGCCCGACCCCGCGCGCGCAGACCGATAACCCGACAGGTCAAAGGTGAGACTTCAGATGACCGACACGCAGAAGAGCGAGCCGCTGAGCCAGGAGGAGGCGCTCGCCTCCCTCGAACGCTACGAGTACGGCTGGGCCGACTCGGACGTCGCCGGCGCGAACGCGCGGCGCGGGCTGACCGAGGAGGTCGTCCGCGACATCTCCGCGCGCAAGAGCGAACCCGAATGGATGCTCGACCTGCGCCTGAAGGGCCTCAAACTGTTCGGGCGCAAGCCCATGCCGAACTGGGGCGCCGACCTCTCGGGCATCGACTTCGACAACATCAAGTACTACGTCGAGGCCTCCGAGAAGCAGGCCGAGTCCTGGGAGGACCTGCCCGAGGACATCAAGAAGACCTACGACAAGCTGGGCATCCCCGAGGCCGAGCGCCAGCAGCTCGTCTCCGGCGTCGCCGCCCAGTACGAGTCGACCGTCCTCTACCACTCCATCCGCGAGGACCTGGAGCAGCAGGGCGTCGTCTTCATGGACACCGACACCGGCCTGCGCGAGCACCCGGAGATCTTCAAGGAGTACTTCGGCTCCGTGATCCCGGTCGGCGACAACAAGTTCGCCGCGCTCAACACCGCGACCTGGTCGGGCGGCTCGTTCATCTACGTGCCCAAGGGCGTCCACGTCGACATCCCGCTCCAGGCCTACTTCCGGATCAACACCGAGAACATGGGCCAGTTCGAGCGCACGCTGATCATCGCCGACGAGGGCTCGTTCGTGCACTACATCGAGGGCTGCACCGCCCCGGTGTACTCCTCGGACTCGCTGCACTCGGCGGTCGTGGAGATCATCGTCAAGAAGGACGCGCGCGTCCGCTACACGACCATCCAGAACTGGTCGTCCAACGTCTACAACCTGGTCACCAAGCGCGCCATCGCCGAGCAGGGCGCGACCATGGAGTGGGTCGACGGCAACCTCGGCTCCAAGGTCACCATGAAGTACCCGGCCGTGGTCATGGTCGGCGAGCACGCCAAGGGCGAGGTCCTGTCGGTCGCCATGGCCGGCGCGGGCCAGCACCAGGACACCGGCGCGAAGATGACGCACGCCGCGCCGCACACCTCCTCGACCATCGTGTCGAAGTCGATCTCGCGCGGCGGCGGGCGCACCTCGTACCGCGGCCTGGTCCAGGTCGACGAGGGCTCGCACCACTCGAAGTCCACCGTCAAGTGCGACGCGCTCCTGGTCGACACCATCTCGCGCTCCGACACGTACCCGTACGTCGACATCCGCGAGGACGACGTCGACATGGGCCACGAGGCCACGGTCTCCAAGATCGGCGAGGACCAGATGTTCTACCTCATGAGCCGCGGGCTCACCGAGGACGAGGCGGCGGCGATGATCGTCCGCGGGTTCATCGAGCCCATCGCCAAGGAGCTCCCCATGGAGTACGCCCTGGAGCTCAACCGCCTGATCGAGCTCCAGATGGAAGGCGCGGTCGGTTAAGCGACCCGGCCCGGACTAGGAACCAGAGTTTATGAGCATTGAAGTGGCGCCCAAGCCGCACACGCACGGCCTCGGCGAGGTGCCCCCGAAGACGAAGTCGCAGCTGCTGCGGTCCTTCGACCCGGAGGAGTTCCCGGCCCTGAACGGCCGCGAGGAGGACTGGCGGTACACGCCCGTCAAGCGCCTCGCCGGACTCGACGGCACCGACACCCCGGCGGCCGCCAAGGCCGCCGAGTACGCGGTCCGCAGCCTGCCCGCGGGGGTCACCGCCGAAGCCGTCGGCAAGGACGACAAGCGGCTCGGCTCGATCCTGACCCCGTTCGACCGCCCTAGCGCGGTCGCCTGGGCCAGGACCGAGAAGGCCCTCCTCGTCGCCGTCGCGCCCGAGACCGCCGTGTCCGAGCCCGTCTGGATCGACGTCACCGGCGGCGGCATCGACGGCGCCACCTGGGCGCACACGTTCATCGAGGTCGGCCACCACGCCGACGTCACCCTGATCGTGCGCCACACCGGCCTGGCCCGCCTGGGCGACAACGTGGAGATCTCGGTCGGCGACGGCGCGCACCTGCGCCTGGTCGTCCTCGCCGAGTGGGACCGCGAGTCCACCCACGTCGAGCACCAGAAGGCCCGCCTCGGCACCGACGCCAAGCTCGACCACATCGCCGTCACGCTCGGCGGCGACCTGGTCCGCCAGTACCTGTCGGTCGACTACGCCGGCCGCGGCGGCTCCGTGGACGCCTACGGGCTCTACTTCGCCGACACCGGCCAGCACCTGGAGCAGCGCCAGCTCGTGGACCACTCCGTCCCCGACTGCCGCTCCAACGTCAACTACCGCGGCGCCCTCCAGGGCGAGACCGCCCGCACCGTGTGGGTCGGCGACATCCTCATCCAGGACGCCGCCACCGGCACCGACACGTACGAGATCAACCGCAACCTCGTCCTCTCCGACGGCGCCCGCGCCGTCTCGGTCCCCAACCTGGAGATCGAGACCGGCGAGATCGCCGGCGCCGGCCACGCCTCGACCACCGGCCGCTTCGACGAGGAGCACCTGTTCTACCTCCAGTCGCGCGGCATCCCCGAGGCCGAGGCCCGCCGCCTGGTCGTCAAGGGCTTCTTCAACGAGATCGTCCAGAAGATCCCGGACGCCGACCTGCGCGAGGAGCTGACCGAACTCGTCGTCTCCCGCCTCGACGCCGGGGCCGCAGCGCGATGACCGACACCGATTACCTGCGCGTGTGCGCGCTCGACGACCTGCCGGAGTCCGAGCCCGTCGCGGCCGACATCCACGGCACGTCGATCGTGCTCGTGCGCAAGTCGGACGAGGTGTTCGCCCTCTACGACGAGTGCTCCCACGCCGCCGTGGCGCTCTCCGAAGGCGACATCGACGACTGCTCGATCGAGTGCTGGCTGCACGGGTCCATGTTCGACCTGCGCACCGGCAAGCCGTCCGGGCCGCCCGCCACGACCGCGGTCCCGACCTACCCGGTCGAACTCCGCGACGGCGACGTCTACCTCAGCCTGAAGCCCAAGACCACCAGCGAAACCGCCTAGAGGAAGCCAGTAATGAGCAAGCTTGAGATCCGCGACCTGCACGTCTCGGTCAACACCGAAGAGGGCGCCAAGCCGATCCTGCACGGCGTCGACCTGACCATCAACTCCGGGGAGACCCACGCCATCATGGGCCCCAACGGGTCCGGCAAGTCGACCCTGGCCTACTCGCTGGCCGGTCACCCGAAGTACGAGATCACCGGCGGCGAGGTCCTCCTCGACGGCGAAGACGTCCTCGCGATGAGCGTCGACGAGCGCGCCCGCGCCGGCCTCTTCCTCGCCATGCAGTACCCGGTCGAGGTCCCCGGCGTCAGCGTCTCCAACTTCCTGCGCACCGCCAAGACCGCGGTCGACGGCGAGGCCCCCAAGCTCCGCACCTGGATGAAGGACCTCAAGGGCGCCATGGCCGAGCTGAAGATGGACGAGGCGTTCATCAACCGCAACGTCAACGAGGGCTTCTCCGGCGGCGAGAAGAAGCGCCACGAGATCGTCCAGATGGAGCTCCTCAAGCCCAAGTTCGCGATCCTCGACGAGACCGACTCCGGCCTCGACGTCGACGCGCTCCGGGTCGTCTCCGAGGGCATCAACCACGCCAAGGAGACCACCGACTCCGGCGTCCTCCTCATCACCCACTACACCCGCATCCTGCGGTACGTGAAGCCCGACTTCGTGCACGTCTTCGTCGACGGCCGGATCGCCGAAGAAGGCGGCCCGGAACTCGCCGAGAAGCTCGAAGCCGAAGGCTACGAGTCCTACGTCGGCACGAAGGCCGCCTAGACCAGGAGGAGCCCGTGGAGGCTGTCACCAAGCTCGACGTCGACGCGGTCCGCGCCGACTTCCCGATCCTCCGGCGGAGGATCGGGGACCGCCAGATCGCGTACCTGGACTCCGCGGCGACCTCGCAGAAACCCGTCCAGGTCGTCGAGGCCATGCGCCGCTTCACCGAGCACTCGAACGCGAACATCTCGCGCTCGGTGCACACCCTCGGGGCCGAGGCCACCGAGGCGTACGAGGGCGCCCGCGCCCGGGTCGCCGCCTTCATCGGCGCCCCGAGCGCCGACGAAGTGGTGTTCACCAAGAACTCCACCGAGGCGATCAACCTGCTCGCGTACGCGTTCCAGAACGCCACGCTCGACCCGCACGCCGACCCGAGGTTCCGCCTCGCGCCCGGCGACGAGATCGTCGTGACCGAGATGGAGCACCACGCGAACCTGATCCCGTGGCAGCAGCTCGCGCTGCGCACCGGGGCGACGCTCAAGTGGATCGGCATCACCGACCACGGCCGCCTCGACCTGGAGGCGATCCCCGAGGTCATCACCGAGCGCACCAAGATCGTCTCGTTCACGCACGTCGCGAACCTGCTCGGCACGGTCAACCCGACCTCGCAGATCACCGCGCGGGCCCGTGAAGTGGGCGCCCTGGTCGGCCTCGACGCCTCCCAGTCCGTCCCGCACCTCCCCGTGAACGTCGCCGGCCTCGGCGTCGACTTCATCGCCTTCACCGGCCACAAGATGCTCGGCCCCACCGGCATCGGCGTCCTGTGGGCGAAAGCGGACCTGCTCGACGCCATGCCGCCGTTCCTCACGGGCGGCTCCATGATCAAGACCGTCACCATGGAGAAGACGACCTTCGCCGACGCGCCCGCCAAGTTCGAGGCCGGCACGCCGCCGATCGCCGAAGCGGTCGGCCTCGCAGCCGCCGTCGACTACCTCGACGGCCTCGGCATGGAGAACGTGCGCGCCCACGAGAAGGAGCTCGCCGGGTACATGCTGGAGAAGCTCGAAACGGTCGACGGCCTCACGATCATCGGACCGCGCGTCCCGATCGGCCGCTCTGCGACCGTCTCGTTCACCTTCGAGGGCGTGCACCCGCACGACGTCGGCCAGGTCCTCGACTCCGAGGCCATCGCAGTCCGGGTCGGCCACCACTGCGCCAAGCCCACCTGCGACCGCTTCGGCGTCAACGCCACCACGCGCGCCTCGGCGTACGTGTACAACACCCACGAGGAAATAGACCGCCTCGTGGAGGCGTTGGGCAAGGTGCGAAAGGTGTTCGGCTGATGAATCTCGACGAGCTCTACCAGGAAGTCATCCTGGACCACTACAAGCGCCCCCGCGGCGCCGGCCTGCGCGAACCCTACGAGGGCGAGTCCCACCAGGTCAACCCGACCTGCGGCGACGAGATCACCCTCCGGGTCCACGTCGACGGCGACAAGGTCGCCGACGTCTCCTACGAGAACGTCGGCTGCTCGATCTCCAAGGCCTCCGCCTCGGTGATGTACGAGCTGGTCAACGGCTCCACGGTCGATGACGCACTGGCCCGCCTGGCCGAGTTCACGGCACTCATGAACTCCAAGGGCCAGGCCGAAGGCGACGAGGAGACCCTGGAGGACGCCGTCGCGTTCGCGGGCGTCTCGAAGTACCCGATGCGCGTCAAATGCGCGCTCCTGGGCTGGATGGCGTTCAAGGACGCCCTGGTCCGAGCAGAAGCCTCGATCCCCGGAAGGACCGACGCATGACCGACACCGCGAAGAAGGCCGAAGAGGCCGACATCCTCGAAGCCATGAAGGACGTCGTCGACCCCGAGCTGGGCATCAACGTCGTCGACCTGGGCCTGATCTACGGCGTCCACGTCGACGAGACGAACGTGGTCACCCTCGACATGACCCTGACCTCGGCGGCCTGCCCGCTGACCGACGTCATCGAGGACCAGTCCCGCTCGGCCCTGTGCTCCGGCGCCGAGGGCGGCCTCGCGGCCGACCTCAAGATCAACTGGGTGTGGATCCCGCCGTGGGGCCCCGACAAGATCACCGACGACGGCCGCGACCAGCTCCGCGCACTTGGGTTCAACGTCTGACGAAGTCGGACTTGAACAATGAAGCGCAGGAACGTCTAGATGGTCAAGATCCGCCCCGCCGCCGGCGGAGGCAGGATCGTCGAGGTCGAGCCCGAACGCCTCCCCAAGTGGGTCGCGAACTTCGCGGCGCGGAACGGCGGCATCGCCGCCCACCACGCCGAAGGCAACGCCTGGACGATCGAATCGAACGAAGGAGCGTCGGCCGGTGTCCAATGGGCGCTGGCCGACGGCCTCCCTGCGGGCTGGCTCCTCGACGACGATCCCGAGAAGGCCGCTGAACACCTCCGCGACTACGCCCTGGAGCCCCGTGCAATCGCCGTCCTCCTGGCCCGCAAAGGCGCGTTCTCGGTAGGCATCCTGAGGGACGGTCGCATCCAGACCTCCAAGACCGATTCGGCCTACGTGCAGGGCAAGACCAAAGCAGGCGGCCAGTCCCAGCAGCGCTTCGCGCGCCGCCGCGAGGGCCAGGCCCACGCGGCCGAGAAACGAGCCCGCGATGCGGTCTTCGCGGTCCTCGGCAACGCGCAGTTCGACGTCCTGGTCACCGGCGGCGTCGTCGAGGGCGTCCTCGAAGACCCGCGTCTCGCCAAGCTCAAACCGGCCGTCCACTTCGGCGACATCGCCGAACCCAAGCAGTCCCTGCTGACCGAAACGGCCTACCGCGCCATCGGCTTCCGAATCCGCGTCGCCGACCCGTCCTAAACTGAGGCGTCCCTCCCTTCGAACAAGGACGCCGCCATCACCACCTCGAAGTCCCGCGCCCTGATCCTCGCCGCCGCGATCCAGCTCGTCCGCTTCGGCCCGCCGGCGACTTCACCCAGGTCCTCACCGCCGAACCCGTTCCCTTCGCCATGCACGTGGTGATCGCGCTGGCCTTCCTCGCCTACGGCCTCTGGCTCCTCAAGGGCCACAAGGAGGCCCCGACCGGTGCACCCCTGATCCGACCGCGCTAGCCTCACTGAAACGACTGTTTCAGTAAGGAGTGATGCGATGGTCGACCCCACGGATTTCTCGCTCGCGGGGCGGAGCGCCCTGGTGACCGGTTCGGTGCGGGGACTCGGACTGGAGATGGCCCGGAGCCTGGCGGCCGCGGGCGCCCGGGTGGCGGTCAACGGCCGTGACCCGGCCACCGTCGAACCCGTCGCGGCGGGCCTGCGCGACGAAGGACTCGACGTCGTCGCCGCCGCGTTCGACGTGACCGACCAGGAGGCCGCCGGGCGCGCGCTCGAACGGTTCGGCCCGGTCGACATCCTCGTCAACAACGTCGGCCACCGCGACCGCCGCGGCCTCGACGAGGTGACCCCGGCCGAGCTCGCCCGCATGATCGACGTCCACCTCGTCTCCGCCTACGCCCTCGCCCAGCGCGTGGCCGCGGGCCTGGCCGAGCGCGGCAGACCCGGCCGGATCATCAACGTCTCCTCGGTCATCGGCCAGCTCGGCCGCGTCGGCGACGTCTCCTACGCGACCGCCAAGGCCGGCCTCGACGGCCTGACCCGCGCCCTCGCCGCCGACCTCGGCCCCACCGGCACCACCGTCAACGCCGTGGCCCCTGGCCCCTTCGCAACCGAGGTCAACGCCGCCCTCGTCGCCGACCCGAAGTGGTCCGACTGGATCCGCACCCGCACCGCCCTCGGCCGCTGGGGCCGCCCACCCGAGATCGCCGGCGCAGTCGTCTTCCTCGCCACCGACGCCGCCTCCTTCATCACCGGCCAGACCCTCGCCGTAGACGGCGGAGTCACCGCCATCCTCTGACCCCTCCGCCGGTCCCGGCGCGACTGCGCCGAGACCGGCGGACCAGTCCTCCACGACTTATCCTCGGAGCATGACGTATGTCGTGAACATCCACGAGGCAACGACCCAGTTGTTTCAGCTGATCGAGCGCGCGTCCCGAGGGGAACGCATCGTCATTGTCGAGGCGGGCAAGCCGATCGTCGATCTTGTTCCGCACCGCGACCGGCTGGTGGTGTTCGGTTGTCTGAAAGGGCAAGTCGAGTACGACGAGGCGGTATTCGACGTCGACCCCGACATCCAGGCGATGTTCTACGGAGACGCCGCCGACCCTGCTTGACGGCCAGACCGCGCGGCTGGTCATGGACGACAACCCTTGGCTCAGCGGTTGACTCGACCTTGTGACAGCGGAACGGCGGGGCCGCAGCGCATCGCGCTGCGACCCAGCCGTTTTGGTGTCCGTTAGGCGGCGGCGATGGTGAGGGCGGTGGACCAGCCTCCTTGGATCTGGTCCTGGACCTTCATGTGCAGGAGCTGGAACGCTTCGAGGGCGGCGGCGTGCTTGAGGCCGCCGACGTCGATCGGACGGAGGTCGGCATCGAGGCAGAGGTTGACGACGGTCTGCTTGGCCTCGGGGTCGTCGCCCGCGATGAACACGTCGAGCTTCAGCGTCTCGGCGAGGCGGGACGCGAAGGTGGTGTTGAAGGCCTTGACGACCCGGGCGCCGGGGGCGGCCTGGGCGATCTCCTCGGCCGCGGACTTGCCTGCGGGCGTGACGAGGCCGTCGAAGGTGCCGAAGTCGACCGGGTTGCAGATGTCGATGACGGTCTTGCCGGCGAGGTCGCCGGCCCACATCTCGGCGACCTGCTTGCTGCCCTCGTAAGGCGTGGCCAGGACGACGACCTCGGCTCCTGCGGCGTTGTTGAGCGGTTCGCCGACGGCCGAGTCGCCGAGCTCGGCGGCCAGGTCGGCGGCCTTGTCCGGCTCGCGGTCGGCGATGCGGACCTGGTGGCCGCCGCGCACGAGCCGCAGGCCGATGCCCCGGGCCATGTTGCCCGAGCCCACTATCAGGACTTCCATGAGCGATTCCTCCTAGTGTCGAACTCTCGAAAACGTGTCAAGGGGCGGTCTCGGCGCGGACCTCGCAGGCCTTCGCGTCGGGGTCCTCGACCGGCGGCTTCGCGCCGCGCAGCACCAGGTTCGGCATGAACAGCGTCAGGACGATCGTCACCGCCGCGATGCAGGCCGCGACCAGGAACACCAGGTCCAGGCCGTCGGTGAACGCCTGCTGCACCACGATCCGCACCGGCTCCGGCAGGTGCGCGACGACCGTGGGGGACTCCATGACCGCCGACAGGTCCGTCTCGCTGAACCCCGCCGCCTCCTGCGGCGACAGCTGCGCGACCGCGCCCGGCAGGTTCGCGGCCAGCTCGTCGTTCAGCTTCGAGGTCATGACCGCGCCGAGCACGGCCGTGCCGACCGCACCGCCGAGCGAGCGCGCGAAGTTGTTCGTGCTCGTGCCCGCGCCCAGGTCCTCGACCCGCACGATGTTCTGCATCGCGAGCACCAAGGGCTGCATGAACATGCCCATGCCGATACCGAGGACGAGCAGGAAGAGGCTGGACACCCACAGCGGCGTGTCCACGTGCAGCTGCGTGAACAGCCCCAGCCCGGCCGTGATCACGATCGAGCCCGCCACCAGGAACCACTTGTAGCGGCCGAGCCTGGAGATCACGAACCCCGAGGACACCGAGGTCAGCACCATGCCCGCCATCATCGGGATCATCAGCAGGCCCGAGGACGTCGGCGAGTAGCCGCGCACCATCTGGAAGAACAGCGGGATGTACACGATCCCCGAGAACATGCCGACGCCGAAGATCAGGGCGATGACGCTCGCGAGCGCGAACGTGCCCTGCCGGAACATCCGCAGCGGCAGGATCGGCTCCTCGGCCCGCGTCTCGACCACGATGAACGCCGCGGTCAGGACCGCCGAGGCGGCGAACAGGCCGATGATGACGGCTGATTCCCACGCGTAGTCGCTCCCGCCCCACGTGACGGCCAGCAGCAGGCACACCACGGCCGGGACCAGGCAGGCCGCGCCGAGCCAGTCGATCCTGCGGGGCCGGGTCGGGAAGTGATGGCGGCGCAGGACCTGGTCGACCGCGATCATCGCGGCCAGGCCGACCGGCAGGTTGATGTAGAAGATCCAGCGCCAGTCCACTTCGGAGAGCCAGCCGCCGAGCACGGGCCCGGCGACCGACGAGATGCCGAAGACCGCGCCGAAGAACCCCTGGTACTTGCCCCTCTCACGCGGCGAGACGACGTCGGAGACGACGGTGAACGCGAGCGAGATGAGCCCGCCGCCGCCCAGGCCCTGGAGGCCGCGGAACAGGATGAGCTGGAGCATGTTCTGCGACAGGCCCGCGAGCGCGGAGGCGACGAGGAAGATGACGATCGCGACGAGGATGACCGGCCGCCGCCCGTACAGGTCGGAGAGCTTGCCGTACAACGGGGTCGAGGCCGTCGTCGCGATCAGATACGCCGTGACGACCCACGTGTAGTCGCCCATGCCGTCGAGGTCGCCGACGATGGTCGGCAGGGCCGTGCCGACGATGGTCTGGTCGAGCGAGGCCAGGAGCATGGTGAGCATGAGCGCGCCGAAGAGCGTGTACAGCTCCTTCTTGCTCATGTTCGCCGCGCTGGCCCGCTGCTCGGTCATAGGAGCGAGCGTATGGCCCGCCTCCGCGGAGGCGGGCCGAAACGGGTCTATTGCCTCTTGTCGACCGCCCAGGAGCCGGCCGGGACGATCACGTGCCCGACCTGCGCCTCCTTCTCGGTGTGGTTGACGATGAAGCGCCATTCGCCGCGGTCGACGACGTCGAGGCCGGGTCCGCCGGGGCCGGTGAGTTCGAGTTCCTCGAACAGGCGGTCCCAGGCGTCGTCGCCGAGCTTGCAGGAGACGTACCAGGCCTCGCCCTCGCCGAACGGGTTGACGGTGACGGCGGGGCGGCCTTCGATGAGGTCGCCGGTGGCGTACTGGGTGACGCACTGGGCGCCGCGCAGTTCCACGAGTTCGCAGAACCGCTCGGCCGCGCCGAAGTTCCACAGTGCGCGGCGCTCGCCCGCGGGCTGGGGGAGGTGCTCGGTGACGCGGATGCCGAACAGGTCGGTGAGTCCGCCGAGGTAGCCGTCGAGCCAGACCTGGCAGTGCTCGTCGACGGCGCCGGTGAGGTAGGAGGCGACGAGGCGCCCGCCTCCGGCGGTGAACCAGCGCAGGTTCTCGGCGGCGGCCTTCGAGAGGACGTAGGTCGTCGGGGCGATCACGGTGGAGTACTTGGACAGGTCGCCTTCGGGGGAGGCGAAGTCGGCGACGACGCCGCGGTCGCGCAGGACGCGGTGGATCTGGGCGACGTTCTCCAAGTAGTCGATCGGTGCCGGGAGGTGCGCTCCGGACGTGGCCCACCAGGAGTCGGGGCTCCACAGGATCGCCGTGGTCGCCTCGACGGGTTCGCCGATCGTGTGGGCGATGCCCGGGAGCGTGTTCCCGAACTCGACGACCTCGCGGAACATGCGGGTGTTCTTGCCCGCGTGGGGGAGCAGCGCCGAGTGCCACTGCTCGGCGCCGCCGCGCCCGGCCCGCCACTGGAAGAACAGGGCGCCCTTGGAGCCGCGGCTGATGTGGATCATCGAGTGCCGGGCCATGCGCCCGGGGCTCTTGGCGATCGCGCCGTCCTTGGAGTGGACGCTGGCCGAGGCCTGCTCCATGAGGAGCCAGTCCCCGCCGCCGGCCCAGGAGCGCGAGAGGTCGGCGTGGAGGGCGCTCTGCTGCTCGGCGCGGTGGTCGGGCGCGGAGGGGTAGGAGTCGAACGCGACGAGGTCGACCTCGCCGGCCCACTTCCACGGGTCGACCGGGACCCACTGCCCGAACACGAAGTTGGTGGTGATCGGCACCTCGGGGTTCGCTTCGCGCAGGAGGTCGCGCTGCTCCTTGTAGTGCGCCAGCATCGCGTCGGAGGTGAAGCGCTTGAAGTCGAGCTCGTGCGCGGGGTTGGCGAGGTACTGGGTCGCGCGCGGGGCCAGGATCTGGTCCCATTCGCCGTAGTGCTGGCTCCAGAACGAGCCCCACCACGCGGCGTTCAGGGCATCGACGGTGGTGTACTTCTCCTCCAGCCAGACGCGGAACGCCCGCTCGGCGTGCTCGGAGTACGACGCGGAGCCGTATTCGTTGTGCACGTGCCACATCGCGAGCGCGGGGTGCTCGGCGTACCGCTCGGCGAGGGCGGCGGCGATGCGCAGGGACGCCTCCCGGTAGGCGGGCGCGCAGACGTCGTACGTGTCGCGCGAGCCGTGGACCTGCCGGACCCCGTCGGGCCGGGTGTTGAGCGCGTCGGGGTGCGCGAGGGTGAACCACGGCGGCGGCGAGGCGGTCGGGGTGGCGAGGTTGACGCGGATGCCGCCGGCGTGGAGCTTGTCGAGGACGGTGTCGAGCCAGCCGAAGTCGTACTCGCCTTCGCGCGGTTCGAGCCGCGCCCAGGAGAAGACGCCGACGGTGACGAGGTTGACCCCGGCCTCGCGCATGAGGAGGACGTCGTCGTCCCAGACCTCCTCGGGCCACTGCTCGGGGTTGTAGTCCCCACCGTAGCTCAGGCCGTCGAGGCCTCGGGGCCAGTCCATGGGGGCTCCTCACATTCACGGCTCGCAGGCGTCGCCGAGGGCCACGCACGCGAAAAGGGGTCAGTTAGTTGCCTGACAAAACTAACTGGGTCTGGGTGTTTTGCCCAGCCTAATGTGAGCAGACCACGTGCCGGGTTACTGGGCCGCGGTCTGGAGCGCGGTGAACCGCTCGTGGCGCAGCCGCTCGGGCCAGCCGTCGTCGAGCGGCGGCAGCTGCGCGGGGTCCACGCCGATCGCCCACGCCAGCAGCAGGTCCGCGAGCTTCGGGTTGCGCGCCAGGCCCGGGCCGTGCATGTAGGTGCCGATGACGTGCCCCGCCCAGGCGCCCTCGGTCGTGCCGTCGTTGCCGACGCCGGCCGTGACGCGCGCGAGCGGCTGCACGGCCTCGCCGAGGTGCGTGCGCCCGCCGTGGTTCTCGAACCCGGTGATCGGGCCGATGCCCAGCTGCGGGTGCGACTCGCCGGCGATCTCGCCGACCGCGCGCGAGGGGCCGCGGTCCGAGCGCAGGTCGAGGATGTTCAGGCCCTCGTAGGCCCGGCCGTTCGCGTAGAACGAGGCGCCGAGGAGCTGGTAGCCCGCGCAGATCGCGAGGATCGGCTTCCCGGCCTCGGCGGCGCGGCTGAGCGCGCCGTCCTGGAGGAGCCGGTCGGCCGCGACGGCCTGCGGGCCGTCCTCGCCGCCGCCGATGAGGTACATGTCCGCGGTGTGCGGGATGTGCTGGTCGCTGCGGACCTGCATGGGCTCCACGTCGATCCCGCGGGCGCGGGCCCGGTGGGCCAGGACCAGCAGGTTCCCCCGGTCCCCGTAGGTCGACAGGAGGTCGGGGTAGAGCCAGACGATGCGCAGGGTGCTCAGTGCCACGGTCGGTCGCTCTCTCTCGCTAGTTGACCCGGTTGAATTCGGCGCGGATGTCCTGGAACGCCGTGTAGTTCGCGACGACCTCCACCGGGCCCGGCGGCACCGCCGCGATCGCGGCCCGGATGTCGTCGACCACCAGGAAGTCGACCCCGTCGACCTCCAGGCGCACGGCCAAGTCGGTGCGCCGGTCGCCGGTCACGACGACCTTGCGCCCGGCCAGGGACGTGAAGTCCACGTCGTAGATCCACGAGGTGTCGAAGCCGTCGACCTCGCGCGCGTTCAGCGACAGGACCACCGGCGGGACCGGGTCGATCATGTCGAACGACTCCAGCCAGCCCGCCGGGTTCTTCGCCAGCAGCAGCCGCAGGTGGCGCCCGTCGCGCTCGACCTTCGCGTACCGGCCCGCGACCGACGCGACCTCGGTCAGGCGCGGCGCGGCCTGCGCCGGGTCGACCCCGAACAGGCTCGCGATCGCCAGCGCGGTCGCCGCGTTCGCGCGGTTCACCCGGCCCGGCAGCTGGAGCCGCAGGTCGTAGCGGCGCCCGTCCGGGCCCACCACGGCCTCGCCCTGGTGGGCGACCGACCACTGCGGGCTCGGCCGGTTCAGGCCGCAGTTCGTGCAGCGCCAGAACTCGCCGAAGCGGTCCAGGTGCGCGCCGCAGTTCGGGCAGATCGCCGAGTCCGCGGTCCAGCTCTGGCCCGCCGCGACCCACACGACGCGCTCGCACACCGACGCCGCCCACACGATGAGCGGGTCGTCGGCGTTGGCGACGATCGTGGTCTGCCCGGCCGAGGCCTGGAGCGTCTGGCGCCACTTCGCGGCGAGCGCGGTCACCTCCATGGCCCGGTCCAGCTGGTCCCGGGAGAGGTTGAGCAGCGCCACGACCTTCGGGCGGGCCGCGTCCAGCAGCTGCCCGAGGTAGTGCTCGTCGCATTCGAGGGCCGCGTACTCGGCCTTCGGGGCCTTCGCGAGAGCCGTGGTGTGGCCGGTCGGCATGTTCGCGCCGAACGAGTTCGTCGCGACCCGGCCGATCGCCTCCAGCGCCGCGGTCGTGAACCGCGTCGTCGTGGTCTTGCCGTTGGTGCCGGAGATGAGCACCACGTGGCGCCCCTCGGCGAGGAGCTCCAGGAGCCTGGGTTCGACGATCAATCCGACTCGGCCGCCGATCACCGACCCGTCGCCCCGGCCCGTGGCGCGCGAGAGCGCGGCCGCGGTCCTGAGGAGCGTGGTGGCGAATTTCGCGCGTGGGGTCAGATTCGCGCTCATGCGGGCTCGCTTTCGGCTTGAACGGACTCGACGAGTATGCCAAGAGTTTGTCACACGGGTCCCCGAAGGCGTGACGAGCGGCCGCTCGCCGTGAGGCCGCCCGCGTTCGGCCCGGTCGGGCAGTGACGGACGCGAATGCCCTTGCCGCGCCGGACCGCAGCGCCGCCCCCCGCACCCCGCCGCGACCGGGCCCATCACTCCACAGTGACCGATCGGGGACGGCCCGTACCCGATGTCGGTCACGCAGCGTGCCCCCGAGGTCGCCGAGCGTCGGATCCCCTGCGTCCCATGCCACTCGGGCGGGTGAACAATGAGTGAAACTCACCTTTCGCGCCCCCTGTTGCGCAACCGTCACTCCACTGTCCTCCACCGTCGCTGACCAGCCCCGACGCCGCACCCAACACGGATGCCACGCGGAAACAACCCCCAAAGGTGGGGGAGAGTGGAGTAAGGTGGGGCGCACTGGCGGGGCAGGTGACCCGCCGGCGCGGTCGGGGAGGCCGCGCAGCCTGAGAGTCACGGGGGGTGGCGCCGATGTTCCTCGGCACCCATACCCCGCGCCTGGACGACAAGGGCCGCGTGATCCTTCCCGCCAAATTCCGGGACGGACTGGCGGAGGGAGTCGTGATCACGAAGGGCCAGGAGCGCTGCCTCTACGTGTTCCCCGAAGCGGAGTTCGTGCGCATCGCCGAATCCCTCCAGCAGGCCCCCATGTCGAGCAAGACCGCCCGCGCCTACACGCGCGTGTTCTTCGCCTCGGCCCACGACGAGGTCCCCGACAAGCAGGGCCGCGTCACCGTCCCCCAGCGCCTGCGCGACTACGCCGGACTCGACCGCGACCTGGTCGTCATCGGCGCCTCGAACCGGGTCGAGATCTGGAACGCCCCGACCTGGGACGAGTACCTGGAGGCTTCGGAAGAGGCCTTCGCCGACATCGAAGAGGGCGACCTGCCCGAAGGACTGTGAGAAGGAGGTGAGCGGAATGAACGACGCTCCGCACGTACCCGTCATGCTCGACGAGGTCCTCGACTACCTCGCGCCCGCCGCATCCCGGCCCGGCGCGCTGGCGGTCGACGCCACCCTCGGCGCCGGCGGCCACACCGAGGCGCTCCTGACCGCGCACCCCGGCCTCACCGTCATCGGCGTCGACCGCGACCCGAACGCCCTCGAACTCGCGTCCAAGCGCCTCGCCGGCTTCGGCGACCGGTTCATCCCGGCCCGCGCCGTCTACGACGAGATCCCGGACGTCCTGCGCGCCAACGGCTTCAAGGCCCTCGACGCCGTGCTGTTCGACCTCGGCGTCTCCTCGATGCAGCTCGACCAGCGCGAACGCGGCTTCGCCTACAGCCAGGACGCGCCCCTGGACATGCGCATGAACCCCGACGACGACCTCACCGCCGAGACCGTCGTCAACACCTACGAACCGGGTGAGCTCGTGCGCCTCCTGCGGGTCTACGGCGAGGAGAAGTTCGCGACCCGCGTCGTCTCCGCCATCGTCAAGGCCCGAGCGCAGGCCCCGATCACCTCCACCGGCGTCCTCGCCGAACTCGTCAAGGACGCCATCCCGCAGGCCGGCAAGCGCACCGGAGGGAACCCCGCGAAGCGCACCTTCCAGGCGCTTCGGATCGAGGTCAACGGGGAACTGGAGACCTGGGAGCGGGCCCTGCCCGCCGCACTCGACGTCATGAACCCCGGCGGCCGCGTGGTCGTCCTGTCCTACCACTCGCTCGAAGACCGCATCACCAAGCAGGAACTGGCCAAGCGCGCCAAGTCCAACAGCCCGGCGGGCCTGCCCGTCGACCTCCCCGGCACCGAGCCCACCTTTCGACTCCTTACGAAGAAGGCCCAGCAACCGACCCAGACCGAACTCGATCGGAACCCGCGATCGGCGCCCGCCCGGCTCCGCGCGGCCGAACGCATCGCACCGTCCACACGAGCAGGAGGCGCAACATGAGCGACCAGTACCGTCGCGCTCAGGCCGACCCCGAGGAGATCATCAAGGCCGCACGCCGGCGCGCCCGCGCCGCGTCCTCGCGCCGACGATCCCTCGTGGGCGACGCCGCCGCCGACGCGCCTGCCTTCGACGGGAACCTGGCGGTGCAGCCCGAGACGGTCCCGATCGACCTGCCTCCGGTGGAGGCCCCGGCCGCGCCGCAGCGCGAGACGGTCGTCATCCCGCGCACCAAGACCGCCGAGCGCCCGGCCGCCAGGCCGGCGCCCGAGCCGGTCGAGGTGCCGCGCCCGGCGTTCGTCGGCGGCATCGTCGGCCTGGTCGTCGCCGGCATCGTGGGCCTGCTGCTGCTCAACACGGTCATCAACGAGGACGCCTACCACCTGCAGGAGCTGCGGACGCAGGCGAACGAGCTGGACCAGACCGAGCAGGCGCTGGCCGACGAGCTGACGAACCTGAACTCGCCGAACAACCTGGAGGCCGAGGCCTCCCGCTTCGGCATGGTCCACCCGGACATGGTGACGTTCCTGTACCTCCCCGACGGGGAGACCGTCGAGGTGCCCTGGAACGAGGAGTAGGGAGTTCCATGACCGAATCCGACCCCCGACGGCGCCGCGACCCCTCCTCGATCAGCCGGGCGCGCCGTTACACGCCCCGCGGGCGCACCGTCCGCGAGGCCGCGGAGGCGGGAGAGGACAACCGGGCCAGGGAGAACGGGGCGCGCGACCGCGAGGCCGCGCGCCGCGAGCGCAGCAAGGCGGCCCAGCAGGAGAACGGGACCGAGGACCTCGCGGCGGCGCGCCGCCGCGAG
>NZ_QFRW01000298.1 GCF_003265355.1 Glycomyces dulcitolivorans | reverse complement strand
GTCCTCCGCCCGGCGCCCCCGGCCCGCGCGGTGCGGCCACGCCGCCGGACTTCGGCCGCCGCAACCCCTACGAGGGACGCGGCGCGTTCGAGGCCCCCGGCCGCCACGGCCGCGAGGAGATGACCACGGAGATGCGGGCGTCGGACTCCCCCTTCACGCCCGACGACGTGCAGCGCCTCGAACAGCTCCGCCGCGCCTTCCAGCCGCGCCGCTTCGGCTCCGGCTACGACCCCGGCCAGGTGGACCAGATGTTCGACGCCGTCTCCGCGGCCATGACCGGGCGCAACCCGGTCCCGCTGTCGGACCGCGAACTCGACACCAGCCAGTTCTCGCTCGTGCAGGGCGGCTACTTCGAGGCCGAAGTGGACTCCGCGCTCCGCGAGGTCCGCGAGATGTTCGCCCGCCGCGGCATGATGCACTAGGACGCAACGAAAGAGGGGCGGGACCGCGTTCGCGGTCCCGCCCCTCTTCGAGTATCTCGGGCTAGCGCAGGCCGGCCTTGACCAGCCAGGCGTCGGTGACGATGACGGCCAGCAGGATCGTCGCGGTGAGGAGGAGGAAGAAGTCCTCGACCCACCCCTGGTGGTTGCCGAACAGGTACGCCAGGTTGATGACGATCCCGACGGTCAGCGCGGAGTACAGGGCCTTGCGGCTGGTGGGCTTGCGCTGATCGGGCGAGAGAATCTGCTCTTCGGCAGCCATGCGGGTTCCTCCAACCGTTCGTTTGATCCCGCACAGTCTCCCACGCCACAAGCACCGGCGTCCCGGCCCCGCCCAAGCTGTGATCGGCGCTCCTGTCGCGCTTCCATTCGTACGGACCGTTCGCGGGGGACCCGCCCCAGTCGGGGATCCAGATTGTGTCGGACCCATAACGTAGGGTTCGGTTCGTGTTGACGGGCCGGAGATATCGCCTCGAACTCGATGAACAGCAACGCGTGTTCGCCGAGTCGATCGGTGATGCGGTTCGGTACCTCTGGAACGTCGCTCTGGAGCAGCATCGCCACTATCGCGCCCGGGGGCGGTTCATCTCATACACCGAGCAGTGCCGCCAGCTGACGGAGGCTCGCGCCGAGTTCGACTGGCTGCGAGCGATTCCGGTGCACTGCTTGCAGCAGGTGCTCAAAGACCTCGGCGAAGCATGCCGGAGACACGGGGCCCGGAGGGTGCATTGGAAGTCTCGGTCGAAGTGCGCGCCCGCCTTCCGCTTCCCTGACGGCTCGCGCATCACCGTCGAGAAGCTGAACCGGAAGTGGGCTCGGGTCAAGCTCCCGAAGTTCGGGTGGGTCACCTTCAGACACTCCAGGCCGCTCGGCGGCGTTATCAAGTCCGCGACGCTGATCAGGGATGGAAATCGCTGGTTCGTCTCGTTCCTGGTCGACGACGGCCTGTCGACTCCGGCACATGGGAAGCCGGGTACCGCGACCGGTCTGGACCGCGGGGTGGCGACCGCCGCAGTCACGGCTGAAGGAGAGTTCTTCGACCGGCGGCACGCGGGTCCGCGAACCGTGTCGTCGCCGGAACCCCCGGTCCAACCGACGTCAGGCAAGCCGAAGGACTACCTGTCGGTCGGCGAGATGGAGCGCCTCGTTCGCCTTCAACGTGTATTGGCGCGGTGCCAGCGGGGGTCGGCACGGCGTCGGCAGGTGAAGGAGCAGATCGCGAATCTGTATCGCCGCGCCAGGCTTCGCCGCGCTGATTTCAACGCGCAGAGCGCGGCCCGGCTGACCCGCGACTTTGCTCTCATCGGACTGGAACAGCTCAGCACTCGTGCCATGACCGCCTCGGCGGTGGGGTCGCTCGAACAACCCGGTGTGAACGTCGTGCAGAAACGGGGCTTGAATCGGGCGATCCTGAACAAGGGCTGGCGCGGTTTGGAGGCCGCCTTGCGGTCGAAGGCCCGCTACACCGGCACCCGGATCATCCTGGTGAGTGCGGTAGGCACCTCGCGAACCTGCTCGGCACCGGGCTGCGGAAATGTGGATGCGAGATCGCGCGAGAGCCAAGCGCGATTCGTATGCACCTCCTGCGGCTTCACCGAGCACGCCGATGTGAATGCGGCGCGAAATGTGAAGTACAGAACACTATTGGCGGCCGGGCCGGCCGTCCCAGGGCGGGGAGACCTCCAGGCGTCAGCCGGGTCTGCGAACCGTCAACTACCTGAGAACCTGTCACGGTTAACAGGAAATCCACCAGCAACCTTCGGTGGAGGAGGTCAATTGTAGGCTGGGGGCGTCGTCGTCCCCATGTCCGGAAGGGTAACCGTGCGCATCACCGGTACCGGCCACGCAAGCATGTTCATCGAGACCGCCGCGGGAACCATCCTGTGCGACCCCTGGGTGAACCCGGCCTACTTCGCGTCGTGGTTCCCCTTCCCCGACAACTCCCAGCTCGACTGGGACACGCTCGGGCAGGCCGACTACCTGTACGTCTCGCACCTCCACCGGGACCACTTCGATGAGGAGAACCTCACGAAGCACATCAGCAAGGACACGACCGTCCTGCTGCCGGAGTACCCGACCTCCGAGCTGGAGTCCGAGCTGCGCGCCCTCGGCTTCCACAAGTTCATCAAGACCGTCTCCGAGGAGATCGTGGAGCTCCCCGGCGGCGTCAAGGTCATGATCCAGGCGCTCACCAGCCCCACCGACGGCCCCATCGGCGACTCCTCCCTGTGGGTCGAGGACGCCGACGGCACCCGCCTGCTCAACCAGAACGACGCCCGCCCCACCGACATGAGCGTGTTCCTCCAGCATGGGAAGATCCACGCCCACCTGCTCCAGTTCTCCGGCGCCATCTGGTTCCCGATGGTCTACGAGCTGCCCGACAACGCCAAGCGCGCCTTCGGGAAGCAGAAGCGCGAGCGCGGCTTCGACCGCTCGCTGCGATACATCGACGACGTCAAGGGCGACTGGGTCTTCCCCATCGCCGGCCCGCCCTGCTTCCTCGACGACTCGCTGTACCAGTTCAACGACGTCTTCGGCGACGAGGGCAACATCTTCCCCGACCAGATGTCGTACGTGGAGTGGCTGGAGCAGCAGGGGCGCGACAAGAACATCATCCTGCTGCCCGGCTCGGTCGCCGAGGTCTTCGAGGACGGCCGCGGCTCGGTCGAGCACCCCGTGGACGACCTGCGCGAGTGGTTCAAGAACAAGAAGCAGCACCTCGACGAGTTCAAGGAGCGCATGCAGCCGCGCATCGCCGCGGAGAAGGCCTCCTGGTCCCACCCCGAGATCGACGTCCTGGAGACGCTGCGCGAGCGCATCGAGCCGCTCATGGAGTCGGCCGAGCACATCGCCACCGGCATCGGCGGGCCCGTCCGCTTCGACCTGACCGCGCCCGACTCGGACACGGTCGTGGAGTCGATCGTGTTCGACTTCCTGGAGCGGAAGATCCACCACGACGACGGCGGCAAGGTCCGCTACCGCTTCCGCACCGAGCGGCGGCTCATCGAGCACCTGCTCCACATCCGCGAGGTCGACTGGGTCAACTCGCTGTTCCTGTCCTGCCGCTTCACCGCCGCGCGCATCGGCCAGTACAACGAGTACGTGTACGCGTTCTTCAAGTGCCTCTCCGAGGAGCGCCTCCAGTACGCCGAGGGCTGGTACGCCGAGCAGCGCCCCGACGACGAGGACATCACCGTCAGCGGCTGGCAGTTCCAGCGCCGCTGCCCGCACCTCAAGGCCGACCTGTCGGTCTTCGGGAAGATCGAGGACGGCGTCCTCACCTGCCAGATGCACGGCTGGAAGTGGAACCTCAAGTCCGGCAAGTGCATGACCTCCGTCGGGCACGACATCCGAAGCTGCCCGGCCGAAGAGGCCCCCGCGGCCTCCTAGACGCGAACGAGGGCCGGAACGCATCGCATTCCGGCCCTTCGGCTTCCGCGCTCTAGCCCTCGATGCCGAAGTCCTTCATCATCGCGAGGATCTGCGTCTTGTAGAACTCGTCGACGTTGTCCTGCACCGGCAGCGACCCGAACGCCTCCATGACGACCAGCCCGAACACCCGCACCCACGCCGACGTGAACGTGAAGACCCACTCCAGCGGCAGCAGCTCGCCCACGATGAACGCCGAGCACTTGTCGAGCAGCTCCGCCTGGAGCGCGTCGGAGATCTCGGGCAGCTGGATGGGCCCGTTCGCCTCGACCTCGCCGCTCTCGGTCTTGCGGTAGAACGCCGCCATCTCCCGCCCGCACAGCTGCGAGTGCTCAAGGGACTTCAGGGTCACCGGGTCGACGTTCTCGGGGGACTGCGCCAGCCGGGTGCCGTCGATCGACATGGCGGTGTTGCCCTCCGGGTAGGAGATCATCAGCTCGAACTCGCGCCGGTTGCCCACGGCCCAGGCGCGGAAGGCCCAGATCCACGACTTCATCCGTTCGAGGTGCGCGTCCTTCGGGTAGGCGTCCATGGCCGCGACCGTGTCGGCGATAAGTTCGTCGTAGAGGTCGCAGCAGATGGCGATGAGCAGTGCGTCGAGGCTGTCGAAGTACCGGTAGAGGGCCGCCGGAGTGACGCCCACCTCGCGTGCGATCGCGCGCAGGGAGATCCCGCTGGGGCCGTGCTCCTGGAGCTGGCTCCGGGCGCTCGCCTTGATCTCGGCGATCGTCTCGGCGCGCATTCGCTCGCGACGGGTCGGGCCACCCGCGGTGTTGGAAGTCACTGCTCTCCTTCTCTTACAACTTAGTTAACGGCGTTGACTCTATGAGGGGCGTTCATTAGAGTAAACGGCGTTAGCTAAATGATCAACGCTTACATCGTACCGCCGACCGGACTCCCGGCACCAGCGGTCACCGCCTTCCTCTCCCTTGAACACCCATAGGAGACATCCATGTATTCCCTGCTAGGCCGTGCGGTCATCAAGACCCGCTGGTTGATCCTCGCCGGCGTCGCCGCGGTCTTCGCCGTCGGCGCGACCTGGGGGCTCGGCGTGTTCGACGAGTTCACCGACGGCGGCTTCATCGCCGAGGACGCCGAGTCGGTCACCGACGCGCAGGCCATCGAGGACGAGTTCGGCAACACCGGCGCCGACGTCGTGGTCCTCTACGAGTCCGACACCCTCACCGTCGACGACCCCGAGTTCCAGGACGCCGTCACCGGCGCCACCGAGGACATCGACGCCCTCGACCAGGTCGACGGGGTCAACTCCTACTACCTCTCCGGCCTGCCGGGCCTGGTGTCCGAGGACGGGCACGCCGCCATCGTCACCCTCGCCCTCGGCGGCGGTTCCGACGAGTCCCTGGCCGCGGCCTACCAGGAGATCGAGGACGACCTGCGCGACGCCGGGGACACCCGCGACCTCGACGTCTCCCTCGGCGGCAGCGCCGCGATCTTCAACGACATCAACGAGCAGACCCAGCACGACCTGGAGATCGCCGAGATGATCTCGATGCCGCTCCTGCTGGTCATCATGATCATCGTCTTCGGCGCGCTCGTGGCCGCCTCGCTGCCGCTCCTCATCGGCGGCCTGGCGATCCTCGGCGGCTTCACCATCACCCGGGTGATCACCGAGTTCACCGACGTCTCGGTGTTCGCGGCCAACGTCATCACCATCATCGGCCTGGGCATGTCCATCGACTACGCCCTGTTCATCCTGCGCCGCTTCAGGGAAGAGCTCGCGGCCGGACGCGACAAGCGTGCCGCCACCCTGAACACCGTCGCGACCGCCGGGCGCACCGTCATGGTCTCGGGCCTCATCATCGTCCTGTCCATGGTCGGCCTGCTGTTCGTGGACGTGCCCTTCCTGCACGGCATCGCCTTCGGCGTCATGTCCGCCGTCGGCGTCGCGATGCTCTCGGCCCTCGTCGTGCTCCCGGCGATCCTGTACCTGCTGGGCCACCGCGTCGACAACGGCCGCATGCCCTGGCGCCGCAAGCGCGCCGTGCCCCGCACCGAGACCGGCTTCTGGCACGGCCTGGCCGCCGGCGTCATGCGCCGCCCGGTCCTGGTCCTCCTGCCCGTCCTCGCGTTCATGGCCCTGCTCGCGACCCCCGTGGTGGACATCCAATTCGGCGGCACCGACGAGCGCGACATGCCCGCCGACGCCGAGTCCCGCGTGGTCACCGAGGCCATCGCGGCCGACTTCCCCGGCGGCGACGTCGAGACCTTCGACGTCATGGTCGAGAACGGTCCGGTCGAAGACGTCATCGCCGAACTGGAGGACATCGAGCACGTCACCGGCGCCCTCGTCGTCGACCAGACCGCGGACGCGACGCTGCTCCAGGTCAGCTACGACGTCGACCCGTTCAGCGCCGACGCCCGCGACATCATCCACGAGGCCCGCGCGATCGACACCGCCGACCTCGCGGTCACCGGCGGCGCCTCCGACCTGGTCGACATGTTCGACGCCGTCGAGGAGGGCCTGCCGATGATGGTCGGCTACATCGTGGTCGTGACCATGCTGGTGCTGTTCCTCGCCTTCGGGTCGATCCTCCTGCCGGTCAAGGCGGTGCTCATGAACTTCGTGTCGCTCGCGGCGACCATGGGCATCGTGGTGTGGATCTTCCAGGAGGGCAACCTGTCCGGGGTCCTGGACTTCACGCCCTCGGGCTACCTCATGCCCTCGAACCTGCTCCTGATGCTGGTGCTGCTGTTCTCGCTGTCGACCGACTACGAGGTCTTCCTGCTCTCGCGGGTCCGCGAGGAGTGGGACGGCGGGGCCGACAACCGCACCGCCGTCCTGCGCGGCATGCAGTCCACCGGCTCGATCATCACCGCCGCGGCGGCGATCCTCATCGTGGTGGTGGGCGCGTTCGCCTTCGGCGGCATCACCTTCATGAAGATGATCGGCCTCGGCATGGCGGTGGGGATCTTCCTCGACGCCACCGTGGTCCGGATGCTCCTCGTCCCCGCGACGATGCGCCTGCTGGGCCGCGCTAACTGGTGGGTCCCCGGCCCGCTGGGGAGGCTGTACGCCAAGTACGGGATCAAGGAGTCCGACGAGGCCGTCCCGGCCCCGGAGCGGACCCCCGTCAACGTCTGACCACCGGGGAACCAGGGCCCGTCCGGACGACTCCGGGCGGGCCCGCCCCGTTGCGGCTGAGACTCCAGTGGACTGTCGCCCGTTTCGAGGCGATCCCCAGGCCGGGGGCCGAACAATATCCAAGAATTTAAGTTGAGCCATTGACTTTAGGCAAGCGGTTGCATAGATTGATGTGATCTAGGAGCCAACCCCCTCCGAAAGGTCCCAAAACCCTATGACCGACAACGATGTCGCTGTGGTGCGCGCAAAGCGGCGCAGCCCGGGCCCACCGCCCGAGCCCGCTCCGCCCGCACCCGCGCAGCGCCCCGATCCGGCCCCGCGCAAGGGCCGCGGGACGATCAAGTCGCGCGAGCGCTGGGCCGCACTGAGCTTCATGTCGCCGTGGATCATCGGCCTGCTCGCCATCACCATCGGGCCGATGGTCGCCTCGTTCTACCTGTCCTTCACCGACTACAGCCTCGGCTACGGCGAATGGGTCGGCGGCGAGAACTACGCCCGGATGCTCGACGACCCCCGGCTCGCCAACGCCGTCAAGGTCACCGCGGTCTACACCTTCGTCTCGGTGCCGCTCCAGCTCGCGGCCGCGCTCCTCCTGGCGATCGTCCTCGACCGCGGCCTGCGCGGCATGGCGTTCTACCGCTCGGTGTTCTACCTGCCCTCGCTGCTCGGCGGCTCGGTGGCCATCGCCATCATGTGGCGCCAGATCTTCGGCACCGAGGGCCTGGTCAACCAGCTGCTGGCCCTCCTCGGCATCGAGGGGGTCGGCTGGGTCTCCCACCCCGACTACGCCCTCGGCACCCTGATCATCCTGCACGTGTGGACGTTCGGCTCCCCGATGATCATCTTCCTGGCCGGCCTGCGGCAGATCCCGACCATGTACTACGAGGCCGCCAAAGTGGACGGCGCCGGGCCGATGCGCCGGTTCTGGAGCGTGACGATCCCGCTCCTGACCCCCATCATCTTCTTCAACCTGGTGCTCCAGATCATCAACTCGTTCCAGTCGTTCACCCAGGCGTTCATCATCTCCAGCGGCCAGGGCGGCCCGGCCGACTCGACCATGTTCCTGACGCTGTACCTCTACGACCAGGGCTTCACCCAGTTCGACATGGGCTACGCCTCGGCCATCGCCTGGCTCCTGCTGGCCATCATCGCGATCTTCACCGCGCTCAACTTCCTCATGTCGAAATTCTGGGTGTTCTATGGCGACAACGACTGAGACGATCCCGGCCCCCGCCCCGACCCGCCGCCGCGCCGAGCGCGGCGCCGCGACCGGCCTGCGCCGCTTCGTCTTCCACCTGCTCCTGACCATCGCGGCGATGATCATGATCTACCCGCTGCTGTGGATGCTCTCGGCCAGCTTCAAGCCGATCGACGAGATCTTCGCCGACCCGGGCCTGCTCCCGAACACCTGGGAGTGGAGCAACTACGCCGAGGGCTGGAACGCCCTGCCGCACCCGTTCGAGAAGTACATCTGGAACTCGATGGTCATCGTGGCCGGGTCCATCGTCGGGAACCTGGTGTCCTGCTCGATGGCCGCCTACGCCTTCGCGCGGCTGCGGTTCCCCATGCGCGGCATGCTCTTCGCCGTGATGCTCGGCACCATCATGCTGCCGATCCACGTCGTGATCATCCCGCAGTACATCCTGTTCAACAACCTCGGCTGGGTCGACACCTTCTGGCCGCTCATCGTCCCCAAACTCCTCGCCACTGACGCGTTCTTCGTGTTCCTCATGGTCCAGTTCATCCGCGGCCTGCCGCGCGAACTGGACGAGGCCGCCTCGATCGACGGCTGCGGCTACTGGGGCACCTACCTGCGGATCATCATGCCGCTGTGCATGCCCGCGCTCGCGACGACCGCCATCTTCACGTTCATCTGGACGTGGAACGACTTCTACTCCCAGCTGATCTACCTGCGCGACGTGGACCTCCAGACCGTCCCCTTGGCACTGCGCCTGTTCATGGACTCCACCGGCACGACAAACTGGGGGGCGCTGTTCGCGATGTCGATCGTCGCCCTGGGCCCGATCTTCGGGTTCTTCCTCGCCGGCCAGCGGTACCTCGTCCGGGGGATCGCCACCACCGGCATCAAGTAACATCCGGCATACCATCCTCTCACTGTCCTGAAAGGACGAAAGAATGCGCAAACCCAACCCCTCGGGCGTCTCGCGGAGGACGCTCGCGAAAGCAGGGATCTTCGGTGCAGCGGCCGCACCCCTCCTCGCGGCCTGCGGCAACGACGGCGGCGGCGGCGCCGAGGAAGGCGACGGCGAGCTGGACTTCTGGTGGTGGGGCTCCGACCCCCGCCACGAGTACACCCAGCAGATCATCGACGCCTTCCTCGCCAAGAACGAGGGCGTCACGATCAAGCCCAGCCCCAGCGAGTTCGACTCCTACTGGGACGCGCTGAACGTCTCCGTCTCCGGCAACAACGCGCCCGACGTCCTCCAGCAGGACGACCGCTACCTGCGCGACTACGCCGACAAGAACGCCCTCCTGCCCCTGGAGGACCTCGACATCGACCTGTCGAACATCGAGGAGGCCACCCTCAAGACCGGCCAGTTCGACGGCAAGACCTACGGCATCCCCACCGGCGTCAACGCCTTCGCGCTCCTGGTCAACCCGGCGATCGTCGAGGCCGCTGGCGTCGCCATGCCCGACGACACCGCCTGGAGCTGGGAGGACTTCCTCACCTTCACCGCCGCCGTGTCCGCCGGCGGCGACGCGATCGGCTCCTCCGGCCTCTCGCTGAGCAACGAGTCCCTGTTCAACGTGTTCGCCCGCCAGAAGGGCGAGAGCCTCTACACCGACGAGGGCACCCTCGGGTTCACCGACGCCACCATGAACGAGTGGTGGCAGCTGGTCCTCGACCTCCAGGCCGCCGGCGGCATCCCCGAGTCCAGCAAGATCGTCGAATACGCCGCCGCGGGCCAGGACCAGTCCCCGCTCGCCACCGGCACCGGTGCATCCGAGTTCTACTGGACCAACCAGATCGGCGCGATCCAGACCGTCCTCGGCTCCGACCTCGTCCTGCTGCGCCCGCCGGGGGAGTTCACCGGCGTCCAGCCGGGCCTGTACCTCAAGTCGGCCATGTTCTGGTCCGCCGCGCGCACCACCTCCGACCAGGCCGCCGCGGGCAAGCTCATCGACTTCCTGCTCAACAGCGACGAGTCCCTCGACCTCATGCTCGGCGACCGCGGCCTCCCGGCCAACATCGCCCAGCGCGAGCGGGTCCTGCCGCTGCTGCCCGCCGACCAGAAGCTCGGCGCGGACTTCGTCGCCGCCATCACCCCGGACCTGGGCGAGGGCCCCGCGGTCCCGCCGGTCGGCTCCGGCGCCGCCGCCGACATCATGCGCGGCGTCTACGAGGGCCTCCTGTTCGGGACGGCCACGGTCGAGGAGTCGACCGCGTCCTTCATCGACCAGGTGAACACCGCGATCGGCGCCTAGCGCCTCACGCACGGAGGGGACGGGCCGCCGCCCGTCCCCTCCCGCGTATCATTGATCCGATGACCAGCCAGTTCGTGCTCACCGTCTCGTGCCCCGACCGCCTCGGCATCGTCTACGCCGTCTCGGGCTTCCTCACCCGCCGCGACGCGAACATCGAGGACTCCCAGCAGTTCTCCGAGCACGGCTCCGGACGCTTCTTCATGCGCGTGGAGTTCAAGACCGAGCACTCCCGCGACGAACTGGCCGTCGGCTTCGCCGAGATCGCCCGCGAATTCGACATGGACTGGCAGCTCCACGACCGCGCCGTCAAGCCGCGCGTCCTCATCATGGCCTCCAAGCAGGGCCACTGCCTGAACGACCTGCTGTACCGCTTCCGCATCGGCGCCCTCCACGGCGAGGCCGCCGCTGTCGTCTCCAACCACCCCGACTGGGCCGACCTCGCCGCCTCCTCCGGCGTCCCCTTCCACCACCTGCCCGTCGGGCCCGGCGGCAAGGCCACCCAGGAGCAGGAGGTCCTCGACCTCATCGAGGCCGAGCAGATCGACGTCGTGGTCCTCGCCCGGTACATGCAGATCCTCTCGCCCGAGTTCTGCGCGAAGCTCCCCGGCCGGATCATCAACATCCACCACTCGTTCCTACCGAGCTTCAAGGGCGCCAAGCCCTACCACCAGGCCCACGCCCGCGGCGTCAAGCTCATCGGCGCGACCTGCCACTACGTCACCTCCGACCTCGACGAGGGCCCGATCATCGACCAGGAGGTCGCCCGCGTCGACCACGCGATGAGCCCCGACGACTTCGTCTCGGCCGGGCGCGACCTGGAGTCCACCTGCCTGGCCCGCGGCCTCGCCGCGCACCTCGATCAGAGGATTCTCCTCAACGGCCACAGCACCGTCGTTTTCCGCTAGGGGACAATGACCGCGTGACCGACCAACGCGAGATCGTGCTCCTGGGGTCCACCGGCTCCATCGGCACCCAGGCGATCGACATCGTCCGCGCCAACCCCGACCGGTACCGCATCGTCGGCATCGGCGCGGGCGGCGGCAACCCGGCGCTCCTGGCGGAGCAGGCGATCGAACTGGGGGTCGACGTCGTGGCCGTCGCCGACGCCACCGCCGTCGAGGACGTCCAGCTCCGGCTGTTCGCCGCTGCCACCAAGCAGGGCTGGACCTCCGGCGACGCCAGGATCCCGAAGCTCATCGCCGGGCGCTCGGCCATGACCGAGCTCGCCGCCTGGCCGTGCCACACGGTCCTGAACGGCATCACCGGCTCGATCGGCCTCGAACCGACCCTCGCGGCGCTGAAGGCCGGCCACCAGGTCGCCCTCGCCAACAAGGAGTCGCTCATCGCCGGCGCCGCGCTCGTGTGGGACCTCGCCGAGCCGGGCCAGATCGTCCCGGTCGACTCCGAGCACTCCGCGCTCGCCCAGTGCCTGCGCTCGGGCAAGCCCGAGCGGGTCGCGAAGCTCGTCCTCACCGCCTCCGGCGGGCCCTTCCGCGGGCGCACCCGCGAGCAGCTCGCGGACGTCACCGTCCAGGACGCCCTCGCCCACCCCACCTGGGCCATGGGCCCGGTGATCACCATCAACTCCGCGACCATGGTCAACAAGGCCCTCGAAGTCATCGAGGCCCACGAGCTCTTCGGCATCGGCTACGACGACATCGAAGTGGTGGTCCACCCGCAGTCGGTGATCCACTCCATGGTCGAGTTCACCGACGGCTCCACCATCGCCCAGGCCTCCCCGCCCGACATGCGCCTGCCCATCGGCCACGCCCTCGCCTGGCCCGACCGCCTCCCCGGGTCCGCGCGCCCCGTCGACTGGACGAAGGCCGCCGACTGGCACTTCGAACCGCTCGACGAGACCGCGTTCCCCGCCGTCGCGCTCGCCAAGGACGCCGGCCGCGCCGGGGGGCTGCTGCCCGCGGTCTACAACGCCGCCAACGAAGAAGCGGTCGCCGCGTTCCGCGACGGGCGACTGGCGTTCCCCGGCATCGTCGACACCATTTCGAGCGTCCTCGAAGCCGCCCCCGAGTTCGGCCGACCCGCCAGTGTCGCAGACGTACTCGAAGCGGAGAAGTGGGCGCGGTCGAGCGCCCGGAAGCTAGTGTTGGACGCGTCCGAGCGTTAGAAGGAGACAGACTTGCTGGCCTACATCACCGGTATCGCGCTCTTCGCGCTCGCGATCCTCATCTCAGTGAGCCTCCACGAGTTCGGGCACATGCTCACCGCCAAGGGCTTCGGCATGAAGGTGACCCGGTACTTCGTGGGCTTCGGGCCGACCCTGTGGTCCTTCCGCAAGGGCGAGACGGAGTACGGCGTCAAGGGCGTGCCGCTGGGCGGCTTCGTCAAGATCGTCGGCATGACCCCCCTCGAAGAGGAGGAGGAAGAGCTCGACGAGAAGGACCAGAAGCGGGTCTTCTGGCGCAAGCCGCTGTGGCAGCGCACGATCGTGCTCGCCGCGGGCTCGGTCACGCACTTCGTGCTCGGCTTCATCGTCCTGTGGATCCTCGTCGCCTTCGTCGGCATCGGCCAGAACCCCGCGTGGGCCGAGGCCGCCACCCAGGCGCAGGAGGACGTCGCCGTCGAGGTCGCCCCCTGCGTGGAGACCTCCGACCCCGCGACCGGCACCGCCGGGGACTGCACCGGGGGCCAGGTCGAGGGCCCGGCCTGGGCCGCGGGCATCGAGAACGGCGACGAGATCGTCTCCATCGCGGGCGCCGAGGTCGCGGACTGGGACGGCCTCCTGGCCGCCGTCGGCGAGCTCACCCCGGGCGAGCCGGTCGCCGTCGTGGTCGACCACGACGGGACCGAGAAGACCGTCGAGGTCACCCCGTACGCCGCCGAGGTCGAGGCCGAGGACGGCGGCACCGAGACCGCCGCGCGCCTGGGCGTGTACGTGTACGTCGACCCGGCCATCCCCTACACCGCCTCCGGGGCCGGTCCGATCGCCGGCATCGGCGAGACCGTCACCTACACCGGTGACATGTTCAAAGAGACCTTCATCGCACTCGGCCAGCTGCCCTCGAAGATCCCGCCGCTGTGGGACTCGATCTGGGGCGCCGAGCGCGCGGACGACACCCCCGTGAGCGTCGTCGGGGCCTCCCGCCTGGGCGGGGAGATGGTCCAGTACGACCAGTGGGCGATGTTCTTCATGCTGCTGGTGGTCCTCAACTACTTCATCGGCGTGTTCAACCTGCTGCCGCTGCTGCCGATGGACGGCGGACACATCGCCATCGCCTGGTACGAGAAGGCGCGCTCCTGGATCGCGGCCAAGCGCGGCAGGCCGGACCCGGGCCGAGTGGACTACTTGAAGCTGATGCCGTTGACCTACGCTGTGATCGTCCTGCTCGGCGGCTTCATGCTGCTGACCGTCACCGCCGACATCGTCAACCCGATCACTATCTTCAACTGACCCGCGAATCTGGGTGGAGACTAGCCACATGACCGCAGTGAACCTCGGTATTCCCACCAAGCGCCACGATCACGAGATCGAGCCCCTGGCGCCCCGGAAGCAGACCCGGCAGCTCAACGTCGGCGGCGTCCTCGTCGGTGGCGGGGCCCCGATCAGCGTCCAGTCGATGACGACCACCCGGACCTCCGACATCGGCGCGACGCTCCAGCAGATCGCCGAGCTCACCGCCACGGGCTGCCAGATCGTGCGGGTCGCGTGCCCGACGCAGGACGACGCGGACGCGCTCAAGGTCATCGCGAAGCAGTCGCAGATCCCGGTCATCGCCGACATCCACTTCCAGCCGAAGTACGTGTTCGCGGCCATCGACGCCGGGTGCGCGGCGGTGCGCGTGAACCCGGGCAACATCAAGCAGTTCGACGACCGCGTCGGCGAGATCGCCAAGGCCGCCAAGGACGCCGGGACCCCGATCCGCATCGGCGTCAACGCCGGTTCGCTCGACAAGCGCCTGCTCCAGAAGTACGGCAAGGCCACGCCCGAGGCGCTGGTGGAGTCGGCGCTGTGGGAGGCGTCCCTGTTCGAGGAGCACGACTTCCGCGACATCAAGATCTCGGTCAAGCACAACGACCCGGTCGTCATGGTCAAGGCCTACCGCCTGCTCTCCGAGCAGTGCGAGTACCCGCTGCACCTGGGCGTCACCGAGGCCGGGCCCGCGTTCCAGGGCACCATCAAGTCGGCCGCGGCGTTCGGCGCGCTCCTGTCGGAGGGCATCGGCGACACGATCCGCGTCTCGCTCTCGGCCCCGCCGGTCGAGGAGGTCAAGGTCGGCAACCAGATCCTGGAGTCCCTGGGCCTGCGCGAGCGCGGCCTGGAGATCGTCTCGTGCCCTTCGTGCGGGCGCGCGCAGGTCGACGTCTACACCCTGGCCGAGCAGGTCACCGCCGGTCTCGAAGGCCTGCCGGTCCCGCTGCGCGTGGCCGTCATGGGCTGCGTCGTCAACGGCCCCGGCGAGGCCCGCGAGGCCGACCTGGGCGTCGCCAGCGGCAACGGGCGCGGCCAGATCTTCGTCAAGGGCGAGGTCATCCGGACCGTGCCGGAGTCGCAGATCGTGGAGACCCTCATCGAGGAGGCCGTCAAACTGGCCGAGCAGATGGGCGCCGAACTCCCCGAGGAGCTCCGGGGGCTCGCCGGGCCGGTCGTCAAGGTCCACTGACTGTCGGATCCGCGACTCCGGACTCCTGGTCGGTTCCCTACGCTGGTACGTAGCGGCAGTTCACGCCAGGGGTGAACCGGACACCGCGCTCATCGTGTGCAAAATTCCACAATGGTGACTCGGGGGATTCCGCTTGCCCAGTGTCGTGCGCCACGCATAATGACGTCGTGCCTGCGCCTGCCACTGGGCCTTCGAACACAATGGGGAGCCACCGACATGGGCAAGATCGAACGCCAGATTTCCGAGGGTGTCACCAAGTACTACTGGTACCCCGGTGAGAAGGTCGACTGGATCCGGGGCGTCCTGACGCTCCTCGGCGGCGGGCTCCTGTTCGCGCTGATCTACGTCGTCACCAAGAACAGCCTCCTCGCCGCGGTCGTCGCAGGCACGGCGGTCCAAGCGGTCGTCGGCGGCTACCTGGGGCGCCGCGACGCCGCGGGCCTCTCGGAGTTCCACGACCCCGCGACCGAGCGCCGCGAGGCCGTCATCGACGGCACCCGCGCGGCCTGGCGCGGCACCCTCCAGGGCCTGCTGTGCGCGGGCTCGGCCATGCTCGTGCTCAATATGCCGCACACCGGGTTCCTCGCGGACTGGGTGCTGCCGTTCGTGCCCTCGATCATCGGCGCCATCGCGCACTCCGGCGGCATGCTGTGGGAGCGGCTCGCGCAGGAGGTCGGCGCCCCCGAGGCGGCGGCCGCCGCGGCCGAGGACGCCGAGGCGCCCACCAAGGAGCTCGAAGCCGCCTGAAGGCTTCGCGAAAGGAAGGCCCGCGCCCCTGACGGGGGGACGCGGGCCTTGTTCGTCGGGGGATGTGGTGAGCCGACGCAGGGCGACTGCACGCCGCCTGGGTTGGACAGGCGGGGCGCTCGACCGCGGGAGGTGTCGTACACCGCCCGCCCGGTCGGAACCGGGCCGGCGGAACTACCGCGAGAGCTGCGCCCCGCGTCGGCTCGGATAGGAGAGGCCTCGCGGGGTCCGGCCTGCGTCCACAAGGTGCGGGCCGGTGCACTCAGGATGCCGAGTCGGCCTCCGAAACGCAAGAGGTTTTCTCCTCGCGAACCGCACTTTTCCGCGTCGTCTCGGTAACGGTGTCACAGCGGCCCCGCAGGTCCCGCGGTGCGCGTTGGCTACGCTGTCGGGATGAGTTCCCGTCCCGCGCTGCGCCCCGGAAAGCAGAGTCCCCGCCGGAGCGTCCCCGAGTCGATCGCGCGCCCCGAGTACGTCGACCGGCCCGCGCCGGCCCCGTTCACCGGCAGCGAGGTCAAGGACGCCGAGACGATCGAGCGGATGCGCGTCGCCGGCCGGATCGCGGCCGACGCGCTCGTCGAGGCCGGCAAGGCCGTCGCGCCCGGCGTCACCACGGACCAGCTCGACGCCGTCGCCCACGAGTACCTGTGCGACCTGGGCGCCTACCCGTCGACGCTCGGCTACCGCGGCTACCCGAAGTCCTGCTGCACCTCGCTGAACGAGGTCGTCTGCCACGGCATCCCCGACTCCACGGTGGTCCGGGACGGCGACATCGTGAACATCGACGTGACCGCGTTCATCGGCGGCGTCCACGGTGACTGCAACGCCACGTTCCTGGCCGGGGACGTCTCCCAGGAGGCCCGCGACCTCGTCGAGCGCACCTGGAAGGCCACCTGGCGCGGCATCAAGGCCGTCAAGCCCGGCCGCCAGCTGAACGTCGTCGGCAAGGTCATCGAGGCGTACGCCGCCCGCTTCGGCTACGGGGTGGTCCGCCAGTTCACCGGCCACGGCATCGGCACCTCGTTCCACTCCGGCCTCTACGTGCCGCATTACGACAACCCGCAGCTCGACGTCGAGATCGAGGCGGGCATGACGTTCACGATCGAGCCGATGATCAACCTCGGCGTCGCCGGGCACGACATGTGGGACGACGGCTGGACCGCCGTCACCAAGGACCGCAAGTGGTCCGCCCAGTTCGAGCACACGCTCCTGGTCACCGACGACGGCTTCGAGATCCTCACCCTGCCGTCCACTGGGGTCCCCGCGGGAACGCCTGCGGGACAGCTCTAGTGGCATCAGCTTCCTAAGCTGAGGCGGGGCGGCGCCGGTCAGAGAGATGCCGATGTCTCCGAGGGGTTGAGCCGGCGCCGCCCCGCCCCAGTGCACGCGAAAAGGCCCGCCCGCGCAGCGCGGACGGGCCTTTCCCCTTGCCCCCTAAGTGATCCGGCGCTCGCTCGGCAGCGTCGCCTTCGTGAAGACGATCGCCCCCGCGGCCGCGATGACCGGCACCGCCAGCAGCATGATCGCGAAGCTCGTCCACGGCAGCTCCCAGCCGTACATCGCGCTGAACGGGTACGTCCACTGGAGCGGCCGGTTCAGCGCCTCCCGGATGAGCGCGTACCCGATGACCCCGGCGACCGTGCCGAGCCCGGCGCCGAACGCCGCGATCACCACCGTCTGCCACATCGCGAAGCGCTTGCGCAGCCCCGGGGCCGCGCCGACCGCGCCGAGCGTGGCCATGTCCCGCCGCTGCTCGGCGATGATGAGCCCGGTCGACACCGCGGTCGCCCCCAGCGCCACCAGCGCGCACAGCCCCGTCACGGCGATCGTGAAGTAGAACATGAACGGGTCGGTGTAGTCGACGACCATGAACGTCGCCCACACGTCGCCCCCGGCGAGCTCCTGGTTGAAGTCCTCCGTGAGCGCCTCGGCCATCCCCGGTTCGAGCGCCTTCTCGGTGTCCACCAGGAAGACCTGCTGCCAGACCGCGGTCTGGAGGCCCATCGTCTCGGCGGCGCCGGGGCTCAGGAACATCCGGTTGTAGCCCAGCTGGCCCTTGTCCACGACCATCGCGGGCAGCTCGGTCTCGGTGATCACCGGCTCCTCGGTCTGGTCGGCGTCCATGCCGTAGACGCTGGTCGACAGCTGGAGCACGACCGTCCCGTCGTCGGTGAGCGAGAGCCGGTCGCTGACGAGCACGCCGCCCGCTTCGAGCACCTCGACCGCCTTGTCGAGCTCGTCGCCTTCGAGTTCGGTGTAGGCCGCGACGATCGCCGGGTCGGTCGACCCGGGGATGTCGTACATCGGCCCCCAGTAGTCGGCGCCGGTCTCGTCGCAGTTCGGGTCCTCGCGGGCCGCCTCGACGGCGGCGCGGTCGGACTCCTCATCGGGCTTGTCGGCGGTCCAGTACGAGCACACGTGCTCCTCGGGCCTGGTGATGGTCCACTGGCAGTCCGCCCACTCGTCCTCGCCGAGCTCGCCGGCGCAGTCGTCGGCGGGGCTGTACGTGGGCACCTGCGTCAGCTCGACCCCGTCGAGGCGCGACTCCAGGATCGGTTCGGCCTCGGCCCGCGCGGCGTCCCAGTCGGGCATCCCCTCGCCCGCGTTGTTGTACAGCGTCAGCGTCATCGCGCCCTGGTTCAGGATCTGCTCCTGGTCCTGCTGGGCGCGCACCGAGTCGGCGGTGACGATCATCGAGAACGCCATGCCGCCGGCGACGACGCCGAGGACGGCCGCGATCGCCGGGGCCGCGGAGCCCCGGTTGCGCCCGGCCTCGCGCAGCGCCATGCGCGGCGCCAGCGGCAGCCACCGGCCCAGCCGCGCCGTGAACGACAGCAGCGCGGGCGTGCACACGACCATGCCCAGCTGCGCCAGGACGATCGCCGCGGCCATGAGCGGCATGCTCCACAGCGCGACACCGCCCAGGCCCGCCGCGACGCCCGCCGCGACCATGCCGATGCCGATGAACATCCAGCGCTTCGAGCTCTTGCGCCGGCCCGACCGGCCGGTCAGGGCCGCGACCACGTTGATCCGCGAGGCGCTGATCGCGGCGGCGAGCGCCGAGAGCAGGCCCGTGGCGAGCGCGACGCCGACGAGCAGGGCCTGGAGCGCCGGCATGACGCGGAGCCCGGCGCTGCGGTGGCCGATCAGCCGCTCCAGCCACGGCAGGCCCGCCGCGACCAGCCCGATGCCGATCACGATCGCCGCCAGCGCCGCGAGGAGCCCGAAGAGGACGCCTCCGGCGAGGACGGTGTTGCGGATCTGGCCCGGGGTGGCGCCGTTGGCGCTCATGAGCGCGAACTCGCGGGTGCGCCGCCTGGCGCTGATCGCGAACGCGGGCCCGGCCAGGAGCACGACCTCCATGACGACCACGACGATGATGAGGCCGTAGATCGTCAGCTCGGCCTCGTCCATCATGACCTGGGTGTCGCCGTACGACCCGGTGGTCGGCTCGTCGAGCAGCGACTTGGCCCAGACGGTCATCCCGAGCTCGTTGAGCGCGAGCGCCTGGTCCTTGGTGAGCGGCTCGGGGGTGTCGACCAGCCAGCCGCCGGCCTGGGCCGGGAAGACCCCGCCGATCGCGTAGCGGCCGTTGAGGTCCCAGGGGATCTCGACGATGCCGGCGATCTCGTGCTCGCCCTTGCCGGGGCCGCTCTCGACCACGAGGTCGTCGCCGACGCCGAGCTGGAGGTAGTCGGCGGCGGCGCCGCTGACGACGACCTCGCCGCGTCCGGGCGCGGACCCTTCGAGGTATTCGAGCCCGGCCGCCTCGTAGAGGTCGTCGGCGAGGCTGTAGCCGTACGTGAAGACCTGCCCGAGCCCGTCGGGGGTCTCGACCTGCGCCGACTCGCCCGAGCCGGAGTCGGGCGTGTACGGGGCGATCCAGGACCCGACGGGGAGGTTGCTGAGGATCTCGGTGTCGGTGACGGCCCGGCCCGGATCCTCGTAGTCCTCCATGTCGTACATGGTCCAGCGGTCGTTCCAGGAGTGCTGGACGAGCGGGGCGCCGGGGACGCCGAACTCGATGTAGGCGTCGTTGTCGCCGAGGACCTGCTGGGCGGTCTCCTCCTCGGAGAGCATGGCGGTGTCGTAGACGCTCGCGCCGATGGCGACGGCGAGCAGGGGGAGCCCCAGGAGCGTGATCGACAGCGCCGACCGCCCCTTGTAGCGCATCGCCTCGCGGCGCGCGATCCTGTAGGCCAGGCGCTGGCCGGCGAACATCATTGGGCCCCTTCGAGGAGGGTCTCGGCGCCGGGGAGGGGCGCGGAGGAGTCGACGACGCGGCCGTCGCGCAGGAACACCACGCGGTCGGCCCACCCGGCGTGCCGGGCGTCGTGGGTGACCAGGAGTCCGGCGGCCCCGGCGTCGCAGCGGCGGCGCAGGAGCTTGAGGACCTCTTCGCCGGTGGTGGAGTCGAGGGCGCCGGTGGGCTCGTCGGCGAGGACGAGGCGCCGCTCGCCGATGAGGGCGCGGGCGATGGCGACGCGCTGCGACTGGCCGCCGGACAGCTCGTCGGGGAACCGGTCGGCCTGCTTGGCGTCGAGCCCGACCTCTTCGAGCGCGGCGAGGGCCTGCCCGCGGGCCTTGCCCGCGGAGATCCCGTCGAGTTCGAGCGGCAGGGCCGCGTTCTCGGCGGCGGTGAGGCTGGGGACCAGGTTGTAGTCCTGGAACACGTAGCCGACGCTGCGGCGGCGCAGGCGCGCGAGCTGCTTCTTGTTCAGGGACGCGAGGACGGTGCCCTCGACGAGGACCTCGCCCGAGCTGGGGGCGTCGAGGCCGCCGGCGAGGTTGAGGAGGGTGGACTTGCCGGACCCCGAGGGGCCCATGATGGCGACGAGCTCGCCGGCGGCGACCTGGAGGTCGGTGTCGATGAGGGCGTTGACGGCGTTGTCGCCGGCGCCGTGGACGCGGTTCACGCCCCTCAGTTGCAGAACGGTCATGGGGGTCACCGGTTCTCTCGGAGGATCTCAGTTTCGGGTTGGTCGACGTGCGCTGCGAAAGGGCTCGGTGCGGGCAGGTCCGTCCTGGCCACGACGGCCTCGGTGTGGTCGAGCCAGCGGACCTCGGCTTCGGCGCGGAAGATCATGGACTCCAGGACCAGGAGCCACGCGAGTTCGGCATGGTCCTCGGCGGCCTTGAGCCGGGTGTACTCCTGGAGGAGGCGCAGGGTCGCCGTCCGCTGGCGCTGGATGACGTCGGCGACGTCGACGCCGGGGGTGGTCACGGCCAGGGCGAGCTTGATCGTCAGTTCGTCCCGGGGCCGGTCGGCGGCCTGGACGGGGGAGGCGAACCAGCCCGCGAGCTGGCGGCGCCCGGCGTCGGTGATCCGGTAGGGGCGCTGGCCGGACTCGTTCTCGGGCAGGGCCTCGACCATCCGGTCGCGTTCGAGCCGGTTGAGGGTGGTGTAGACCTGGCCGATGTTGAGCGGCCAGGTGTTGCCGGTGGCGCTCTCGAACGCACTGCGCAGCTGGTAGCCGTAGGCCGGGCCGCGTTCGAGCAGTGCCAGGAGGCTGTGCTTGACACTCATGTGCAACCTCGCATCGCTGGGGACACTCTTCACCGTGAAGAGATACTCAGTAGGGTATAGCGGGTATGCAAATGATGGATACGCGGTATGGCTTCCTGGCGTTCCCCCAGGTCAGTGAATTATTCGGGGCGTCCCGGCCACGGGTCGGCGACGGCCTGGCCGATCGCGAGCCGCCACCGCGCCAGCGACACCGCCGAGGCGGCGTACATGTCCAGGCACAGCTGACGCTCGTCCGGGTCGGTCGCGGCCACGCCGGCCCGCCAGGTCGCGGTCACGTTCAGCTCCACGGAGGTCAGCAGCTCCTGCGCCGCGGCCGCGTCGGCGACCACGCCGGTGTCGTAGCCCGCCGCGGGCTGCGGCGCCTCGGCCCCGGCTGCCGCGTAGTGGTCCAGGAGCGCGTCGCGCCGCGAGCGGTGCTCGGCGTCGAGGGCCTCGGCCCGCTCGCGCGCGTCCCCGTCGAGGTGCACCGCGGCCGCGCCGTAGGCGTAGATCGCCGCGTACTCGGCCGCCAGGCCGTCGTCGGTCGCGGTCACGCGATCACCGCCGCGTGGGCGGCGCGGCTGGCCGCGATCTCCCCGAAGAGGACGGCGTAGTCCGACTGGGTCGTCATCGACGACTCGGCCGCCTCCACGCTCCCGGCGGTCTCGGCGGCGGCGAGCGCCTCGGCGTCGGCCGGCGCCTCGACCTCGTCCTCCGAGATCGAGTTGGGCCGCAGCAGCCGCTCCAGCGTCGCGGCATGGGTCCGGTGGTCTTCGGCGATCTCGCTGTAGCCCAAGGCTTCAGCTCCTTGGGCTAGTGCGCGCGCAGTGCGGAGCGCGGCCGTGAGGTCCGCGTCAGAGGTGGTGATCTGCGCCTGCTCCGTGCAGCCGGCCGCGACGAGTACGGCCGCGCCGATCAGGAGTCCGCGTCGGGTCGTGAACACACACCCAGTTTCCCAGGCTGCCTTTCCATTCTGACTCCGGGCGGTTAATCTCGGCGAAATAGGCGATAGGAGAGGAGTGCGCATGGGATCCGAGCAGCGCGCCGAAGTGGAGTCCGTCCTGACCCCGGCGGTGTCCGCCGCGGGCTACGACCTGGAGGGGCTCACGGTGACGAAGGCCGGGCGCCGCCTTCTCGTGAGGGTCCTTGTGGACAAGGACGGCGGGATCAGTCTGGACGATGTGGCCGTTGTCTCGAAAGCGTGCTCGAAGGCCCTGGACGAGGCCGACTCCACGGGAGGGCCCTTCGCCGACACCGCGTACACCCTGGAAGTGTCCTCGCCGGGCGTCGACCGTCCGCTGACCGAGCCCCGGCACTGGCGGCGTAATATTGGGCGCTTGGTAGCCGTGAACATCGGGGAGGAGCCCGTAAAAGGGCGGATCGCGGATGCCAGCGAGCGGGGGATTGAACTAGAGGCCGACGGCGCGCGCCGTTCGGCCACCTATGCCGAGCTGGGGCCCGGCAAGGTGCAGATCGAGCTGAGATGAGCGTCCGATGGCGACGTCGCCGGCTCGCACGCCTTGAACGGCCGCGGTGAGGACAACTCAAGACTTAAGGAGTACGGGTGCATATCGACCTGGCCGCGCTGCGGTCGCTGGAACGCGAGCGCGACATCCCTTTCGAGACCATCCTCGGCGCTATCGAATCGGCGCTGCTGACCGCCTACAAGCACACCCCCGGGGCCGATGAGCGCGCACGAGTCGTGGTCAACCGCGACAGCGGGATCGCCAATGTGCTGGTGCCCGTGCTGAACGAGGAGGACGAGGTCGTCTCCGAGCGGGACGACACCCCCGAGGGCTTCGGCCGCATCGCCGCCCAGACCGCCAAGCAGGTCATCCTCCAGCGGCTGCGCGAAGCGGCCGACGAGGTCAACTACGGCGAGTACTCCGGCAAGGAGGGCGACATCGTCACCGGCGTCGTCCAGGCCCACGGCGAGCGCAACGAGCGCGGCATCGTCACCGTCGACCTCGGCAAGATCGAGGCCACCCTCCCCCTCAACGAGCAGGTCCCCGGCGAGAACTACGAGCACGGCAAGCGGCTCCGCGCCATCGTCATCCAGGTGAACCGGACCGCCCGCGGACCCCAGATCACCCTCTCCCGCACCCACCCCGCCCTGGTCAAGAAGCTGTTCGCCTTCGAGGTGCCCGAGATCGACGAGGGCGCCGTCGAGATCCCCGCGATCGCACGTGAGGCCGGTCACCGCTCCAAGATCGCGGTGCGCGCCACAACCAAGGACGTCAACGCCAAGGGCGCGTGCATCGGCCCCATGGGCTCGCGCGTGCGCGCCGTCATGAGCGAACTCGGCGGCGAGAAGATCGACATCGTGGACTGGAGCGCCGACCCCGCGCAGTTCGTGGCGAACGCCCTCTCGCCGGCGAAGACCCTGTCGGTGCGGGTCGTGGACGAGTCCACGCGCTCGACCGAGGTCATCGTCCCGGACTACCAGCTGTCGCTGGCGATCGGCCGCGAAGGCCAGAACGCGCGTCTTGCGGCGCGGCTCACAGGGTGGCGGATCGACATCAAGTCCGACGCCCACGTGTCCGGCGGCGCGAAGGAGGAGACCGGCCCGGCCGGTGGCGGCCGCCGCTCCGGGAGGTAGACTTATTAACGGATCGCAACGTGACGCAGCGGTAGTCCGCACCTGTGTGGGATGCCGCAGACGTGCTTCCGCTTCCGAGCTGCTGCGCGTCGTCGTTCGACGCTCTGAGGGTTGCCAGAACCTTTTGGTTCCGGACCCGCAGCGCCGCCTCAGCGGCCGCGGAGCCCATGTGCACCACTCTTCGAACTGCCTTGAACAGGCAGTTCGTAAGCGTGCGTTCGCCCGGGCGCTCAGGATCGAAGGAGCCGTGGACGTCGCCGCGGTGCGAGCCCTTGTCGAGTCGGAGTCGGCCGAGAGGCCGACTCCCGCACACGAAGCAGGTAGAGACCGAATGAAGACCACGCGATGAAGTTCTTCGAATGAACACGTTGCTAGTCGGTAGTTAAGGTCGGCGGGCGCTGCCCGTACGACCTCGAATTGAGGAGTGCAGTGGCAGCAAAGCCCCGCGTACATGAACTTGCCAAGGAACTGGGCACGACGAGCAAAGAGCTGCTCTCGCGCCTGGGCGACATGGGCGAGTTCGTGAAGTCAGCGTCGAGCACGGTCGAAGCGCCGGTGGCGCGTCGGCTGCGGCAGGAGTACGACGCCGCACAGGGCGCCCCGGCTGCGTCGGCCGGGAAGACCGAATCCCCGACGCCCGAGCCCGCGGCGGCCGCAAGGCCCCGTCCGGCGGCGCCGAGCCCGTCCAAGATCATGCAGGCCAAGGTCGAGGCGAAGGACGCCAAGACCGAGGCCAAGGCCGAGGCCGAAGCGCGCAAGATCGCCAAGAAGGCCGCCCCGAAGCCGGGTGCGGCCGCCGGTCCGAAGCCGGGCCCCAAGCCCGCTCCGGTCGCGCCCCAGCCCGAGATCAAGCCCGCGTCCGCCCGCGACATCGAGGTGGCCGCGGAGCAGAAGCGCGCCGAGGAGCTGCTCAAGCGGCAGCAGGAGCAGGCCGATGCGGCGCGCGTCGCCGCGGCGGCTCCCAAGCCCGGCCCCAAGCCCGCTCCGGCGGCCCGTCCGGGCGCGCCGAAGCCCGGCCCCAAGAACCCGTTCGGCGTCGGCGGCGGCACCGGCGCGAAGCCGC
>NZ_QFRW01000297.1 GCF_003265355.1 Glycomyces dulcitolivorans | reverse complement strand
GGCGGCGTCCTCGCGGGCGTGGCGCACCCACGGCAGCCGCCCGCCGAGGGCGGCGTAGAGGACGGTGGCGAGGGCGTACACGTCGCCGGCGGGGCTGGCCGCGACCTCGCCCGCCACGGCGGCGTCGAGGTGCTCGGGGGCGGTGTAGGGGGAGGGGGGGAGGGGGGCAGCCAGGACGGGGGCGGTGACGTCGTAGGCGGTGAGCCGCAGGTGGTGCCCCGAGCCCGCCAGGATGTGCGAGGGCTGGATGGCGCCGTGGATGAGGCCGGCGCGGTGGTAGACCGCCACGGCGTCGCTCAGACCCACGCCGAGGGCGCGCACCTGCCCGGGGCGCATGGGGCCCTGCTCGGCGAGGAGGTCGGCGAGGGTGCGCCTGGCGGTGCCCACCGCCAGGTAGGGGCGTCCGTTCTCGGTGAGCCCGACCGCGCTACAGGGGGAGAGATGGGGGTGGGCGGCGAGGCCCGTGAGCTTCGCGGCCCATTCGAGGAAGACCTCGCGCCTGGAGCCGTCGACGCGCTCGTGCGCGACGGTCACGCACAGGAGGTCGGTGGGGTCGGCCGCGACGGTGCCGCTGAAAACGCTGCACACCGTGTCCCGGTGCAGTAAACGGTGGACGGCTGCGGGTCCGACGGTCTGGGTGCTCGACATCCTCACCTCCTCAGGGGGTCATCTGATCGGTGTCGTGATTTGGCACTAAATGTGAGGCTATCCCATCCGATCGGTCGAGCGGTAGTCGGCCGTCTGGATGTGGCACGATCAGGTGACGAGACCGGTACGGACGGTCATAATCTTTAGGCGTGCCGAAGTCCGATGTGCCCTGTGGGGATCGAGTGTCGGAATTCGGTGAAATGGAAATGCAACGATTCGGACACGAGACGCAGTCGCTGTTGACGGTTGTGGAAAAACGTTGAACTATCGAATCCGTCTTGACCCCAGGGCGACGTCGGTCATGCCCCGACTGCGCCCGGTACGAAGGAGTACTAACAGATGAACGTCAACCGACGCCACCTGCTTACCGGAACCGTCGGCGCGGCCGCGGTCGCCCTCACCGCCTCTGCGTGCGCCTCCGAGGACGGCGACTCGGGCTCGTCCGGGAAGAAGGTCGGCATCGCGATGCCGACCAAGACCTCGGAGCGCTGGATCGCCGACGGTGACAACCTGAAGGCCTCGTTCGAGGACCAGGGCTACGAGGTCACCCTCCAGTACGCGAACGATGTGGCCGCGGACCAGGTCTCCCAGATCGAGACCATGGTCGGCCAGGGCGTCAACGTGCTGGTCATCGCCGCGATCGACAACAAGTCCCTGAACGGCGTCCTGGCCCAGGCGAAGGAGGCGGACGTCACCGTCATCGCCTATGACCGCCTCATCCTGGACACCCCGGACGTGGACTACTACACGAGCTTCGACAACACCAAGGTCGGCACCCTTCAGGGCACCTACATCGTCGAGAAGCTCGGCCTGGCCGCGGGCGAGGCCGGCCCGTTCAACATCGAGCTCTTCGCCGGCGCGTTGACCGATAACAACACCAAGTACTTCTTCAACGGCGCGATGGAGGTCCTCCAGCCCTACATCGACGGCGGCCAGCTCGTCGTCCTGTCGGGCCAGACCGCGCTGGAGCAGGTCGCCACCGAGAACTGGGACGGCGCCGTCGCCCAGGACCGCATGGAGACCATCCTCACCTCGTTCTACACCGGCGGCCAGCAGGTCCAGGCCGTGCTCGCGCCCTACGACGGCATCAGCCGCGGCATCATCGCCGCGCTGGACGGCCAGGGCTACACCACGATGCCCGTCGTGACCGGCCAGGACGCCGAGGTCGACTCGGTGAAGTACATCATCGACGGCAAGCAGGCCATGACCGTCTACAAGGACACCCGCGAGCTCGCGAGCGTCACCGTGGACATGGTCGTCGCGGTCCTCGACGACAAGGACCCCGAGATCAACGACGACACCACGTACGACAACGGCGACCACGTCGTCCCCGCGTACCTGCTGGAGCCGGTGAGCGTCGACGTCACCAACTACCAGGCCGAGCTCATCGACTCGGGCTACATCGACGAAGCCGACCTGGCCTAGCCGACCCGCACGACCTTTCTCTCGGGGGCGCCCCGCCCGCCTTTGGGCGCCCCCGAACCTCTCTCCCCAGAGCAGTCAATTCAGTCACATAGGACGAATTCATGTCTGAAGACATCCTCCGAATGCGGGGGATCACCAAGCGGTTCCCGGGCGTGCTCGCACTGTCCGGGGTCGAGTTGGGGGTCAAGCGGGGCACGATCCACGCGCTCGTCGGCGAGAACGGCGCCGGCAAGTCCACCCTGATGAAGGTCCTGTCGGGCGTCTACGCCCACGGCGACTTCGAGGGCGAGATCGAGTTCGACGGCAAGCCCGCCGAGTTCCGCAGCATCCGCGACTCCGAGGCCTCCGGCGTGGTGATCATCCACCAGGAGCTGGCCCTCGTCGGCGAGCTGTCCATCGCCGAGAACATCTTCCTCGGCAACGAGCAGAAGAAGCGCGGCATCATCTCCTGGGACCGCACCAACGCCGAGGCCGTCCGCCTCATGGCGCAGGTCGGCCTCCACGACAACCCGGCCGTGCTGGTCGAGAAGATCGGCGTCGGCAAGCAGCAGCTCGTCGAGATCGCCAAGGCGCTCTCCAAGAGCGTCAAGCTGCTGATCCTCGACGAGCCCACCGCGGCCCTGAACGACACCGACTCCGAGAACCTCCTCGAACTGCTGCGCCAGCTGCGCGAAGAGGGCGTCACCAGCATCATCATCTCCCACAAGCTGGGCGAGGTGCTGGCGGTGGCCGACCAGATCACCGTGCTGCGCGACGGCAAGTCCATCGAGACCCTCGACACCGTCGAGGACGCCGTCACCCAGGACCGGCTCATCAAGGCCATGGTCGGCCGCGACCTGGAGCACCTGTACCCGCCGCACGAGCCGAAGATCGGCGACGTCTTCTTCGAGGTGTCGGACTGGACCGTCCACCACCCGGAGCAGCGCCACCGCGTCATCGTCAACGGCGCCAGCCTGAACGTCGCGCGCGGCGAGATCGTCGGCCTCGCCGGGATCATGGGCGCCGGCCGCACCGAGTTCGCCATGAGCCTGTTCGGCCGCAGCTGGGGGTCCAACATCTCCGGCTCGGTCGTCATGGACGGGAAGCCGCTCGCACTGCGGAACGTCCCCGAGGCGATCGACGCCGGCCTGGCGTACGCCACCGAGGACCGCAAGCACTACGGCCTGCACCTCGACTACGACCTCCGCGAGAACTTCACCCTCCCCGGCCTCGGCCGGCTGTCGAGGCGCGGGGTCGTCGACCAGGACAAGGTCAACCTCGTGTCCGAGCGGCTCCGCAAGGAGTTCGGGGTGAAGGCGCCGTCCGTCTACCAGCTCGCCGGGAACCTCTCCGGCGGCAACCAGCAGAAGATCGTGCTCGGCAAGTGGGTGTTCACCGAACCCGAGCTGCTCATCCTCGACGAGCCGACCCGAGGCATCGACGTCGGCGCCAAGTACGAGATCTACGAGCTGATCCACCGGCTGGTCGACCAGGGCAAGGGGGTCCTCATGATCTCCTCCGAACTGCCCGAGCTGCTCGGCATGTGCGACCGCATCTACGCGATGAGCGCCGGGCACATCACCGGTCAGGTCGACCGGGAACATGCCACACAGGAAGAGCTGATGCGTCTCATGACCCTTGAGACCGCCGGCGGGGGAGAAGAGCAACGCCAATGAGCACCGTCCAGACCAAGCCGCGCCCGAGTCTGCTCGGCGCGATCCGCAACATCAACCTGCGCGCCTACGGCATGATCATCGCGCTCGTGCTGATCATGATCCTGTTCCAGGTGCTCGACGTGGCACTCCAGAACCAGAACTTCATCACCGCGCAGAACCTCACCAACGCGATCCTCCAGAACTCGTACATCCTGATCCTCGCGATCGGCATGATGCTGGTGATCGTCAACGGGCACATCGACCTGTCGGTCGGCTCGGTCCTCGCGTTCTGCGGCGCCGTCTCGGCGATCGCGCTCTCGCACTGGGACCTGCCCTGGTACCTCGCGGTGGCCGTCGCCGTCGGCCTGGGCGCCCTCATCGGCGTCTGGCAGGGCTTCTGGATCGCGTACGTGCGGATCCCCGCGTTCATCGTGACGCTCGCGGGCATGCTCATCTTCCGCGGCCTGACCCTGAAGGTCCTCGACGCCGAGACCATCGGCACCCAGGGCACCTTCAACAGCCTGGCCTCCGGGTACGAGGTCGCCGGGGCGGACCTGCGCCTGCCGACGCTCGTGCTCGGCGTCCTCGGCGCCGCCCTGTTCGTGTTCCTCCAGGTGCGCGGGCGCTCCCGGCAGGCGAAGGCCGGCATCGTCGGCACCTCGCAGGCCGCGTGGCTCGTCAAGACGGTCCTGGTCGCCGCGGTCATCCTGGTGGCGGCGTACACGTTCTACTCGTACAAGGGCCTGCCGATCATCGGCTGGATCCTGCTGGCGCTGGTCCTGCTGTTCACGTTCATCGCGAACCGCACCGTCTTCGGCCGCCACATCTACGCGGGCGGCGGCAACGAGAAGGCCGCGCTGCTCTCCGGCGTGAAGACCAAGCAGACCACGTTCTGGGTCTTCGTGATCATGGGCGCCCTGTCCGGCCTGGCCGGCGTCATCGTGACCGCCCGCCTGCACTCGGCGACGCCGGGCGCGGGCGAGGCCCTCGAACTGAGCGCCATCGCCTCGTCGTTCATCGGCGGCGCGTCGGTCACCGGCGGCGTGGGCACCATCATCGGCGCCGTCATCGGCGGCCTGGTCATGGGCATCATGAACCAGGGCATGACGGTCCTGGGCATCGCGACCGACACCGTGCAGGTCATCCTCGGCCTGGTCGTGCTCGCCGCGGTCCTGTTCGACGTGTGGAACAAGAAGCGCTCGACCGGCGGCGGCAACGTCCCGCTCGTGGGGGTCACCCCGGGCGGCTCCGGCGAGGCCAAGCGCGCGGCGAAACCGGACGCGGACAAGGCGCCCGAGAAGGCGTCCACCAGTTAGGAGTCTCTGGACTCCCTCCGGTAGTAGAAGGGCCCCGCACCGAATCCGGTGCGGGGCCCTTCCATTCGCTCGCTTACGAGGACGAGACCTTCTCGGCCGCCGTCTCGCTGGTGCTGGCCTGCTTGCCGCCGTTCTGGGGGCGCTTGCGGGAGGTCGCCGGCTTGTTCACGGCCCCTTCGGCGGCGGGCTCCTCGGTGCGGCCCGCGCGGGCCTCCTCGACGAGCTTCTTCGCCTGGGCGCGCGCGGTCGCGAGGATCGCCTCGGAGTCGCGCGCCGCGGTCTGCTTGGCGGACTTGGAGAGCTCCTCGGCGCGGCGCTTGGCGTTCTCGGCCTTCTTCTCGGCCTCGGCCACGTACTGGTCGCGGTCGGTGCGGATCTGCTCGGCATCGAGGCCGGCCTGCGCGAGGATCTGCTCGGCCTGGGCCTTCGCGTCGGCGACCAGGCGCTCGCGCTCGGCCTCGATCTCGGCGAGTTCGGCGCGGGCGCGCTCGACGTCGGCCTCGGCCTCGACCTTCGCCTTGTCGGCGTGCTCGCGGAGGCGGGACGCCTCGGCGGCGGCCTCGGCGGTGATCCGCTCGGCCTCGGTGGAGGCCTGGGCGCGGAGGCGCTCGGTCTCCTCGGCGGTCTCCTCGGTGAGGCGGCGGGCGGCGGTCTCGGCGGCCTCGCGCTCCTGGCGGCCCGCAGAGGCGGCCTCGTCGCGCAGGCGCTGGGTCTCGCGCTCGGTCTCCTCGGTGAGCCGCAGGGCCTCGGCCTCGGCGGTCTCGCGCTGGGTGCGGGCGGCCTCGTCGGCCTCCGCGGCGAGGACGGCGACCTTCTCCTCGGTCTCGGCGGTGACGCGCTGCGCCTCCGCCTCGGCCTCCTCCATGCGCTGCTGGGCCTCCTGGCGGAGGCGCTTGGCCTCGTCGGCGGCCTCGGTGCGGGTCAGGGTCGCGCTGTCGGCGGCCTCGGCGCGCAGACGCGTGGCCTCGTTCTCGGCCTCGGTGCGGACGGTCTGCGCGAACGTCTCGGTCTCCTGCTTGAACCGCTCCAGGTTCTCGACGGCCTCGGTGCGCAGGTCCCGCAGTTCGGCCTCGTGCTCGGCGCGCTTGCGCTCGGCCTCGGCGTCCGCCTCGGCGGCGATCCGGTCGGCCTTCTCGCGGGCCTCGGCGACGGCCTGCTCGGCGTTGACCGCGGCGTCGTCCTTGAGCTGCTGGGCCTCGGTGCGCAGGCGCTCGACGTGAGCGACCAGCTGCCGGGTCTGCTCGTCGGCCGCGGCCCGCTTGTTCTCGGCGTCCTGCTCGGCCTCGGCCACGAGGACCGCGGCGCGCTCCTTCGCCTGGTCCACCATCGACTGGGCCTCGCGGGCCCGCTTGTTGATCTCGGCGTCGATGATGGCGCGCCGGTCGGCCTCGGCCTTCTCGGCGGCGGCCCGGCGGGCCTTCAACGTGGTCTCGAAGTCCTTGCGCGCCTGCTCGATCTGCGCTTCGGCGTCACGGAGTCGCTGGTCGGCCCGCTGGTGCAGGTGCTGGGTCTGCGCATGCGCGTTGGCCTTGATCTCCTCGGCCTGCTCTTCGGCGAGGGTGAGCATGTGCTCGATGCGCACGCCGAGGTGCCGGTAGGAGGCGTTGTCGCCCGCGGCGGAGCGCCGCCTGAGCTCCTGGATCTGGGCCTGCAGCTGCTGGATCTGGACCACGAGCCGGTCGATCTGCGCGAGGGCCTCCGCGCGTTCGCCGGCGAGCGTGTCCATCTGGAGCTGCATCTGCTGGAGGTACCGGTCCACCTGCCGCTTGTCGTAACCGCGCAGGGCCGTCTCGAACCCCCGGTCGATGGGTCCGCCCTCATCGAAACCGGTCAGGAGTTCGGAATCGTCGAGTCTGTCTTCACGCGCCATGCCCTCATCCTCACGTAAGCCGCGTCCCGCCACCTCCGGATAGGGACCGGATGTGACGGGACGCGGCCGAGCTGTGGTTCCTCCACCGTCGACCTACGCCTACGATCATTCTTCACTGTCGTAGGTCTCGACGGTAACGCGGATTCGCCAGGTTTACTTGTTCGTCGGGTTTTTCTACTTGTCGCCGTCCTGCTGCCCGAGCGCCCCGCCGAGGGCGCCGCTGACCAGACCGCTGAGGTTGCGCAGGGTCTCCTGCACCTGGTCGCGTTTCGCGGTGAGCTCGGACACCTTGGACTCGGCGTCCTTGGTGACCCGCTCCGCGTCGGACTTGGCGTCGGCGAGCAGGCGCTCGGCCTCCGCCTTCGCGTCGGTGACGAGCTTGTTCGCGTCCTTCTTCGCCTTGGACGTGGTGTCCTCGGCGTACTTGTCGGCCTCGGAGCGCTTCTCCTCGCCGCGGGTCTCCGCGGACTTGGCGCGCTCCTCCGCGTCGCGGGCGCGGTTCTCGGCGTCGGACACGAGCTTCTGGGTCTCGGCGACCGCGCGGGTGTGGCGGTCGGACTCCTCGCGCTCGGCCTTCTCCTTGCGCTCGGCCAGTTCGAGGTCGAGGGCCTGGAGGTCCTTGTCGCGCTTCTCCTTCGCCTCGGCGAAGAGCTTCGCGGCCTCGGCGCGCTTCTCCTCCGCCTCGCGGGCGGCCTTGGCGCGCAGCTGGGTGATCTCGCGGTCCGCCGTGGCACGGAGGGTCGCGACCTCGCGCTCGACGGAGGCCTTGAGCTCGGCGACCTCGTGGCCGGTCGCGGTGCGCAGCTGCTTGGTCTCGCGCTCGGCGTCGGCGCGGAGGGTCTCGCATTCGCGGCGGGCGTTGGTCCGCAGCTCCGCGACCTCGCGCTCCACCTGGGTGCGCAGGGCGTTGGCCTCGCGCTCGGCGTTCTGCTTCAGGGAGCCGGCCTCGCCGCGGGCGGCGTCGGCGATCTCGCGGGACTCAAGGCGGGCGGCCGAGAGGATGCCCTCGGTCTCGCGCTTCGCCTCGGCGCGGTGCTCGTTGGCCTGCTCTTCGGCCAGGCGCAGGATCTGCTCGACGCGGGTGCCGAGGCCGGACAGGGTCGGGCGCGTGTTCTCTTCGAGCTGCTTCTGCTGCTCGGCGAGGCGCTGCTCGAGACCCTGGATGCGCTGCTCGGCCTGGCGCAGACGACGCTGCGCGTCGGTCATGCGCTGCTCGGCCTCCGTGCGCTGCGACTCGGTCTGCTTCTGCTTCGCCAGGTTCTTCTGGATGAACTCATCCACCTGGTGCCGGTCGTAACCCCGCAACTGCACGGGGAATTCCGGCACCGATTGGTCGTTGTCGAAAAAGGTACTGCTGGAGGGCTGCTGCGACATGGACCAATACTTGCAGACGCGAATGGGAATGTCGACAGCAAGGTCAGGGGTTTGTGGAGGGCGAACCACCCGCAACACTAGCCGCAAATCGGGCGAATCCCTTGGAACGACACGGAAGTCGAACGCGGTGAAGTTTCGGTGTCGTCCAGGTATCACCCGAATGGCGTCATCTATCCGACACTATCGGTGACTCCCGCCCCTGACCTGCAAGGGCCCTATGCGGGTTCGACGAGTTCGACCAGCACGCCCCCCGCATCCTTGGGGTGAACGAAGTTGATCCGCGACCCGCCGGTGCCGCTCCGCGCCTCCTCGTACAGCAGCCGCACGCCCTTCGCGCGGAGCGCCTCGGCGGCCGCCTCGACGTCCTCGACGGTGAACGCCAGCTGCTGGAGACCCGGCCCCCGCGTCCCCAGGAACTTCGCGATCGTCGACTCCGGCGTCAGCGGCGCGAGCAGCTGCACCTGCGCGCCGCCGCCGGGCCACGCGACCATCACCTCGACGACCCCCTGCGCCTCGTTGACCTCGCGGTGCACCGCCCGGCCGCCGAGTGCGCCCTCGTACCACTCCAGGGCCGCGTCGAGGTCGGGCACCGCGATGCCCACGTGATCGATGCGCCGCAATCCGATTCCGTCCGTGAACGTCATACGATCGACCTTATAGACCAACGGAGGTCCGCCATGAACGACGCAACCGTCATCCTCGCCGCCGCCCGGACACCCATCGGGCGCTTCAGCGGGGCGCTCGCCGACATCCCGGCCACCGACCTGGCCGGGACGGCGATCAGAGCCGCCATCGAACGCGCCGGCGTCAGCGGGGACCTGGTCGACCAGGTCCTCCTCGGGCAGGTCCTGCCCGCCGGGTGCGGCCAGAACCCCGCCCGCCAGGCCGCCGTCGCCGCCGGGCTGCCCATGCGCATCCCCGCGCTGTCGGTCAACAAGGTGTGCCTGTCCGGGCTCACCGCGGTCGGCTTCGCCGACCAGCTGATCCGCGGCGGGGCCGCCGACGTGGTCGTCGCCGGGGGCATGGAGTCGATGAGCCGCGCCCCGCACCTGTTGCCCGGCTCGCGCCGCGGCTTCAAGTACGGCGACGCCGTCCTCCTCGACCACCTCGCCCACGACGGCCTCACCGACGCCTACGACGGCATCTCCATGGGCGAGTCCACCGAACGCCACCTCAAGGGCCGCTCGATCACCCGCGAAGCCCAGGACGCGTTCGCCGCCGACTCGCACCAGAAGGCCGCCAAGGCCGCCGAGCGCCTCGCCGAGGAGATCACCCCCGTCGAGACCCGCCGCGGCTACGTCGACGCCGACGAGGGGGTCCGCCCCGAGTCGACCCCCGAGAGCCTCGCGCAGCTGCGCCCCGCGTTCACCGAGAACGGCACCATCACCGCCGCCTCCGCGTCCCAGATCTCCGACGGCGCCTCCGCGCTCGTCCTCGCCCGCAAGTCCGTGGCCGAGGCCAACGGCTGGGCCTGGACCGCCGAGATCCTCGCCTACGCCTCGGTCGCCGGGCCCGACAACTCGCTGCTCGACCAGCCCGCCAACGCCATCGCGAAGGCCCTCGGCCTCGCCGGGCTCACCGCCGCCGACCTCGACGTGGTCGAGATGAACGAGGCGTTCGCCGCCGTCGTCCTCGCCTCCGCCGAGACCCTCGGCGTCGACCTCGGCCGCGTCAACCCCGACGGCGGCGCCATCGCCCTCGGCCACCCGATCGGCGCCTCCGGCGCCCGCCTCGCCCAGACCCTCGCCCGCCAGCTCGCCCCCGGCGCGCTCGGCGCCGCCGGCCTGTGCGGAGGCGGCGGCCAGGGCGACGCGATCGTCCTCAAGGGAGCCTGATGGGGCTGCACGACATGGTCGCGGCGGCCCGCGCGGGCGACCGCCGGGCCACCGCCCGCCTCCTCACGATCGTCGAGAACAACACGGGCGACGCCGCCGAGCTCGCCGGCCTGGTCAAGGGCGGCGACGCCCAGATCGTCGGCATCACCGGCTCGCCCGGCGTCGGCAAGTCCACGCTCGTCTCGGCCCTCATCGCCGCCTGGCGCACCCAGGGCCTGCGCGTCGGCGTCCTCGCCGTCGACCCCTCCAGCCCGTTCTCCGGCGGCGCGATCCTCGGCGACCGCGTCCGCATGGCCGACCACGCCCTCGACGACGGCGTCTACATCCGCTCGGTCGCCACCCGCGGCCACCTCGGCGGCCTCACCGCCACCACCACCGCGGGCGTGCGCCTCCTCGAAGGGCTCGGCTTCGATGTGGTCATCGTCGAGACCGTCGGCGTCGGCCAGGCCGAGGTCGAGATCGCCTCCCTCGCCGACACCACCCTCCTGCTGCTCGCCCCCGGCATGGGCGACGGCATCCAGGCCGTCAAGGCCGGAGTCGTGGAGATCGCCGACATATACGTCGTCAACAAGGCCGACCGGCCCGGCGCCGACGGCACCGTCCGCGACCTCAAGGCGATGATGAGCCTCGTCCGCCGCGAGAGCGGCGAATGGCGCCAGCCCGTCTGCACCACCGTCGCCTCCGAGGCCAAGGGCGTCGACGACCTCGTCGCCGCCATCGCCAAGCACCACGACTGGCTCTCCGAGGGCGACCGCCTCGCCGACACGCGCCGCCGCCGGGCCGCCGCCGAGATCCGCGCCCGCGTGGACGCGGCCCTGCGCGAGCGCTACAAGGTGACCGAGGCGCTGGCAGAGGCCGTCGCGAACGGCGAGACGGACGTGGCCTCGGCCGCGCGGAGCGTTCTCGGCGACACCGGCTAAACCTCTTCGCCTTCCCGCCGTGCGGCTTCGTAGACTGGAGCGGTGACAGACGCAGCTGAGCAGACACCGGCCCCGGAAACCCACCTGCCGAAGACGTACGCGCCCGTAGAGGTAGAGGCGCGACGCTACGCGAAGTGGGTAGCCGACGGCCGGTTCAAGGCTGCCGACGACTCCGACCGCGAGCCCTACGCGATCGTGATCCCCCCGCCGAACGTGACGGGGCAGCTCCACCTCGGGCACGCGCTCGACCACACCCTCATCGACACGCTGGTGCGGCGCGAGCGCATGCGCGGCAAGGAAGCGCTGTTCCTGCCGGGCACCGACCACGCCGGCATCTCCACCCAGAACGTGGTGGAGCGCCAGCTCGCCGACAAGGAGGGCCTGTCCCGCCACGACCTCGGCCGCGAGGCGTTCGTGGACAAGGTGTGGGAGTGGAAGGACGTCTACCACGACCGCATCTCCTCCCAGATGAAGAAGATCGGCGACGGCGTCGACTGGGACCGCGAGCGGTTCACCCTCGACGAGGGGCTCTCGAACGCGGTGCAGACCATGTTCAAGCGCATGTACGACGACGGGATGATCTACCGCGCCGAGCGCATCATCAACTGGTGCCCGCGCTGCATGACCGCGCTCTCCGACATCGAGGTCGAGCACCAGGAGGACGCGGGCGAGCTCGTGTCCATGCGCTACGGCGAGGGCGAGAACTCGATCGTGGTCGCCACGACCCGCCTGGAGACGATGCTCGGCGACACCGCCGTGGCCGTCCACCCCGACGACGAGCGCTACAAGCACCTGCTCGGCACCACCGTGGAGGTCCCGTTCACCGGCCGCCGCATCCCGATCGTGGCCGACTCGCACGTCGACCCCGAGTTCGGGACCGGCGCCGTCAAGGTGACCCCCGCGCACGACCCGAACGACTTCGCCATCGGCCAGCGCCACGGCCTGGAGTCGATCCTCATCATGGACGAGCGCGGCGTGATCACCGCGCACGGCCCGTTCCAGGGGCTCGACCGGTTCGAGGCCCGCTCGGCGATCGCCGCCGCGCTGCGCGCCGAAGGCCGCATCACCGCGGAGAAGCGCCCGTACATGCACGCGGTCGGGCACTGCGAGCGCTGCGACACCACGGTGGAGCCGCGCCTGTCGAAGCAGTGGTTCGTGAAGGTGGAGCGCCTCGCGAAGGCCGCCGGGGACGCCGTGCGCTCCGGGGAGACGAAGATCTACCCGCCGGAGATGGAGAAGCGCTATTTCTCCTGGGTGGACAACCTGCTCGACTGGTGCATCTCGCGCCAGCTGTGGTGGGGCCACCGCATCCCGATCTGGTACGGCCCGAACGGGGAAGAGCTGTGCGTGGGCCCGGGCGAGAGCGCCCCGGAGGGCTACGTGCAGGACCCGGACGTGCTCGACACGTGGTTCTCCTCGGGCCTGTGGCCGTTCTCGACGTTCGGCTGGCCGGAGGACACGAAGGCGCTGGAGAAGTTCTATCCGACGGCGGTGCTGGTCACCGGCTGGGACATCATCTTCTTCTGGGTCGTGCGGATGATGATGTTCGGGACGTACGCGATGGGCAAGGCGCCCTTCGGCGAGGTGTTCCTGCACGGGCTCCTGCGCGACGAGCACGGCAAGAAGATGTCGAAGTCCTCCGGGAACGGCATCGACCCGCTCGAAGTGGTGGACCAGTACGGCGCGGACGCGCTGCGGTTCATGCTCGCGCGCGACGCCAACCCCGGCGCGGACGCGATCGCGTCGATCGGGCTGGCCGAGGTCGCCCGGAACTTCTGCAACAAGCTGTGGAACGGGACCCGGTTCGCGCTCATGAGCGGCGCGACCCTCGAAGGGGACCTGCCCGCGGAGCCGTCGTTGATCGACCGGTGGATCCTCTCGCGCCTGTCGAACACGATCACCGCGGTCGACGGCCACTTCGAGACGTACGAGTTCGCGAAGGCCATGGACGTGCTGTACCACTTCGCGAAGGACGACGTCTTCGACTGGTACCTGGAGCTGACCAAGCCCGTGCTCGCCGCGGGAGGCCGACGGGCCGAGGACACCCGCCGCGTCATCGGCCACGTCTTCGACCAGCTGCTGCGCCTGCTGCACCCGGTGATCCCGTTCGTGACCGAGGAGCTGTGGCTCAACCTGACCGGCACCGAGGAGCAGGGGGACTCGCTCACCGTCGCCGCCTGGCCGGTCCCGGCCGGGACCGACGGCGAGGCCGAGCGGGCCGTGGCCGCGCTCCAGCACCTCGTCACCGAGGTGCGCCGGTTCCGCTCCGACCAGGACCTCAAGCAGAACCTGCCGCTCCCGGCCCGCCTCACGGGCCTGGACGCGGTCGGCCTCGCCGACGAGGAGCCGTTCATCCGCGGCCTCGTCAAGCTCGAACCCGCCGGGGAGGGCTTCGCGCCCACCGCCGAGCTCGCCGTGTCCGACCGGTTGACGGTCGCGCTCGACACGTCCGGCTCGATCGACGTGGACGCCGAGCGGGCGCGCCTGGAGAAGGCCCTGAAGGTCGCCGAGAAGGAGATCGCCGGGACGACCGCGAAGCTCGGCAACGAGGCGTTCCTCGCGAAGGCGCCCGACGCCGTGGTCGACAAGATCAAGGCGCGCAAGGCGACCGCCGAGGCCGACATCGCGCGCATCACCGCGCAGCTCGAACGACTCGCGTAGCGGGGGCCGGGGCCGCTCCGGCCCCGGCCGCCTCTTCCTAATGGGGGACAACCACATTGAACGCCGAACTCGCGCAAGTCGAAGCGGCACTGGAAGCCCGCGGGTTCTCCCGCTGGGACTTCACGCTCGACCGCATCAAGCAGCTGCTCGACATGATGGGCGACCCGCAGCGGTCGTTCCGGTCGGTCCACATCACCGGGACGAACGGCAAGACGTCGACCACCCGCATGATCGAGCGGCTCCTGCGCGGGCACGGCCTGCGCACCGGCATGTTCACCTCGCCGCACCTCAACGACGTCACCGAGCGGATCTGCGTCGACGGCGAGCCCATCAGCCCTGAGAAGCTCGCCCAGCAGTACTACGAGATCGCGCCGCTGGCCGAGCTCGTGGACCGCGAGGCGACCGAGTCGCTCACCTACTTCGAGATGACCGTCGCGCTCGCCATGGGCGCGTTCGCGGACACGCCGATCGACGTCGGCGTCATCGAGGTCGGGCTCGGCGGCGAGACCGACTCGACGAACGTCCTCAACGCCGAGGTCGCGGTCATCACCCCCATCGGGATCGACCACACCAAGTGGCTCGGCGAGACCCTCGCCGAGATCGCGACGATGAAGGCCGGGATCGTCCACGAGGGCTCGACCCTCGTGACTTCTGCGCAGGACCGCTCGGCGATGGAGCCGCTTTTGCGCCGCGCCCAGTCGGTCGGCGCGAAGCTCGTGCCCGAGGGCCGCGGCTTCGAGGTGACCTCCCGCGAGGTCGCCGTCGGCGGGCAGCTGGTGACGATCGAGACGCGCGCGGCCCGCTACCAGGACCTGTTCCTGCCGCTGCACGGCGAGTACCAGGCGCACAACGCGGCGCTGGCGCTCGCGGCCGTCGAGGTGCTCCTCGGAGCGGGCGAGCCGAAGGCGCTCGACGCGGAGGTCGTCGGGCAGGCGTTCGCGGAGTTCACGTCCCCGGGCCGCCTGGAGGTCGTCAGGTCCGAGCCCGCGGTCATCCTCGACGCCGCGCACAACCCGGCGGGCATGGAGGCCATGACGAAGGCCGTCGAGGAGGAGTTCAACTTCCGCAAGCTCGTCGGCGTCGTCGGGATGCTCGCCGACAAGGAGGTCGACCACATGCTCGAACTCCTCGAAGGCGTCCTCGACGAGATCGTCATCACCAAGTCCACGTCGGACCGGGCGATGCCCGCCGCGACGCTCGCCAAGATGGCCGTGGAGGTCTTCGGCGAGGAGCGCGTGCACGTGTACCCGCACATCCGGGACGCGGTCGCCCGCGGCATCGAACTCGCCGAAGAAGCCGACGACCTGTACGAGTCCGGCGGGGGCGTGCTCATCACCGGCTCGGTGTTCACCGTCGCCGACGCCCGCAAGATCCTGGTGGGCCGCCGTGGCTGACGACGTGACCGAGACCGAACCGGACCCGAACCGCTCGGGATTGAAGGACCCGGCCCGCGCCGCGCGCAGCCTCGCGGCGATGGCCCTCGCGTTCGAGGCCCTCGCGCTGCTGCTGGCGATCGTCCCGATGCGGATGATCCTCGACGACCCCGCGCCGGCGACGATCGCGATCGGCATCCTGACCGTGGTCGCGATCGTCCTGGCGGGCATGGCGAAGCGCCCGTGGATCTGGCCCGCCGGCGCGGTCCTCCAGGTCGCGGTGATCGCCTGCTGGCCCCTCCACTGGTCCCTCGGCGCCGCCGGGATCGTGTTCGCCCTCGTGTGGCTCTACTGCTGGCACGTCAAGCACCAGCTCTCGAAGCCCCCGAAGCGGTGAGCATGGAGATCGAGACCGAACGCCTCCTCCTGCGCCCCTTGGCCACCGCCGACGCGGCGGCCCTCGCGCCGATCAACGCCGACCCGGAGGTCATGCGCTACATCGGATACGGGGAGCCGCGCACCCCGGAGCAGACCGAGGCGCTGTGCGCCAAGGTCGCCGCGCACTGGGACGAGCACGGCTGGGGCGCCTTCGCGCTGTCCGAACGCGCCACCGGCGACCTCGTCGGACTCGGCGTCCTCGCGACCCCGGCGTTCCTGCCCGAGATCCTCCCCGCCGTCGAGGTCGGCTGGCGCGTCGCCCGCGACCGCTGGGGCCGCGGCTACGCCCCCGAGGCCGCCCGCGCCGTGATCGGCTTCGCGTTCGGCGACCTCGGGCTCGACCGGATCGTCTCCTGCATCCACACCGAGAACGCCGCCTCCGTGCGCGTCGCCGAGAAGCTCGGCATGACCCTCGAACGCGAGACCACGGTCCCGGTATACGAGGTCCCTTGCAGCGTCTACGAACTCAAGGCCTGACACTCCGGCGGCACCTCCCGCCCCGGTAGTCGCGTCCGTCCTGCGACTGTCGGGTAGCCGACAACACACGTTCTGCGAGTCCGGTTGCGTCGCAACACCGTGCCATAGTGAAGCTGTCCGTTTCGGCCCTGAGCGCACGGCGGTGGTCCCCTGTGAAGATGCAGCCTCGGCAACAGCTCCTCGACATCTGGAAGGCCCAGGTGGCCTACAGCTGGCGCCCCGCCGAGGACGGGTCCAGGCGCCGGGAGTGGCACTGGGGCGGGCGCAACCCCTCTGACGCCGTCGGCGACGCGCAGCAGCTGCTGTGCCTGCTCTACCCCGCGCAGGAGCTGCCGGACCTGCGGTACGCCGACCCCGACGCCACCAGCGACGCCGTCCTCGAAGCGCTCTCCGGGCTCGGCGACGCCGTCGAGGTGCCGATCCGGATCATGCGGCTCATCAGGGACTACATGGAGAAGCACGTCGACGCCGAGGGCGTCCCCGTCTACTCCGGCGGCGCCAACATGCACCGCGTCGACAAGACCCAGAAGGCCCTCCCCGAGCAGCGCGCCATCGACGTCACCGAGGGCTTCGCCCTCTCGATCCCGTTGAGCCTCACCGCGCTCACCTTCCTCAGCGACTTCGCCCCCACCGTCGACCGCATGGGCCGCGCCGACCTCGTCGAGGAGCTCAAGCACGTCCACAAGGCCGTCCACCGCCGCCTCCTCGGCGCGATCACCGGCCTCCTGCGGTCCTTCGCCGTGTCCACCTTCGACGCCGACGACGACTTCGGGCGCCAGCTCATCGCCCTCATCAACGTCGACGGCCAGCCCGACCGGAAGATCGTGCGCCGCTTCAGGGACGAGGCCGAGGAGATCATCGCGACCCTGCGCACCATCACCGTCGGCTCCGGCGGCACCGCCGGCGTCGAGGCGCCCACCAAGCTCTTCGAGATCGGCTGGTCCTGGTCCGTCGTCGAGAAGGCCCCCGACATCCCCGACGTCACCGACACCTCCACCCAGCGCCTCGGCCGCGCCGAGGACGCCCCCTACCTCTACTTCACCGTGGTCGCCCTCGAAGCCATCGCGACCCTGTTCTCCGACCGGGTCATGCGCCGCAACCTCCTCACCGAGGAGGAGCGCCGCCTCGCCCAGTCGCTCCAGATCCGCCTCGACGTCACCCGCCGCTACTGGGCCATGGTCGCCTCCTTCGGCGGCGGCTCCAAGTGGCCCCTCGAAGACGTCCCCTGGCGCACCACCGACGGCCTGGAGTACGACTACTACAGCCTCCTCGTCTGCGCCGTCGCCACCGAGACCTTCGGCTCCCAGCGCGGCGGCGACGACGACCTCATCCGCCTCTCCAACGTCCTCGTCGAGCTCGCCAACCGCGGCCGCATCACCCGCCGCCCGCTCGTCGGCGACCGCGCCGTCGAGATGCACTTCCCCGGCGTGCGGGCCGAACTCGCCGGCATCGAGAAGCTCGACGGCCCGCCGATGATCTGGAACATGGTCGACTTCGCGCCCCTGCTGCTCAAGCGCATCTACGACGCCGCCGGGCTCCTGGTCACCATCGAGGCCCGCGCCCAGCTCCTCCAGGTCGCCGACCTCGTGTGGGACCACCTGGCGCGCAGGCGCATCCGCGACGGCCTCGCTTCGCGCCTGTGGGACCAGCCGCAGCAGGTCTTCACCGAGCTGCCGAACTTCTTCTCGGACCCGTCCTGGCACTTCACGATCCGCGTCGTGGAGGCGATGGTGCTGGCCGCCCAGTTCGCGGGCTCCCAGCCCGCCCGCTCCAGGAACCTGGAGGAGCTGGCGCACGAGCTGCTCGTGGAGGCCGAGCACATCTACGACCAGGAGCTGCTGCGCGGCTCGGGGAACGCCGGTCCCGCGCTGGCGCAGGAGATCCGCTCGGTCGGGCTGACGATCCGCCACGCCAAGGAGGTCGTCGACGAGCGGCCCGCCACCGCCTTCTCCCTGGGCGTCAAGGCCCTCATCGACCTCGACCGGCTCATCGCGGCCGGCCGCGACGCCGAGACCGGAGTGTGACGATGCTGCTGTTCGCGACCTCGGACAAGGGCGGCACGGGCCGGTCGGTCTCCTCGTGCAACCTGGCGTACCGGCGCGCCGTCCAGGGCATGAACGTGTGCTATGTGGACTTCGACTTCGGGTCCCCAACGGCGGGTGCGATCTTCGGCATCGACGACCTGGAGCACGGCACGTACGGCAACGGCGTCCACGAGTACCTCCAGGACCTCGCCTCCGAGCCGGAGCGGCACTCGGTGTGGGCCGTCAGCGACCGCGCCGAGCTCCAGGCCCGCCCCGACGGCGCGGGGGAGCTCGTCCTGTGCCCCGGGGACGCCGACGGCTCGGAGTTCCCCGGCGACGAGCACACCGTCGACCGCTGCGTCAAACTCCTGCAAGAGCTCTCGCGCGAGTACGACCTCGTCATCGTCGACCTGTCCGCGGGCCGCTCGCACGCCACCGAGATGGTCATGGCCGCGACCGCCCGGCCCGAGCTGGCGAACCTGCCGTGGCGCTGGATCGTCTACCACCGCTGGACCAAGCAGCACGTCATCGCCGCGCACTCGCTCGTCTACGGCGGGCACGGCCTGGTCGAGACCGCGAAGTCGTACGGCGAGGAGTACCAGCGCAAGCTCCTGGCCTCGATCCGCTACGTGCGCACCGCGGTCGTCGACCCCGACGGCGCCGACCTGTCGGGCCTGGAGGCCACCCAGATCCGGTGGCTGCGCAAGATCGACGCCGACCTGCACCAGATGGCCGCCCGGCTCAAGCTGGGGCGCATGAACCTCCTCGGGTCGGTCCCCCTCGACCCGGTCCTGCAGTGGCGCGAGCAGATCATCACCGACGCCGACACGGTGACGCTGCGGATCGCGAACCAGGAGACCGTCCGGGCCTTCGCCGACCTCGCCGTGCGCTCGGCCGAGGAGCTGTTCGTGCCCGGACTCGAAGCGAGCGTGCGGGGGATCGAATGACGTACGAGGAGACCAGCGCGAAGCAGCGCACCGAGCGGTTCGGCATGTCGCACCTGTCGATCGAGGTGGGGCACCTGTACGCCGACGACCTTGCCCGGCCCGACGCCCTCAAGGAGGAGATGGCCTCGGCCGCGGCGTGGGTGCACGGCACCACCGAGGCTTTGACGAAGCGCCTCGGCGGCCGCACGCCCCGCGTCTCCACCTGCTACCTGGTCGACGACTACTTCCACCAGGACCTGCCCGAGCCCGAGCAGCTCATCGCCACGGTGGTCGAGGCCGCGGCGGACGCGGGGCTGCGCATCGACTATCTGGCGCGCGAGTCGTCGTGCGACCGCATGGGCGCCTTGGACCTCGCGGGGCTCGTGGCCGACCGGATCGTGTTCGAGCCGCCGCCGGGCACGAACGGCTCGCGCCCGCCGGTCTCGGACCTCGGCTGGCTGCCCAACGGGGTGCCGACGCCGAAGCCGCGCGGGATCGCGATGGGCGCGCCGCTGCGGTGGATCCCGCCGAGCCAGAACGCCAAGCGCGAGCACTCGGTGTTCCTCGACGTCGAGCTGTGGAACGAGACGCCGGAGGGCCGGCGCTGGTCGTGCCCGATGCTCGCCGCCGTCTGGCAGTTGCTTCGTCTCGGCGTGCTGCGCGACCAGGGCCGGCGCATCGGCGTGCCCGAGCCGGTGGAGTCGCTGGTGCCGGCCGAGCACGGGCACGCGCCCGGGCAGCGCCTCCCGGGGAGCCGGTTCCCGGACCGGTGGGCGGAGATGCCGCCGATCCTCCAGCTGAACGCGAAGGCGTTCCCGTTCCCCGCGTACCGGACCGTGTCGGTCCTGTCGGTGGACTTCCTCGAAGTGGAGCACGCGGTGCGCGTCATCTGCGGGAGCGTGCGCCCCGATCCCGGTGCGCTGGAGTCGATCCGCAAGTCCGCCGAGCGCGAGGGCATGACGCTGCCGGCCGAGCTGGTCGACCGGCTGTCCTACATCTTCCAGGGCCCGCTCTAGCGGAGAAAGTGGTCGGGCGCGCCGCCCTGGCGCTGGTTCTGCTCCATCATGTCGAGCATCTTCGCGGCGAGATCGGCGGCGCCGTAGTCGATCTGGGACCGGACGCGCTCGGTCATGGTCGCCCACTGCCGCGACAGGCCCGGGCGCCGTTCCAGTGAGTCCCACAGGAACTCCAGGTCCCGCGAGGTCCGCGCGCCCGCCGACCACAGGTGCATCAGGTGGTCGACGACCGGGCGGAGGGTGCGCAGCGTGTGCCGCGGGTCCTCGCCGATCTTCGCGAGCGCGATCCGCGCCGCGACGGCCGTCAGGAGCCAGTCGTGAACCGCGAGATCCTCTGCGGCCGCGGCGATCTGCTCCGGGGCGACGACGCCGGTCACCATGCTCATGCGCCGCCTGTCGTTGCCGACCAGGCGGAACGCGACCGCGCGCCCGGCGCCGGGGTCGGCGATGGCCGCCCACCGCAGCCGGGTCGACCCGGTCTTGACCGGCGGGCGCTGGTCGAGGACGGGCCGGGCGAGCACGTCGTGGATCGAGTGGCGCGCGATCGCGGCGGTGTCGAGGAGTTCGGACCGGTCGCGCCGGTTCTCGGCGGTCAGGAACGCGCGCGCGAGCCGCTCGGCCTCGAAGTTCCCGATCGTCTCCAGCGTCCCGGGCCGCGCCAGGTAGTACGACCAGGGCATCCGCCGCGGCCGCGACGGCGGCGCGACCGCGGTCCACGCCGAGCCCTGGAGGAGGTGCCCGCCGGTGAGGACCGCCCGCGAGCAGACGGTGCCGACGGCCCGGACCGCCCCGTTCGCCGACTGCTCGTCGGCGTGCGGGTTGTCCTGCTTGGGCGCGAGCGGCAGCCTGCAGTCGACGCCGTGCAGGAGCGTCGGCGAGGCCGTGTGCGGGACCGGGCGCGCCCACTGGACGACGGTCTCGCCGACCGCGAGCGACAGGGCCGCGCGGGCCTCCTCGGGCGTCAGCGGCCGCGAATGCGGCAGCAGCGCGGTGTGGATCTCGCCGACGATGAGCATGGGCACTCCCCTTCGCAAGGGCGGGAACGGGTCTCGAACGGTCGCTAGTCGCGCTCCCGGTGCTCGGTGATCGCCAGGCCGTGCCCGTCCGGGTCGCGGAACGCGGCGGCGCGCATCTCGTAGTTCTGGCCCAGCAGCGCGGTGCGCGGCAGGTGCAGGAACTGGACGCCGGCCTCGTTCATCTGCGTGAACGCGGCGTCGATGTCGCCGACCTCGAAGGTGAGGTGCATGATCCCGGTCTCGCCGGGCGGCGCGTCGGGGCGCTCCCACAGCAGGATCTTCCCGAACCCGGCGTCGAGGACGGCCGCCTCCGGGGTCCGGTCGGAGATCGCCAGACCCAAAGCGTCCGTGTAGAACTCGACCGACCGCTGGAGGTCGGTGACCACGAGGGTCGCGGCCACGTCGGTGACGTCGGTGCCGCCGAGGCGCTCCTCGGACAGGAGCAGCTCGGCGAGGTCGCGCGCGAGGCTGCTGCCCTCCTCGGAGGTCCGCGGCTTCGGCGGGGACGGCGAGCGCAGCCGCGTCGCGGCCTCGGCGATCGGGCCCTTCGGCGGCGACGGCTCCTCGGCCGGCACTTCGCCGACGATGATCTCCGTAACGGGGCCGCCGCCGATCTGCTCGCTCGGCAGCGTGAACGCCGCGGGCGGGTCCGCGGGCAGCGGCGCGGACTCGGAGGACGCCGAGTCGACGGGCCGCTCGGGGACCTCCGCTGCAGCGGTCTCGACCGGTTCAGTCTCGACCACCGGATCCGCTTGCGGCTCTTCAAGGACCGGGGACTCCTCGACCGGCGTGGAGGCGGCCTTCAGGGCCTCGGACACGACGAACAGCGGCGGAGCGGGGGCACCCGGATCGGGCACCACCGACCCGGGCTCGGGGGAATCCTCGCCCGGTTCGACCGCAACGGGCCTCGTCGGCAAGGGCTCAGAGGGCTCCTCGACCGCCAGCGCAATGGCCATGACATCGGCCGCGACGGGCTCGTCCTCGACCGGCACGGTCTCCTCGGGCCGCTTCTCGACCGGCGCCGGGGCCTGTTCGGCCTTAGCCGGTTCGGGCTCCTCGACCGGGACCACGACGGGGACGACGATCGTCGGCGCCGCGGCGGCCTGGTCCGGTTCCGGTTCAGGTTGCGGCGGAAGCGGTTCCGTCTCGGGCCGGTTCGGCTCGAACAGGTCGTCGAGCGAGCCGCGCTCGGGCTGCCTCACCGGGGCGGGGCGCGGCGGGTCGTCCTCGACGATGAGGTCTTCGAGCCGGTGCTGCCCGATGAGCGGCGGCGCGGGAACCGGTTGCGGGAAGCGCCGGGCCGAGTGCTCGACGGTGAAGAACGCGATGGTGCCCGCCAGGCACCCGAAGGCGAGCACGGCGATGCCGACGCTCTGCGCGCCGACCGCCATGGACGCGAAGAAGAACGCCAGGATCAGTAAAGTGATGGCGCCGATCGCCCGCGAAGTGCGCCACCGCATCCGCCTGTCCGCGTTGAGGACCGTGCCGATCGCCTCGCCGCCGGCCGCGTGGTGCTGGCGCGAGTGGAGGTCCTTCATGGCGTGCTGGTTGATCGCCCACCAGCGGGCCTGATTCTGCCGCCGCTGCTGGTCCATCTGGAGGCGCTGCTGGCGCAGCTGCTCGGCGGTCATGCCCCGGGCCTGCTGCCGCTGGTTGCCGCGCGGCTGCGCCTTCAGGGGCGCCGCCTTGCGCGCGGCGCCGCCCTTGACGGCGGCGCCTTTCGCCCCGCCGCGAGCGGCTCCGCCCTTGGCGCCGCCCCGGCTGGGGGCCTTGGAAGGCCGCGGGGCGGGACGGGGTGGCTGTCTCGAGGGCATCTGGGACACCTCATCCGCAACTGGGAAACCGGGTTTCAACGTGAATCGTACGTGGGTGAGGCAACGGACACAACATCGCTTACGATGGCAGCCACTAATCCGACAGACGCTTACAAGGAGTTTCACGTGGCCGAGCAGCGCACGCTCGTGTTGATCAAACCCGACGCCGTCCGGCGCGGGCTCATCGGCGAAGTCCTGGCCCGCCTGGAGCGCAAGGGCCTGCGCGTCGAGGAGCTGCGGCTGCGCACCATGGACGCGGCGCTGTCGGACGCGCACTACGCCGAGCACGTGGGCCGGCCGTACTACGAGGGCCTGAAGGACTTCATGACCTCGGGTCCGCTGGTGAGCCTGGTCGTGGCCGGGGACGAGGCGATCCCGGTGGTGCGCAAGCTCGCCGGCGCCACCGACGGCCGCAAGGCCGAGCCGGGGACGATCCGCGGCGACTTCTCGCTGTCGAACCAGCAGAACCTGGTGCACGCCTCGGACTCCGAGGAGTCCGCGAAGCGCGAGATCGACCTCTGGTTCTAGGCCTGAGGGGCGTTTGACGCACCGCTGACGACGCTGGCAGCAGTGCGCGATCAGGCCCGCTCGTTAAGCGGGGCTCGGGTGCTGGAGCGCTTCGAGGTCGGCCGGGGTGTCGACGTCGATCGGGTCGCCCGGGCACGCGACCTCGCGCACCAGGCCGGGGTTCGCGGCGATGAAGTCGCGGGCCCCCCGGTCGCCGGCGGCCCCGTCGGCGATGCCGTCGAGGTGCTCGCGTGCGAAGTACATCGGGTGGCCGCGCCGTCCCGCGTACGTCGCGACCGCGACCGTGGCCCCCTCGTCGGCGGCCGCGATGAGCCGCCGGACCGCCTCGGCCTCGATGCGCGGCTGGTCGACGAGGGTCACGACGACCCCGTCGTAGCGCTCGGGGACGGCGGCGAGCCCCGCCTTCAGCGACGTCGACAGCCCCTGCCCCCAGCGCCGGTTGAGCACCGGCGTGAACGCCTCCGTCGCCGCCGACAGCGCCTGCTCGGCCCCGGCGCCGAGCACCGCCAGGATCTGGCGGCACCCGCCGTCGCGCAAGGTCGCCACGGCCCGGTCGAGCAGGCTGCGGCCGTCGTACTGGACGAGGGCCTTGGGCTGGCCGAAGCGCCTTCCGGCGCCTGCGGCGAGCACGAGCCCCGCGGTGTTCCCCATGTGTTGCTCCCCCTTCGATGGTCCCGCCTCGCGGCGGGATGCTGCGGCGGCGCCCCCTGCGCCGCCCGCTGTCGGGGCGGTCAGTCGAGGCTGACCGCCAGTGCGAGGTCCATCCGGTCGAGGGGGTTGCGCAGGTCGCGGCCGGTGAGCTCCTCGACGCGTCGCATGCGGTACCGGACGGTGTTCACGTGGACGTGCAGGCTCACGGCGCACTGGCGCCAGGAGCCGTCGCATTCGAGGAACCGCCGCAGGGTCGGCAGCAGGTCGGAGCGGTGCCGGGCGTCGTATTCGAGGAGCGGGTCGAGGACGCGGGTGCGGAACGCCTTCGACACGTCAGGGGGGACGGCGGCCAGGAGCATCCGGTGCGAGACGAGGTGGTCGGGTTCGGCGACCTCGATGCTGCCGGGCCGGGGCTGGGCGAGCGCGGCGGTGTGGCGGGCCTGTTCGAGGGCGCCGCGCAGGCCGTCGGGGGAGCGGACGGGGTCGGCCAGGCCGATGCCGACGGCGCCGGGCCCGCCGGGGTGCGCGGCGGCGAGGACGGC
>NZ_QFRW01000296.1 GCF_003265355.1 Glycomyces dulcitolivorans | reverse complement strand
CTGGAAGGCGCCGGTGGGCTGGGGCGCGGGCTGGCCGGGCACGTAGCCGGGCGCGCCGGGCGAGTAGGGGGTGCCGGGCGGGGCGGAGCCGGGCTGGACGTTCAGCGGCGGGTTGCCGTAGCCGGTGCCGGGGCCGTACACGTCGGGGCGCGAGTACGGGTCGGCGTCGGTCGTGTAGTGCTGGGGCGCCGAGGGCTGGCCGTATCCCGGCTGCTGCGAGGGGTCGAAGGGGTTCGGGGGCGGGTAGGTCATGGCGGCTCTCCGTCGGGTGGCCGTGCTCGGGGCGGTTCCCCTCCATCATATTGCGCCCCGGCGAGGGCCCTGTAGACGAGAAGAGGGCCGCCCCCGCAGTGCGGGAGCGGCCCTCGAAGACGCGTCGTCTAGACGTTGTCGCTGGAGCAGTACGCGCCCCAGATGAGCCCGTCGCCGCCGATCAGCGACGTGGCGTAGTAACTGGAGTTCGGGCAGCCGCCGAGCGCCGTCGTGTAGTCCCAGGTGGACTCCTCGACCGGCGGGTCGTAGGTCTCGACCTCTTCGACGGTGTAGAGCGCGCCCGGGGCCGAGCAGTCGATCTTCAGGCCGTTGCCGTCGGTGCAGTCGCCGGTGGTCGGGGTGATCGGGAGCGCGCCGTCGGCGTTCTCCTTCTCGATGGCGGTCAGGCACAGCAGGTAGTCCACCGCGCCGCCGTCCCAGTCGTACACGTAGAAGTAGGACTGCCAGACCTCGCCGAAGGCCCCGCGCAGCGCCACGGCGCCGCACTCGGTCTCGATGCCGGTGTACTCCTCCAGCTCGCCGAGCGAGTCGGCGCGCAGGTCGGGGTTGTCGACGACCTTGTTGACGGTCCAGTACGCCTCGGCCGCGTCGCACCCGGCGGTGAGGCCGGCGGTCGGGTCCGTGTCGGTGGACGTGGTGGTCGTGGTCAGGTCCTCGACCAGGCAGTCGCCTTCGGCGACCGACGCCGAGGTGTCGGAGTCGGTCAGGTCGTCGAGGGCGTCGCCGGCGTCGCCGTCGTTCGCGACGAAGCGGATGATGAACCAGATGCCCAGGCCGAGGACGACCAGGACCGCCGGGACGATCTTCCAGACGAGGTTGCCGCCGCCTCCGCCCGAGGGCGGGATCGGCGGGGGAGCGCCGTAAGGGCCGCCGGGCGTTCCGGGGGGCGGCGGGTAGCCGGGCTGCTGGCCGTAGCCGGGGGGCTGGGAGGGCTGCCCGTAACCGGGCTGCTGCGGCTGAGGGGCGTACCCGCCCGGCTGCTGCGGCGGGTAGCCCGGCTGCTGCGGCTGCTGTCCGTAGCCTGGGGGCGGGGGATAGGTCATTGGTGAAAGGCTCCTTGCGAAAGTACTCTGATTGAGGGGTGCCTGCACGGGATGGGCACCGTGCGATATGGGATCACTCTAACGACCCGCATCCACCGGCCCGCACGGCCCGGCGGCACTTGTCCGGGCGGCTGTTACACCCTCATTACACGCCGGTTGCGCGCTTCCTGAGGGCTCGTTCAGAAAAACCGCCCGACCTGCTCGGATCGTAGGACGATGGTGTCCGATAGATGAGCGATGCATTACACTCGCCTGACACTTTGCATTCGCTCGGGCCGACGTCGTCCCGTATGAAACACCGCTGTGCTCCAGCGCCCCCACCTGCTGCGAGCGCTCGACGACGAAGGAGGCCACGGTTGGTTTCTGCCCTGCACACCGAACCCGGTCTTTACCGCCCCAACTGGGAACACGACGCCTGCGGCGTCGCCATCGTCGCGGACATGCAAGGCCGGGCCGCCCACGACGTCATCGAGCGGGGCCTGTCCGCGCTCGTGCGCATGGAGCACCGCGGCGCCACCGCCCCCGACCCCGACTCGGGCGACGGCGCGGGCATCATGCTGCAGATCCCGGACGCCTTCTACCGCGACGCGGTCGGCTTCGCCCTCCCCGCCGCCGGCCACTACGCCGCCGGCCTCGTCTTCACCCCCGAAGGGGACGACGAGACCCTGCGCGCCCGCGCGATCGTCGAGAAGTACGCCGTGGCCGAAGGCTGCCGCGTCCTCGGCTGGCGCGACGTGCCCACCGACCCGTCCGGGCTCGGCGCCGCCGCGGCCGCCTGCAAGCCCCGCGTCTCCCAGGTGTTCCTCGCCGCCGAGGACGCCCTCGCCTCCGGGATCGAGCTCGACCGGCTCGCGTTCTGCGTGCGCAAGCAGGCCGAGCGCGAACTGCGCGAGCGCCACCTCGACGGCGCCGCGATCGTCACGCTCTCCTCCCGGACCGTCGTCTACAAGGGCATGCTCACCCCCGCGCAGGTCCCGCAGTTCTACCCGGAGCTCGCCGACGAGCGCCTGACCTCCGCGATCGCGCTGGTCCACTCCCGGTTCTCCACCAACACGTTCCCGTCGTGGCCGCTGGCCCACCCGTTCCGGATGGTCGCCCACAACGGCGAGATCAACACGATCCGCGGCAACCGCAACTGGATGACCGCCCGCCAGGCCGAGCTCGCGACCGCGGCCCTGCCCGGGCGCCTGCGCCGCCTGTTCCCGATCAACACCCCGAACGGGTCCGACTCGCTCAACTTCGACGAGGTCGTCGAGCTGCTGCACCTGGGCGGGCGCAGCCTGCCCCACGCGATGCTCATGATGATGCCGGAGGCGTGGGAGCACAACGCGACCATGGACCCCAAGCGCCGCGACTTCTACCGCTACCACGCCTCGATCATGGAGCCGTGGGACGGACCGGCCGCGGTCTGCTTCACCGACGGCACGCAGATCGGCGCGGTCCTCGACCGCAACGGCCTGCGCCCCGCCCGCTGGTGGCGCACCACCGACGACCTCGTCGTCCTCGCCTCCGAAGCCGGGGTCGTCGACATCGACCCCGCGAAGGTCGCCCAGAAGGGCCGCCTGGAGCCGGGCCGCATGTTCCTGGTCGACACCGAGGCCGGGCGCATCGTCGACGACGAAGAGGTCAAGGACGCCCTCGCCAAGGAGCACCCCTACGGGGACTGGCTCCACGCCGGGCTCATCCGCCTCGAAGAGCTCCCCGAGCGCAAGCCGCGCACCTACGACGCCGAGTCCGTGCGCCGCCGCCAGCTCACCTTCGGGTACACCGACGAGGAGCTGCGCATGTTCCTCGCCCCCATGGCCGCCAAGGGCGAAGAACCCCTGGTGTCCATGGGCTCGGACACCCCCATCGCCGGGCTCTCCAAGCGCCCCAAGCTCCTGTTCGACTACTTCACGCAGCTGTTCGCGCAGGTCACCAACCCGCCGCTGGACGCCATCCGCGAGAAGCTCGTCACCGCGCTCGGGACCACCGTCGGCCCCGAGGGCAACCTCCTCGAACCCGGCCCGCACTCCTGTCGCCAGATCGAGCTGGCCCGCCCCGTCCTGTCGAACGAGGAGCTCGCGAAGATCCTCCACATCGACGAGGACGGCGACATGCCCGGCTTCCAGGCCGTGCGCGTCTCCGGGGTCTACAAGGCCCGCCACGGCTCCCGCGGGCTCAAGGACCGCCTGGTCGAGATCTGCCGCCACGTCTCCGAGGCCATCGAGGACGGCGTGCGCATCCTCGTCCTCTCCGACCGCGACTCCACCGCCGACCTCGCGCCGATCCCCTCGCTCCTGCTCACCGCCGCCGTGCACCAGCACCTCGTGCGCGAGCAGACCCGCACCAAGGTCGCGCTCCTGGTCGAGACCGGCGACTGCCGCGAGGTCCACCACGCCGCGGTCCTCCTCGGCTACGGCGCCGCCGCGATCAACCCGTACCTCGCGTTCGACTCCGTCGAGGAGCTGTGCGCGCAGGGCGTCGTCGACGCCGAACCGGCCCAGGCGATCGAGAACTACATCAACGCGCTGTGCAAGGGCGTGCTCAAGGTGATGTCGAAGATCGGCATCTCCACGATCGCCTCCTACACCGGCGCGCAGATCTTCGAGGCCGTCGGCCTCGACGCCGACTTCGTCGACCGCTACTTCACCGGCACCGACTCCCTCGTCGGCGGCATCGGCCTCCAGACCCTCGCCAAAGAGGTCGCCGAGCGCCACCGCGCCGCCTACGAGCGCACCGTCGAGGCCTCCGAGCCGCTGCCCCCGGGCGGCGACTACCAGTGGCGCCGCGAAGGCGAAGTGCACCTGTTCAACCCCGAGACGGTGTTCCTGCTCCAGCACGCCACCCGCTCGGGCCAGTACGAGGTCTTCAAGCGCTACACCGGGAAAGTCAACGCCATCGCCGCCGACTCCGGTCTGCTGCGCGGCATGCTCGGCTTCGACGACTCGCGTGCCCCCGTCCCGCTCGACGAGGTCGAGCCCGTCGAGACCATCGTCAAGCGCTTCCACACCGGCGCGATGTCCTACGGCGCCCTCTCCAGTGAGTCCCACGAGACGCTCGCCATCGCCATGAACCGCCTCGGCGGGCGCTCCAACTCCGGCGAGGGCGGCGAGGACGTCGACCGCCTCTACGACCCCGAGCGCCGCTCGGCGATCAAGCAGGTCGCCTCCGGCCGCTTCGGCGTCACCTCCGAGTACCTGGCCACCGCCGACGCCATCCAGATCAAGATGGCGCAGGGCGCCAAGCCCGGCGAAGGCGGCCAGCTGCCCGGCAACAAGGTCCACCCGTGGATCGCCAAGACCCGCAACGCCACCCCGGGCGTGGGCCTCATCAGCCCGCCCCCGCACCACGACATCTACTCCATCGAGGACCTCGCCCAGCTCATCCACGACCTCAAGCACGCCGGCGGCGGCGACGCCGAGGTCCACGTGAAGCTGGTCTCCGAGGTCGGCGTCGGCACCGTCGCCGCGGGCGTCTCCAAGGCCAAGGCCGACACCATCCTCATCTCCGGCTACGACGGCGGCACCGGCGCCTCCCCGGCCAACTCGATCAAGCACGCGGGCACCCCGTGGGAGATCGGCCTCGCCGAGGCCCAGCAGACCCTCATCCGCAACGGCCTGCGGGACCGCGTCCGCCTCGAAGTCGACGGCGCCATGAAGACCGGCCGCGACGTCGTCGTCGCCGCGCTCCTCGGTGCGGAGGGCTTCGGCTTCGCCACCGCCCCGCTCGTGGTCGCCGGCTGCGTCATGATGCGCGTGTGCCACCTCGACACCTGCCCCGTCGGCGTCGCCACCCAGGACCCGGTCCTGCGCCAGCGCTACACCGGCGACCCGGCGTTCGTCGAGAACTTCTTCCGCTACATCGCCGAGGAAGTCCGCGAGCACCTCGCCGAGCTCGGCTACCGCACCCTCGACGAGGCCATCGGTAACGTCGAACGGCTCCAGCAGATCCCCGCGCCCGGCCGCAAGGCCGCCCGCGTTGACCTCGCCAACGTCATCGCCGCGCCCGTCGCCGGCCCGCGCGTCCAGGCCACCGTCCAGGACCACGGCGTCGCCGACACCCTCGGCGCCAAGCTCGTCGACCTCGTCCGCCCCGCCGTCGAGCACGGCGAGAAGATCGAGGCCGACCTGCCCATCCGCAACACCGACCGCTCCGTCGGGGCGCTGCTGGGCGCCGCGGTCTCCCGCGCCCACCGCGAGGGCCTGGCCGACGACTCGGTCAAGATCACCTTCCGCGGCACCGCCGGGCAGTCCTTCGGCGCGTTCCTCACCCGGGGCGCGACGTTCAAGCTCGTCGGCGACGCCAACGACTACGTCGGCAAGGGCCTCTCGGGCGGGCGCCTCGTGCTCGCCCCCGACGCCGGGGCCCCGTTCAAGGCCGAGGACAACGTCATCGCCGGGAACACGCTCCTGTACGGGGCGACCTCCGGCGAGGCGTACATCCGCGGGAAGGTCGGCGAGCGCTTCGCCGTCCGCAACTCCGGGGCCGTCGCCGTCGTCGAGGGCGTGGGCGACCACGGCTGCGAGTACATGACCGGCGGCACCGTCCTCGTCATCGGCTCCACCGGCCGCAACTTCGCGGCTGGCATGTCCGGGGGCGTCGCCTACGTGTGGCGCCTGGACGAGTCGCGCACCAACACCGCGCTGGCGGACCTGGACCCGCTGTCGGCCTCCGACATCGACCTGGTCCACTCGCTGCTGCTGCGCCACGGCCGGGCCACCGGCTCGGAGGTCGCTGCGGAGCTGCTCGGCAACTGGCCCAAGGCCGCCAGCGGCTTCACCAAGGTCATCCCGCGCGAGTACAAGGCCGTTCTCGCCCTCCAGCAAGCCCAGACGGAGGCCGCCAATGCCTGACCCGAGTGGATTCCTCGAACACCAGCGCGAGGTGCCGAAGAAGCGCCCGATCCCGGTGCGCATCCTCGACAACCGCGAGGTGTACACCCGCACGACGAACCAGCTCGTGAAGGCCCAGGCCTCGCGGTGCATGGACTGCGGGATCCCGTTCTGCCACAACGGCTGCCCGCTGGGCAACCGGATCCCGGAGTGGAACGACCTGGCGCGCACCGACCGGTGGGGCGCGGCGATCGAGCAGCTGCACGCGACGAACAACTTCCCGGAGTTCACCGGCAGGCTGTGTCCGGCGCCGTGCGAGGCCGCGTGCGTCCTGGGGATCGGCGACGACCCGGTGACCATCAAGAACATCGAGGTCGAGATCATCGACCGGGCGTTCGACGACGGCAACGTCGAGGCGCGCCCGGCGGCGTTCGCCACCGGCAAGTCGGTGGCGGTCGTCGGCTCGGGCCCGGCGGGCCTGGCCGCGGCCCAGCAGCTGGCCCGCGCGGGCCACTCGGTCACGGTGTACGAGCGCGACGACTCTCCGGGCGGGCTGCTGCGCTACGGCATCCCCGACTTCAAGCTGGAGAAGCACCACATCGACCGCCGCGTGGCCCAGATGGAGGCCGAGGGCGTGGAGTTCCTGTGCGACGTGAACGTCGGCGTGGACCTCACGGCCGCGGACCTGCGCGAGCGCCACGACGCGGTCGTCCTGGCCGTGGGCGCGCTCGAAGGGCGCGAGACCGACCAGCCGGGGCGCGACCTCGCCGGGATCCACCAGGCGATGGAGCACCTCGTGGGCGCCAACCAGGTCGCGGCGGGCAAGGCCCCGTTCGCGCCGATCGACGCCAAGGGCAAGCACGTGGTCATCATCGGCGGCGGCGACACCGGCGCGGACTGCCTGGGCGTGGCCCACCGGCAGGGCGCGGCCTCGGTCCGCCAGCTCGACCTGTACCCGATGCCCCCGTCGGACCGCGACGACGTGAAGGACCCGTGGCCGACGTGGCCGGTCATCGTCCGCAACTACCCGGCGCACGAAGAGGGCGGGGAGCGCAACTACGGCTCGGCCGCCGCGGAGTTCGTCGGGGACGAGCACGGGCACGTGCGCCAGATGCGCCTCTCGGAGGTCACCGTCGACAAGTCCCAGGGCCGGCGCGACGTCGTCCCGGTGCCGGGGACCGAGCGGCTCGTGCCCGCCGACCTCGTGCTCCTGGCGATCGGGTTCGCCGGGACCGAGGACCAGCCGCTGCTGCGCCAGTTCGGGATCGAGCGGACGCGGCGCAACGTGATCGACTGCGGCGAGGACTGGCAGACGGACGCGCCCGGCGTGTTCGTCGCGGGGGACGCCCACCGGGGCGCCTCGCTCATCGTGTGGGCGATCGCCGAGGGCCGCGCCGCGGCCGCCGCGGCGCACCGCTACCTCGGCGGCCAGACGGCGCTTCCGGCGCCCGTTTCGGCCTCCGCGCAGCCGCTCGCGGCATAACGCCAATAGGCGGAATTGAGCGCAGTGAATATGCCTCTGCGCTCAATTCCGCCTACGTTCATTGTGCATTTCCAGAACCGTGAATTGCAGCTCTCAACTGCGGTGACCCCCTGAGTGCGAGTGGGCGTCCGATATACCATCGCAGGGTGACTCGTAGAGCAAAAATCGTCTGCACCATCGGGCCTGCGACCGCCACGCCCGAGCGCATGGCCGGCCTGATCGACGCGGGGATGAACGTCGCCCGCATGAACTTCTCCCACGGCGCCCAGTCCGACCACGAGGCCGTGTACCAGATGGTGCGCGAGGCCGCCGCGGCCGCCGGGAAGCCCGTCGCGATCCTCGCCGACATGCAGGGCCCCAAGATTCGCCTGGGCACCTTCGCCAACGGTTCCGAGCAGTGGAACGCCGGCGACCGGATCAAGATCACCTCCGACGACGTCGAGGGCACCCACGACCGCGTCTCCTGCACCTACAAGAAGCTCCCGGGCGAGGTCTCCAAGGGCGACCGCCTCCTGGTCGACGACGGCAAGCTGGCGCTGGAAGTCCTCGGCGCCGACGACACCGACGTCGAGTGCCTGGTCGTCGAGGGCGGCCCGGTCTCGAACAACAAGGGCCTGTCCCTGCCGAACGTGGCGATCTCCGTCCCGGCGCTGTCCGAGAAGGACATCTCGGACATGAAGTTCGCCCTGAACCTCGGCGTGGACCTCATCGCGATGTCGTTCGTGCGCACCCCCGACGACGTCCGCCTGGGCCACAAGGTCATGGACGAGGTCGGCGTGCGCCGCCCGATCATCGCGAAGGTCGAGAAGCCCGAGGCCGTCGCGCGCCTCGAAGAGATCGTCCTGGCCTTCGACGGCGTCATGGTCGCCCGCGGCGACCTGGGCGTCGAGATGCCCCTCGACGAGGTCCCGATCGTGCAGAAGGAGATCGTGCGCCTCTGCCGCGAGAACGCGAAGCCGGTCATCGTCGCCACCCAGATGCTCGACTCGATGATCGAGAACGCCCGCCCGACCCGCGCCGAGGTCTCCGACGTCGCCAACGCCGTCCTCGACGGCACCGACGCCGTGATGCTCTCCGGTGAGACCTCGGTCGGCAAGTACCCGATCGGCACCGTCCGCACCATGGCGAAGATCGTGGAGACCACCGAGGGCGGGCCCATCGGCCTGCGCGAGCTGCTCCACGACCCGCGCACCAAGTCCGGCGCCGTCACGCACGCCGCGGCCGAGATCGCCGACGCGATCGGCGCGAAGGCCCTCGTCGCGTTCACCCAGACCGGTGACACCGTCAAGCGCCTGGCCCGCCTGAAGCCGAACCGCCCGATCTACGGCCTCACGCCGATCGAGTCGGTCCGCAACCAGATGGCGCTGTCGTGGGGCACCGACTCCTACCTCGTCGAGCACGTCGACCACACCGACGCGATGTTCACGCTGGTCGACAAGACGCTCCAGGAGCACCACCTGGCCGCCCCCGGCGACCTGGTCGTCATCGTGGCGGGCACCCCGGCGGGCACGCCGGGCTCGACCAACACGGTCCGGGTCCACCAGATCGGCTCCTAGATGGTCGAGGTCCTGGTGGGACAGGACGCCGTGGACTCGCTCCTCGGCGTCCTCGACCTGGAGCGCATCGACGCCGGCCTGTTCCGCGGGCCGCGCGCCGGGGTCGGCCTCCAGCGGGTGTTCGGCGGCCAGGTCGCCGGGCAGGCGCTGGTCGCGGCCGGGCGCACCGTCCCGGCCGACCGGCGCGTGCACTCCCTGCACGGGTACTTCGTGCGCCCCGGCGACTCGACGAAGCCGATCATCTACCAGGTCGAGAACATCCGCGACGGCCGCTCGTTCTCGGTGCGGCGCACGGTCGCCCTCCAGAACGGCCAGATGATCTTCTTCATGTCGGCGTCGTTCCACACCGGCGAGCCGGGCCTGGAGCACGCCGACGCCGCCCCGGGCGACCTGCCCGACCCCGAGTCGATCCCGCCGCTGAGCCAGCAGCTCAAGTCGCACCCGGACCGCCTGGGCATGTGGGCGCGGGTGCCGCGCCCGATCGACGTGCGGTACATCGGCGGCTCGGGCTTCTCCGCCTCGGGGGAGCGCCCGGCGCTGGAGCACCAGCGGGTGTGGATGAAGGCCGACGGGAAGCTCCCCGACGACCCGCTCATCCACGTGTGCGTCCTGACGTACGCCTCGGACCTGACGCTGCTGGACTCGGTCCTGTCGCGCCACGGCGCGGTCTGGGGCCCCGGCGGCTACCTGGGGACGAGCCTGGACCACGCCCTGTGGTTCCACCGCCCGTTCCGGTTCGACGACTGGATCCTCTACGACTCGCTCTCCCCGACCGCGGCCGACGGCCGCGGCCTGGCCCAGGGCCGCTTCTTCGACGCCGACGGCCTGCACATCGCCTCGGCGACCCAGGAGGGCCTGCTGCGCCAGACCCCCGAGGCGCCCGGCGTCCCGTAAGGCGCCGTCCCGTCCTCCGGGACGGGTCTCACTCGCGGTAATCGACCCCCTTGAGACTGATTTCACCGGTTTCAAGGGGGTCGGTCCGTATAAGAACCGAATGCTATGGTCGGCGTTCGTCCCCGGTACCCATCCCCATCGCCAGAGGCCGGTCCTGCCCGACCGGCGAGTCCCTGCCCGGTGAACCATTGCGGAGACCCGATATATGCGTCTGACCAACGCGAACACATCGGCGGCGTCCCCCGACGCCGCCCCCATGACCGAAGCGGCCGCCCCGGCCGCCGCAACCGAGGCCACCAGTGCGCGTCCCAGCCACTGGAGACCCGACATCGAGGGCCTCAGAGCCCTCGCCGTCGGCGCCGTCATCGCCGCCCACATCGGCTTCTTCTACTCAGAAGGCGGCTTCATCGGCGTCGACGTCTTCTTCGTCATCTCCGGCTTCCTCATCACCTCGCTGCTGCTGCGCGAGATGGACCGGACCGGCACGATCTCGATCACCGGCTTCTACGCCCGCCGCGCCGTGCGCCTCCTGCCCGCCGCGGCCGTCGTCCTGGCCGCGACGCTCGCCGCCGCCTGGTTCTGGCTGCCGCGCACCAGACTCCACGACATCGCCACCGACGCCGCGGCCGCCGCGCTCAACGTCGTCAACATCCGCCTCGCCCGCGAAGGCACCGACTACCTCAACGCCGACGCCGCGCCCTCCCCGCTCCAGCACTTCTGGTCGCTCGCGGTCGAGGAGCAGTTCTACCTGCTGTGGCCGCTGCTGCTGCTCGCGATCGCGTTGGTCGCCAAGCGCATCTGGGGCGGGCGCTTCGCCCGCGCCGGCCACCTGAGGCGCCGCCGCACCACCGCCGTCGCCCTCGTCCTCGCCTGCGTCGGCGCCGCCTCGCTCTACCTGAGCGCCACCCAGTCCGGGCCCGACCCCGTCTGGTCCTACTTCGGCATCCACACGCGCGCATGGGAACTCGCCGCAGGCGCCGGCGTCGCCGTCGCGGCGAACCGGCTGCGGCGCCTCCCCGCCTGGGCCGCCGCCCCGCTCTCGTGGGCCGGCCTCGGCCTCGTCGTCGCCTCCGTCTTCCTCATCGACGAGCGCACCACGTTCCCCGGCACCGCCGCGATCCTCCCCGTCGCCGGGACGGCCCTCGTCATCGCCGCCGGCTGCGCCCCGCACCGCTTCGGCGCACGCCTTATCCTCGGCATCGCGCCCGCGCAGTACGTCGGGAAGATCTCCTACGGCCTGTACCTGTGGCACTGGCCCCTGGTCATGATCGGCCCCGCCGTCCTCGGCCTTGAGGAGCCGCGCCTGCGCCACTACCTGGTGCTCATGGCCGCCGCGTTCCTCCTCGCCGTCGCCACCTTCCACCTCGTGGAGAACCCGATCCGCACTCGCCGCACCCTCGTCCAGGTCCCCTCGCGGGCCCTCGCGATGGGCGGCGGGCTCATCACCGCCGCGCTGGCCCTGTCGATCCTCGCCTCGCTCCAGCCGATGCCGACCGCCTCCAACGAGGAGGCCGCCGAGATCACCGGCGACGAGGCGACCGTGTGGGAGCTCCTCGACGAATCCTCCGATGTGGACGTCGTTCCGGCGAACCTCACGCCCGCGCTCGAAGACGCCCGCCTCGACGAGCCCGCCCTCTACGACGACGGCTGCGTCGTCGAACGCGACGACCCCGCCGTCAACGAGGACTGCTGGTACGGCGACCCCGACGGCGAGAAGACCCTCGTCCTCTTCGGCGACTCCCATGCCGCCCAGTGGTTCCCGGCCCTCAACCAGCTCGCCGAAGCCTCCGGCTGGCGCCTGCTCGCCATGACCAAGGCCGCCTGCTCCGTCCCCGACGTCGCCGAATACGACCCGAAGCTCCAGCGCGAGTACACCGAGTGCCCCGAATGGAAGGACGGCGTCTACGACCTCCTCGACGAGATCCGGCCCGACGCCGTCGTCGCCGCGACCTACGACGAGAAGGAGGTCATCGCCGACGACCCCGACCAGGCCTGGACCGACGGCTGGGTCGACAGCGTCGAGCGCCTCGAAGCGTCCACCGACGAGGTCTACTACCTCGCCGACAACCCCGACCTCGGCGAAGACGTCCCCGACTGCCTCGCCGCCAACCCCGAGGACGCCAGCACCTGCGTCGGCCACCTCGACGACGCCCTCATCGAACCCGAACGCCGCCAAGCGGTCGAAGACGCCGTCGCCGACACCGGCGCCAACGTCGTCGACCCCGTCCCGTGGATCTGCGACGTCGACGAGGGCACCTGCCCCGTCGTGGTCGGCAACCTCCTGGTCTACCGCGACTCCAACCACCTCGCGGCCCGCTTCGTCGCCGAACTCGCGCCCCAGCTCGCCGCCGCCATCCCACTCGAACCCGCCCAGACGCAGTAGCAGACTGCACAGGCAGGCAGCCGAGGTGGGCCCGCAGTCGACCCGACTGTAGGCTCACCTCACTTTCTTAGTGGCACAAAAGGAGTCATATAGATATGGAGCGCGTCGCGCCCTGGCTCAGGGCCGTCAACACGGTCCTCACCCCCGCGATCGCGGGACGGCGCAAGAAGGTCGACCGCCTCATCGAACGCGCCGTCCGCGAAGCCGAGGACCGCACCAACTCCACCGCCCACGGCGACGACGAGTTCATCGAGGACATGCGCGTCCTCCTCACCGGCTACGCCGACGTCCCCGGCCTCACCCCCATGGGCTGGATCGGCGCCTCCCAGGAGATCACCGACCGCCTCGCGAACCACCTGCGCATCCGCAAACTCCACGCCCTCGACCCCGACATCGCCGACCAGCGCATCGACCGGCCCATCGTCATCACCGGCGTCCCCCGCACCGGCACCGCCGTCCTCCAGCGCCTCCTCGCCGCCCCCGACGCCCACCGCGCGCCCCTCCTCCACGAACTCCTGCACCCCGGCGACCTTGAAGACGGGCACCGCCGCACCGAACGCATGGTCGACGCCCAGCGCCGCGCCGTCCCCACCTTCGGCGGCATCTACGACATGCACCCCGACAAACCCGACTCGTGCGTCTGGGTCCTCCCGCACGGCATCGGCCACCTCGTCCGCGTCCACCCGCCCGGCTACGTCCAGTGGATGCTCGAACGCGACTACACCGCCGACTACCGCTACCTCAAGCAGACCCTCCAGGTCCTCCAGCACGGCCGGCCCCGCCGCCGCTGGGTCCTGCGCGCCCCCGCCCACCTGTGGAACCTCGGCGCCCTCATGAAGACCTTCCCCGACGCCCAGATCGTGTGGACCCACCGCGACCCCGCCACCGCCCTCGCCTCGCTGTGCTCCATGACCGAGACCGCCACCGCCCTCAACACCACCGACGCCGACCCCCGCGACATCGGCCGCATGTGGCTCGGCCTCTTCGCCACCGGCATCGACCGCGCCCGCGCCGAACGCGCCCGCCTCCCCGCCTACACCGTCCTCGACGTCCCCTACCGCCACCTCACCGGCCAGACCGAGCAACTCCCCGCCCTCTTCCAACGGCTAGGCGTCCAATGGGGACAATCCGAGCAGGACGCCCTCGACACCGCCAAGGCCGCCCGCCCCCACGGCCACCGCTACGACCTCGCCCGCTACGGCCTCGGCCAGGCGGAAGTCGACCATGCGCTGGCCGACTACAAGCGCATTTATGGCGGGTTTCTTTAAAGGCAGGGCCTCTAGAGCGTCAGGAAGAACGCCCACAGGTCGACGCCGGGCAACGGCGACCAGTCCAATTCCGGGGCCCGCTCGAACCCGAGCCGCCGGTAGATCCGGTGCGCGCCGACCATGGTCTGCTGCGAGCACAGCACGACCCGCTTCGTCCCCGCCTCGGCCCGCGCCCGCTCTACGCACGCGGCCGCCAGCGCCGACCCGACCCCGCGCCCGCCCGCTCCCGGATCGACCGCGAGCATCCGCACCTCGGCGTCCCCGTCCCCGCCCAGCTCCATCAGCGGACTCCCGGGAAACGCGATCGTCACCCCGCCCAGCACCCGTTCCCCGTCCACCGCGACGAGCACGGTCGCACTCCCGGCCCGATGCGCCACGTCCCGCAGACGCGGCGCGTACTGGTCGTCCAGACCCCCGATGAGGAACCCCCCGTCCAAGTACGCCTTCACGGTCAACGCCCCGAGCGCCTCGTACTCGCCCGGCAGCACCTCTCGGATCTCAAAGTCATCAGTCACCCGAGAATTCTGCCCCGCCCCCACGACATCCGCCATCCGCAACCCGACCGGGTTCCTCTACCGGGTTCGCCAGGCGTGGGAGAGCGCTTGCTTTTCTGGGGAATGCCAGGTTGAATCGGTTTCTATGACTGATGTGATCCGCAATCCGATCCTGTCCGGCTTCCATCCCGACCCGTCGGTCGTGCGGGTGGGGGAGGAGTACTTCGTGGCGACGTCGACGTTCGAGTGGGCGCCGGGGGTGCGGGTGCACCGGTCTCGGGACCTGCGGCACTGGGAGGAGGTCGGCGGGGTGCTCGGGGAGGAGCGGCTGCTCGACCTGGCGGGGGTGCCGGATTCGGCGGGGGTGTGGGCGCCGGACCTGACGTATGCGGGCGGGCGGTTCCACCTGGTGTTCTCGGTGGTGGACAACTACGCGTACGGGTACAAGGACTGCGCGAACTACCTGACGACGGCCGAGTCGGTGGAGGGGCCGTGGACCGATCCGGTGCGGTTGCCGGGGCGGGGGTTCGATGCGGCGCTGTTCCATGACGAGGACGGGTCGACGTGGCTGCTGAACATGGTGACCGGCTTCCGCGGCATCGAGATCCAGCGGCTGGAGGGCGGGAAGGCCGTCGGGGAGCCGGTGGTGATCCTGGATCACAGTCCGGCCGGGGTGACCGAGGGCCCGCATCTGTACAAGGTGGACGGCTGGTACGTCCTGCTGTGCGCCGAGGGCGGGACCGGGTTCAACCACGGCGCGGTCGTCGCGCGGTCGCGGGACCTGCTGGGGCCCTATGAGATCGACCCGAACGGGCCGCTCTTGACCTCGCGGGACAAGCTCGATCTGCCGCTTCAGAAGGCCGGTCACGGTTGCTTCGTGGAGACGCAGACCGGGGACTGGTACATGACCTATCTGACCTCGCGGCCCTACACCGAGGTCGAAGGCGTGATTCCCGACGACGCGCGCGAGCGCGATGCGACCGGCCGGTGCGTCCTGGGGCGCGAGACCGCGATCGCGAAGGTCGACTGGGTTGACGGCTGGCCCCGGATCGCCGGGGCCGCACCGGCACTCGAAGTGCCCGCGCCGGACCTGCCCGCCCATCCGCGGCCGGTGCGCGAGGACCGCGACGACTTCGACGGCCCGGCGCTCGATCCGCGCTGGAGCACCCTGCGCCGCCACGCCGGCCCCGAGTGGCTCGGCCTCGCCGAGCGGCCCTCGCACCTGCGGATCACCGGCGGCCAGTCGCCGTTCGGGAAGCGCACGCCGAGCCTGGTCGCGCAGCCGCTCACCGCGAAGCGCGGCGTGTTCGAGGCGAATGTCGAGTTCACCCCCGCCACGATTCATCAGAGCGCCGGCATCTGCGCTTACTACAACGCCTTCAACTGGTACTTCCTGCAAGTGTCCCTTGAGGACGGATCGCCGTGGCTGTCGCTCTCGTCGGCCGACCGCGGGCACCGCGACCAGGTCCGCATCGCGCCCGCGCCCCCGCGCCTGGACCTGCGCATCGAGTTCGACGGGCCCGTCCTGCGCTTCGCCTACGACGGCAAGGACACCGGCCTCGAACGCGACACCACGGTCCTGTCCGACGAGCACGCCACCTGGATCGAGAACGGTCTCGTCCACGCCTTCGGCTTCACCGGCGCGTTCGCCGGGCTCTGGGTCCAGGACCACGCCGCCGAAGGCGGCTTCGCCGACTTCGACTACGCCGCCTATTGCACCGACTGAATCCGCAGCTCAGCCCCGGAAGTTCACCCCGGCCGGAATGGCGCGGTGCATGATCGGGCGCCGAACGGGTATCCCGCAGGGGACCGCACCGAAGGGGGTACGGAAACCATGGGCGCTTTCGACAAAGCGAAGGACAAGGCCGAACAGCTCAAAGGCCGCGCCAAGGAAAAGCTCGGCGACGCGACCGACAACGAGAAGCTCGCCAACGAAGGCCGCGCCGACCAGCTCAAGGGCAAGGCGAAGGAAGAGTTGCACGACCTGCGCGAGCGGGCCGACGACAAGATCCACGACGCCAAGGAGCGCCTGACCGACAAGGATCGGGACGAGCGCCGCTAAGACGAACACGCGGGGCCGGGACTGAACCAGTCCCGGCCCCGCGCGGTGCGTCCCTTACTTCTTGCGCCGCGGCGGCGCCACCGTCTCCCGCACCACGATGTGGGTCCCGAGGACGACCTGGTCCTCCAGTTCGGGTCCCCTGTGGAGCGCCAGGCGCACCGCCTCGCGGCCCAGCTGCTCGTGCGGCACATGCACCGTCGTCAAAGCCGGAGTCAAATCCGAAGCGAGCGGGATGTCGTCGAAGCCGACGACCGACATCTCCTCGGGGACGCTGATGCCCGCCTCCCGCAGCGCCTTCAAGACGCCCGCGGCGACCATGTCGGTCGCGGCGAAGACCGCGGTGACGTCGTCGTGCTCGGCGATGAGCTTGCGCGTCAGCTCGTGCCCGCTCGCCTTGGAGAAGCTCCCGGGCAGGATGAGCGACTCGTCGACCTCGACGCCGTGGTCGGCGTGCGCCCGCTTGAAGCCGCGGATGCGCTCGTCGGTGGTGGTCAGGCCCTCGCCGAACCCCATGTAGGAGATGCGCCGGTGCCCGGCCGACAGCAGGTGCGAGGCCATCGCATAGGCGCCGCCCTCGTTGTCGTAGTGGACGACCGTGGCCGGGACGTCCGCGCCGGGGGAGGGCCGCCCGCATAGGACCAGGCGCGAGCCGGACCGGTCGAGCGCGGTCGCGAAGTAGCGCATGCGCTCGCGGTAGTGCTCGTTGTCCCAGGCGCCGCCGACGACGATCACGGCCTCGGCGTGCTGCTCGCGCATGAGCTCGACGACCGCCAGCTCCCGCTCGGGGTCGCCGTGCGTGGTGCACAGCAGGCACAGCCGCCCCTCGGAGGCCGCCTGCTGCTCGACGCCGCGCGCGATGTACGCGTAGAAGGGCCCCGTCACGTCGTCGACGACGAACGCCACCGTCTTCGTGGTCGCGCCCGCCAGGGCCCGGGCGTGCGCGTTGACCACGTAGTCGAGTTCGCGCATGGCGCGCAGCACCTTCGAGCGGGTCGCGGGCGCCACCGGGTAGTTCCCCGCGAGGACCCGCGAGACCGTCGGCACCGACACGCCCGCGCGGGCGGCCACGTCCCGGATGGTCGGGCGCTTGCCGGTCTCGGCGTTCGACTTCTTCGGCACAGGGGTCCTTCTCTCACCGGTTGGGATGCGACGGGTCCGCACTCAGGGTAGTTCACACGGTGGACACCCTCGGCGCGCGAACCCGCCGCACCCGCTTGTAGCAGCGTCCTTATTCGGTCACTTCGAAGCCCAGCGTGAACGCGCTCGGGCGCGGCAGCAGGCGGTGCTCGGGGAGCACGCCGGGGCCGCACGCGGCCGAGCCCATGCCCTGGAGTCCGGCGTCGAGGTTGACGTACAGGCGGTCGCGCTCGACCAGGTCGGTGCGGTGGCGCGCCGCTTCCAGGTCCTCGCTCGTCCACGGCCGCACCGTGAACGCGAAGTGCGGGGCCCCGTAGACCTTCAGGCTCCGGCCGCCGCCGGAGAGCGAGGCCCAGCGCACGTCGATGCGCGAGCCGTTCTCCTGCGGGAACACGTACGGGGTCTGGAGGCCGGCCACGGTCGACCGGAACCGGCCGACGCGGGCCGCGTCGCGGGTGTCGGTGTACGCCTCGCCGGGGCCGCCGCCGAACCAGGACACGTCGTCGAGGTCCTTCGGCAGCTCGGTGCGCACGCCCAGGCGCGGCAGCGGGAAGTCCCACTCGCCCTCGGGGTTCACCTCGACGGTGAGCCACAGCCGCCCGGCGGCGTGCCGCCACCGGTAGACCGCGCCCATGCCGATCTCGGCGCCGCCCGCGGCGACGCGGGTCGTCACGGTCAGCCCGTCGGTGCCCGTCTCGATGCCGAGGACCTTGTGCTCCAGGCGGTGCAGGCCCGCGGCCTCGCTCCGCCACTTGTCGGCGAGGGGCGCGTGCCACGACCGGAGGTCGTTGTCGGTGGGCGCCCGCCACAGGTCCAGCCGCGGACCGTCCAGCTCCAGGGAGCCGATCGCGGTGAGCCGCCCGAGCGCGTCGAACTCGGCGTTCGCGAGCCGGTAGCCGTCCCCGGCCGCCTCGGCGGGCGTGCCGCCGGACGGCGCCGGAGCGGCGGCCGCGGCGAGTTGCGCCTGGCCCCAGGCGATCTCGTGCCCGGCCTCGGCCCACGGCTCGTCCTTGGCGAGGACGGCCCGCACGGTCAGCCAGCGCTCCCCGCGCGCCTCGCCGAGTTCGGCGACGGGCGAGGGGAACTGGACGATCGCGGCGTTCCCGGGGGCGAGCGCGGGGAGGTCGAGGCGCCCGCTGTGCTCGGCGTCGCCGCCGTCCTCGACGGCCCACGTGAACTCCAGGTCGCCGGTGTCGGCGAAGTCGCGGAGGTTCTCGACGGTGATCCGGCCCGAGGCCGGGTCGACGGTGATGCGGACGGGCTCGACGACCTTCTTGAACTCGACGAGGCCGGGGGAGGGCTCGCGGTCGGGGAAGACGAGGCCGTCGACGACGAAGTTGCCGTCGTGGAGCGGCTCGCCGAAGTCGCCGCCGTAGGCGAACCACTCGCGGCCGTCCTCGGTGTGCATGCGCACGCCGTGGTCGATCCACTCCCAGATGAACCCGCCCTGGCAGCGCTCGTGCTGCTCGAACAGGCGCTGGTACTCGGTCATGCCGCCGGGGCCGTTGCCCATGGCGTGCGCGTACTCGCACAGGATGAACGGGATGTTCCGGCGGTGCTCGTCGAGCGCGGGGTCCTTCGTGGACGCCTCGGTCCGGTGCCCGATGCGGTCGGTCTCGGCGTGGTCGGCGTACATGCGGGAGTAGACGTCGACGTAGCCGGAGTCCCAGTCGCCCTCGTAGTGGATGGGGCGCGAGGGGTCGCGGTCCTTGGCCCACGCGGACATCGCGGCGAGGTTCTGTCCGGTGTGGGCCTCGTTGCCGAGGGACCACATGATGACCGAGGCGTGGTTCTTGTCGCGCTCGACCATGCGGGCCATGCGGTCGAGGTACGCGTCCCTCCACATCGGCTCGTCGCTGGGGTTGTTCCGCCAGTCGTAGAAGACGAACCCGTGGGTCTCCAGGTCGCACTCGTCGACGACCCACACGCCGATCTCGTCGCAGAGGTCGAGGAAGCGGCGGTCGGGCGGGTAGTGGCTGGTGCGGACGGCGTTGACGTTGTGGCGCTTCATGACCTCCAGGTCGCGGCGCATCGTCTCGACCGTCAGCGTTCGCCCGGTGTCGGGGTCCCATTCGTGGCGGTTGACGCCGCGCAGGAGGATCCGCTTGCCGTTGACCTTGAGCAGGCCGTTCTCGACCTTGACGGTGCGGAAGCCGATCCGCAAGTTGACGCGCTCGGTGTCGGTGGCGACGACCGCGTCGTACAGGCGCGGCGTCTCGGCCGTCCACGGCTCGACCGGGACGGTGACGCTCTCGCCCGCCGCGACGTCGATCCCCAGCTCGGCCACGGTGACGCGGGCGCCCTCGGGGGCCTCGACGCGCAGGGTGCCCTTGCCGGTGCGGTGGTCGTAGTCGGCGTGCGCGAACACGTCCTCGACGCCGCCGTCGGGGCGGTGGACGAGGGAGACGGGCCGGAAGATCCCCGACAGCCACCACATGTCCTGGTCCTCCAGATAGGAGGCCGAGGACCACTGGTGGACGCGGACGGCGACGGTGTTCTCGCCGGGCTTGAGGTACTCGGTGGCGTCGAACTCGGAGGGCAGGCGCGAGCCCTTGCCGTCGCCGAGCAGGGTCCCGTTGACCCACACCGCGAACGCGGAGTCGACGCCCTCGAAGCGCAGGACCGTGCGGCCGGTGGCCGGCCACTCAGCCGGAAGCGTGAAGGTGCGGCGGTACTCGCCGGTGGGGTTGGCGTCGGGGACGCGCGGCGGGTCGACCGGGAACGGGTAGACCACGTTCGTGTAGGCCGGCCTGCCGTAGGGGGCGTCGCCGTCGAGGTCGTGCATCTGCCACATCGACGGCACGGCGAGCGCGTCCCAGGCCCCGGCGTCGAAGGCCGGGTCCTCGAACCCGGCGGTGGTGTCGTGGAGCCCGGCGCCCAGCCGGAAGCGCCAGTCGCCGTCGAGGCTGAGCGCGGCGGCGTCGGAGGCCAGCGCCGCTCTCGGATCGCGTCGCCCGCTGCCGGGGCTAACGCTTTCCACATACGTGAAATCGGTCCGACTCATGAATCAGATTCCCTCTCCAGTAAGCGATCATTCCCGTCGAGCTGCCGCGCGCGAGCGCGGCCGCCTCGTCTCGGTTCGACGGGAGGGGTCCGACCATTGTCCGCCATGGTCCAGGCGGCCGCATCGGCCCCGGCCCGGCGTCGTACTTCCCGGACCGCTCGCATAGATACCGTTTTCTATCCTAGGGGTCCCACCCGCCCCGCTCAAGACCCGGGTGCCACTCGCGTCCCGCCCGGAATCGGTCGCTCCGACCCAGTCGATTCACAGATGCCCGACCTCGCCCGCCAGTGCTAAGTTCTCAGCGGCGCCGACCGCGCCGAGCCCGCGCCCGAAGCCGACCGCCCCCGGGCGCCCCGATGCCCACCTTGAGGAGCCTTCGCCGATGAGCGAGCGATTCCACACCCGCGCGGCGCTCGCCGTCGGCGTGACCGTCTTCTGCTGGGCCTCGGCCTTCGTCTCCATCCGCGACGCCGGCCGCCACCTCGACCCCGGCCCCCTGACCCTCGGCCGCGCCGCCGTCGCCGCCGTCGTCCTCCTCGCCGTCTGGGCCGTCCGCCGCGAAGGCCTGCCCGGCCGCCGCGCCTGGCCCGGCATCGCCACCGCCGGCGTCCTGTGGTTCGGCGTCTACATGGTCGCCCTCAACTGGGGCGAGCAGCTCGTCGACGCCGGCACCGCCGCGCTCATCGTCAACATCGGCCCCATCCTCATCGCGCTCCTCGGCGGCTGGATCCTCAAGGAGGGCTTCCCGCCCCGCCTGTACCTCGGCATCACCGTCGCCTTCGCCGGCGTCGCGGTCGTCTCGCTCTCCATGTCGCGCGACAGCGCCGCCTCCGTCCTCGGCGTCCTGCTGTGCCTCGTCTCGGCCGTCACCTACGCCATCAGCGTCGTCGTGCAGAAGCCCACGCTCCAGCACTGCTCCTCGCTCCAGTTCACCGCCTTCGGCAACGCCATCGCCGCGGTCCTGTGCCTGCCGTTCGCGCCCCGCCTGGTGCAGCAGCTCGGCGACGCCCCCACCTCGGCGACGCTGCACGTGCTCTACCTCGGCCTGTTCCCGACCGCGCTGGCCTTCCTGACCTGGGGTTACGCGCTGCGGTACACCACGGCCGGGAAGCTGGGGGCGACCACGTACGTCGTGCCCGCGATCGTGGTCGGCCTGTCCTGGCTGCTGCTGGGGGAGATCCCGACCTGGCTGACCATCGGCGGCGGCACGCTCGCGCTCGTCGGCGTGGCGATCTCGCGCTCGGGCGGGAAGTCCGGCAAGAAGGCGGCGCCGCCCGCGGCCCCGGCGGAGGAAGTGGCGCCGACCGCGAGCTCCTAAAGCTGTTCGGCGAAGCGGCCGAGGCGTTCCTTCCAGTCGGCCTTGGCCGCGGCGGCCGCCTCGGCCGAGCCGAGCTTCGCGATCTCGATCCCCACGATCGTCTTGTCGCCCTTGGCGGTCAGGTTCGCGTACACCTGGCTGCCGTCGGAGGCGTCGAAGCGCACCGACTTCGGCGGCGACGCACTGCGCTGGGTCAGCTCCAGGCCGCCGAGCCACGCGGCCTGGCGCTCGGGGTCGGCCAGGTGCTCGAACGCGGTGCCGATCGCGGCGGTCACGGTCTTGGACGCGCTGGCGCTGAACGTGCCGTCGGGGCGCTGCCCCGGCTCGCGCAGGCCGCGCTCCTGCTCGTACCCGACGGTGATCGACTGCGCCCACCACCCGTCGATCTCGAACTCGCTCACCAGCAACCGCGCGATCGCGGTGTGCCCGAGGTCGGCCGCGCCCCGCTCGTCGAGCAGGGCCAGCCACGTCTTCCAGTCCGCGCCGGTGCCCTCGATGAGGGCCTGGTCGGACATGCTCTCCCGCCGCCGCGCCGTCGATTCACCCATGGCCCCAGCCTAGGCCCGCAGGACGCCTGCGGCACCGCGTTCGCGGCCCTGCTCGACTCGCCCGAAGGCGGCCGCCCGCCGCCCGCCTCGCGTTCCCGCTGGCCCCGGGCGGTGTCACACCCTCCGGGTACTCTTGTGCCAGGGGTCCCTTAAGGGCGGATTTATCGCGATATAGCGGGATGTGTCAGTAAAACGGGGGTTTCCGGACTCGGGGTTCCGGTCGGGCAATACAGTTCCCTTTCGTACTGACTCGGAACGGAGCCCGAATGAACCCTGTGCGCCTCGCGGCCGCGGCCCTCGCCGCGTCCGCCGCCCTCGTCCTCCTGCCCGCCGCGGCCGAGGCGGCGCCGTGGCGCCTCGACTACGTCGCCCTTGGCGACTCGTACTCATCCGGCACCGGCGCGGGGGAGTACTTCGACCAGGAGTGCCTGCGCTCCGACCTCGCCTACCCCCGGCTTCTCGCCAACGGGCTCGGCGCCGACCTCGACTTCGCCGCCTGCTCCGGCGCGACCAGCGCCGACCTCCTCGCCGAGCAGCTCGGCGCCCTCGACGAGGGCACCGACCTCGTCACGGTCACCATCGGCGGCAACGACATCGGCTGGACCGAGGCCGTCGCCGCCTGCCTCACCCCGCTCACCAACTGTACCGACGAGATCGAGGCCTCCGAAGCCCTCATCCAAGTCGAGCTGCCGGGCCTGCTCGACGGCGTCTACGGCGCCGTCGCCGACCGCGCCCCCGACGCCGAGGTCCTCGTCCTCGGCTACCCGCGCCTGTTCAACGAGCGGCGCACCTGCGGCGCCCTCCAGCAGCCCTCGCTCGCCGAGCAGGCCCGCATGAACCAGGCCGCCGACCTCCTCGCCGACGTCCTCGCAAGCGCCGCAAGCGCACACGGATTCACCTATGTGGACGTCAGGGAGTCCTTCGCCGGGCACGCCGTCTGCGACGAGGTCCCCTACCTCCACGGCCTGCGCTACCCGACCGCCGAGTCCTACCACCCCAACGCCCTCGGCCACGCCAACGGCTACTACCCGGCCGTCGCCCGCGCAATAGAACGAGATGTGTAAATTTCCCGATTTGTTATCGTCGCGGGGTTCCCAACAAGTTACCGGCGAGTTCACAATGTGTGGCAAGTCTTCCCCCGACTCGCAAAGGACCCCCCATGGACCGACTCCGACGCGTCGCGACGATCGCCACGGCCGCGCTCGCCATGCTCCTCCTCGTCCCCGCCGCCGCCCACGCCCAGGGGCCCGAGTACGTCGCCCTCGGCGACTCGTACTCCTCCGGCTCGGGCGCCGGGCCCTACACCGACGCCGCCTGCCAGCGCTCGAACAAGGCCCACCCGGCCCTGCTCGCGGCCGAGCTCGGCGCCGACTTCACCTTCGTCGCCTGCGGCGGCGCGACCACCGGCGACGTCCTCGCCGAGCAGGTCCAGGCCCTCGAAGCCGGGACCGACCTCGTCACGATCGGCATCGGCGGCAACGACATCGGCTGGACCGACGCCGTCATCGCCTGCATCACCCCGTTCCAGAACTGCACGCCCGCGATCGTCGAGGCCGAGCGGCGCGCCACCCAGGAGCTGCCGGCGAAGCTCGACGCCGTCTACACCGAGATCGAGACCCGGTCCCCCGACGCCGAGGTCTACGTGACCGGCTACCCGCGGCTGTTCGCCGCCCGCAACACCTGCGACGCCCTCGGCTCCATCAGCATCGCCGAGCAGGTCCGCATGAACCAGGGCGCCGACCTGCTCTCGGGGGTCATCGAGGCCGCCGCCGAGGCGCACGGGTTCACCTATGTGGACGTCCGGGACGAGTTCACCGGCCACGAGATCTGCTCCCGCGCGCCCTGGCTGCACGGGTTCACGATCCTCGACGTCCCCTACCACCCGAACGCCGCCGGGCACGCCTCCGGCTACTACCCCGCACTGCTCGGCGCCCTCTAGGGGCCGCCGCGACGGAGGGCCCGGCGGACGCCGCCGGGCCCTTTCGCCGTTCGGGCGCACTCCCGGCGGCCCGGCGCAGCCGACCGCCGCCGCGCAC